>JAJZQR010000140.1 GCA_021806765.1 Chloroflexota bacterium | reverse complement strand
AGCATCCCGAGGTTGCGCTGCACAACAACCCCGCCGAACTGGGAGCCAGGGTGAGGGTGCGCAAGCGGGACGTGAGCTTCGGCCCCCGAACATCGGATGGGACGAAGGCGTGGGATACCTTCATGAGTCTGGCGGAAACCACCAGGAAGTTGGGGGTGAGCTTCTACGACTACGTCCACGATCGTATCCTTGGCACCAATCTTATCCCGCGTCTGGATATCCTTCTGACCGAACGGGCCGCCACCATGCGGCTCAGTCTGTCCTGGATCAACTCGTAACTTCTACCCACGTCCTATTGAGAAGTCACAGATTTGTCCAACTTAGCGACAGGGTTCACGCAAGAGCACAGATTGGTTGAGCGGGGTCGGTAAGCGAAGACCGCAGGACTGATCCAGTGGTCTTCGTGGTTCTGGGTGCTGTCAGGGAGCGGTGGTGCAGCGGTACTCGCCGGCGCCGGCCGCTATCGCGCGCGCGAGCCGTGCAGGAGTGGGCGGGGGATCCAAACTCCGCGGAAGGCTAGCAGAATATCCGTCGCAGTCGCAGCCCCCACTCCGCGGCCTACTCGGATAGGGGCTCGATCTCTACGGCCACCATCTCCGCAACGGTGATAGTGTCGCTGGTCTGCGTAGTGAGCGCGGTGCTGGTAGCGGTCAACCGAGCAAGCCAGGCACGTAGGTAGGTATCTGGGACCCTGTACTCGCCTGGCAACATTTCTTCCACCAGGTCGTCTTTGAGCAATGCCTTGAGAGATCGGCTAACCGAGCTCGTTGCTCCCAGCCGATGCTGCCGTCGGTAGCTCTCGGAGTAGATCGCCGATGCTCCTCCACTGGCTACCAGCGCTCCCAGCACCAGCCGCTGATGGGGTGTCAGCCGGCTCCATATCTCAGTGTACCGGGCGTTTTCCGCCTTTAGCACCCTGTCCAGCGCACGATCCACCAGTTCCGGTGTGGTGACAGCCCGTTCGGCGACGGCGAGCCCCCAGGCGAAGGACGCTAGTTCCTGAGTATCGTGGGGATGGCAGCCGGTGATCTCCAGGATCCGGCCCACGGCAGCTTCGGTGATCTGCTGTCCCGTGGCGGCAAACCTGTCCCGGATGTAGCCTGCGAATACATCGGCACCAATGCGGTCCAGGATCATTGGTTTGGCCATACGGTACATGGGCTCGTTTTCATCAGTAAAGAGCCGCTGCATCATGTGCCGCTTGGAACCCAGAAACACATGGGAGACGTTTTGCTGCATCTGCCACACCGAGCGGATCAGGGCCGGCAGGTGCGGGTCTATGGCCGGCGCTTCCTGGAACTCGTCCAGCACCACGACGAGCTTCTTCTCCCCATCATTAGCGATCTTCTGCGGCAACTCCAGCAGCCGCGTCAGAGTGGCGTCCACATCCCGGCTGCGCTCCCCCGCTCCGAGTTCGACACTTGGGGTACCATCGGGGCTGATTGTGACCGTAGGGCGTAGCGAGACTCCGCCAAAGAACTCCTGCACTCGGTGGAACGCCCGATCCTTGAACCCTACTAACTCGCTGTACAAGGCGGTTGCCAGTTTGTCGGCCAGCAGCTCCTTGCTAGAGCATGGCATTAGGTCAAGATAGGCCACGGACACCCCATGTCTGCGCAGCCGTTCGGCCACAGCGAGCACTAGGGACGTTTTGCCGTAGCGTCGTGGGGAGATGATGACGACGTTCTGGCCGCTTCTCAGGTCGATCTCCAGCTCGGCCATCTCCTGCTCCCGGCCCACGAAGTACGGAGCACTGACTGCCGCACCGTACCGGAACGGATTCTCCATCGCTCGCCACCCCCCGAAATAGACTTCGCAATGTGCGCTTCGCATGCTGCGCTTCGCATACCGCGAAGTATACACTTGCATTTGGTGGCGGTCAAGGTCGCCGATGTGACAAAGTGTGATGGCCCTGCTGCCAGTCGCGGCCGGCCTGCTAGCCTCCGGCTGCGGGCTGGTGCCGAGGCGCTCGGCGGAGTAGCCACTGAGGGCCAACGCAGAGGGAGGACCGGACGGTCTCCGATCCTCCCTTCTGTTTGCTTACTCTCTTCCACAGGTCCTCGACGGAGATATCGGCCTCGATGGTCGAGGGACGGGGCTTTCGGGGAATGCCGCGCAATCCGAGGGATATCGACGCGGTGAGGATGCCGCGGTGGTTTCCGTCTACCGCGGCGCGAACGATGCTCCGGGCTTCAGCCGTGAAGCCGCTTCCACTGAAGGGCGCTCATCAGGAAGCGGTCCTCGTACTCCTTGAAGATGCCCCAGCGGTCCAGCTCGGCCTTCAACTCCGTGGGGTTCATCTGGCCCCGAGCCACTCCCGCGAACATCTCCTCGATCCGGGCCCGGGCAGCCCGGGGGAGGCCGCCCTCCATGCCCAGCAGCCCGCTGTGGGCCAGATCCGCCACGTTCTGGCCCAGGGAAGAGATGGTCAGATCGAAGATGAACTTCATCAGAGAGACATCCCACAGGTGATCCACCCCTTGAATGACCGCCGCCATTCCCTCACCCTGCCGCTCCAGGTCGTCGGCCAGCCGTTGGGCCACGGCCGAGACCGGGTCGGAGACGATGCTGGTGTCCTCCAACTCGTTCCGGTAGGAGTACATCAGACCCGGCGAGTTGGCCCCGTAGGCCTCCAGCAGGTGCTGGGCGAAATCCTCGCCGTGCTCGAAGCCATGGAACAGTCTCAACAGATAGAAGGGGGTGACGATCTGGGGTCGCTCGGCGGTGACCCGCCCGTGGCGCACCACGGTCTCCCGGGTCTCCCCCAGTAGCTCCCCATAGATCGGCTCCGTGACCAGATAGTAGGAGATGGCGGTGGTGCCGAAGGTGGCCAGCGACTGGCGCGGGGCCCGCAGCACCTGGGTGTTTTCCGCAATTTGGCGTATCGTGTCGGGATCGAGAGGCATATGATCACCTGGGAAGGGCATTTCGATTCTCCAAGCTCGCGAATGATAGCCCGGCCGCACTCCGGCCGCAAGGGACTGGCAGGATAGGCCAATGGCTGGTCTTCGTCTTGCACTTCTTGGATCCGGGAGAGGCTGACGGGTGATGGCCGAAAGTTGATGGCCGGAATCTTCTAGAAAGTGGATTGTTGGAGGGCCGCAGGATTTGGTAGACTGTAGGTCGTCTTCGCCGATCCACCCCACTGCCATCCCTGGGAGCGCATCTTGAGAGTCTACTACCATCCCGGGGCGACCGCTCATGAGAGGCTAGAGGCGTTAATCGCCTCCTACCTCCGCTCCAAGCCGGAGGTTCCTCCGCAGGTGGCGGAACTGCTGGCGTGGGCCACCGATTGCGGCCCCGCGAGAGAGGTTACCATCCGGGAGGTCTTTTCCAGCGGGTGCGTTCTCGACCCCGCGGAAGCGCTGGGGATGGCTCGCGCCGTGCTCCTCCTGTGCGGCGTCACCCCGGAGCATGGCCTCAGGCTGACCGGGCAACCCCGTACGGACTTCGCCCGCCTGATGGAAGGGGAGTTCCACCATCGAAACCTGGAATCCCCCGAGTCCTACGCGGCGCCGAGCCTGCTGGAGGCCTACTGCCACATGGGCGCTGGGTTCGCCCGAGGGGTCGATCGGATCTTCGAGGCGGCGACCGGCCAGCCCCTGGCCGGGCACCTGCGCCGGGCCATGGCCCTGTTGCCCCCCACCCTCTCCTCCGAGGCCTCCAGCGGCTAGGGGTGGCAGATCGCTAGCGCGACTCTCGAGACGAGGCGGACTTACCGTTCTGACGAGCAGCCCGGGCCACCTTGGCTCGGAGGGCGGCCAACTCCTCGGGAGGCAGGCTGGTGAGGGCCTGGGCGAGGCCGCGGGCGATGGCGTAATCGAGGGCGACGTTGTCGGAGTAGGATCGGGCCACGTCCGGGTCCCGGGTCACGGGAACAAAGCCCTTGGAGCGCCGCTGACGCTTCTCTCTGGCCGGCACCGGCGGCTGGGGCTCCCGTTCCGAGTCCATGTCCAGCGGCAGGGGTAGCTGAGCCCCCTGGCCTCGAGCAGCCTCCGGACTCGCCCGTTCGCCCGCCATCCCCGGTGAGGAAGCAGAACCACTATTAAGAAGGGCCGGTGGCGACCCCACCGGCCCAGCAGAGGCTGGGGCAGGGGAAACCTCATCTGTGATGAAGGTTCCCTGTTCCACTTTCTCCACCATCTCGGGCATTGGCCTGCCTTTCCGGCGACCAGAAGGGCATGAAACTATAGTCGCCCCACGGCTGAACAAAATCATACCATACTCTGTCAAGTACTGATGATCAGCCTGCTAATCCTGTATGTGAATAGTCGGCAAAGACAGCCGTTCTCCTTATGGCCTTCACGTCTCTTCCCCCACCTCACTTGTCTTCTTCTGCCGGACTGGGTGGACTCCACGGACCAACCGGGCACGGGGACAAAGAGCGCTCCTTGACACCGCCTCCCCGCCTGTATAGCATGCAGGATATGACATTATGCCTTTATGTCTTTCGCTGCAATTAAGGAGGTTAGTTCGAAATGCTGGTTCCCATGGGCGAACTGCTGCAGGATGGCCTGCAGCGCAAGTACGCCGTAGGCGCCTTCGACATCCCTAATCTGGAAACAGCGGAATCCGTACTCGCGGCGGCCGTGGAGAACAGCTCCCCGGTCATCGTGGCCATCGCCGAAGGCTTTTTCCCCCAGAACAGCTTCGAGACCCTCATGAACTGCCTGAAGGAGCAGGCAACCCCTCTGAGCATCCCGGTAGCGCTGATCCTGGACCACGGACGCAGCTACGAGTCCTGCATCCGCGCCCTTCGAGCCGGGGTAACCTCGGTGATGTTCGACGGCTCGGCCCTGCCCTACGAGAAGAACGTGGCGATCACCCGGGACGTGGTCAAGGCGGCCCACGCCGTGGGAGTGACCGCCGAGGCAGAGATCGGCCACGTGGGCCAGGGGGCTGAGTACGAGAAGACCGAGGAAGCCCTGACCAGGCCCGACGAGGCGCTACGCTTCGTCCAGGAGACGGGCGTCGACGCCCTGGCCGTGGCGGTGGGGACCGCTCATGGGAAGTACAAGGGGGAGCCCAAGATCCACTACGACCTGCTGGCGACCATCGCCGACACCGTCAAGCTGCCGCTGGTGCTGCACGGTGGCTCCTCCACCGGCGACGAACGGCTGCAGAGGTCCATTGCGTACGGCGTCGCCAAGATCAACATCTACACCGACATGGCCGACGAGGCCAAGAAGCGGGTCAAGAGGATCCTGGACGAGAAGTACGATAAGATCCGGCTCAACGACATGATCATGGAGACCAGGGGCGCTTTCAAGGACGTGTCCACTCATTACATGCAGCTCTTCGGTTCCGCCGGCAAAGCGTAGTGTCCTGTGACGGCTGAACTGGGGGATACTGTCATGCTGAGAGGTTGTGAAGAAATCCAGTGCGAGAGACAGTGCACCACAATATGCGGGACTTCTGACATGCTTGCGATGGCATATATTGCGGTCTGTCGAAACACGACGAAATAGAATCACAACCTCTGAGCGGAGCGAAGCATCTCTGGTGACGCGCTGGAGATCCTTCGCTATCGCTCAGGATGACACCTCATCGCTCAGGATGACACCTCTCATATCACGGGTCACAGAGCACTGGGGAGGCGGGAACTCAGGGAACTGGGGAGTTCCCCGGAGTTCCTCCCAGTTCCCCCAGGGGTTCCCGCTTGGCGTCGTCCGGCTTGTCCTCCGCTAGCCCCCTGGGCTATCCTTACAGTCGCCTTCAATTCGGCCACCTCACACCTTGGGAGATTGATTTATGCCCGTCTTCTCAGCGCAACAACTCGAAGAACTCACCGCCGGCGTCTTCGCCGCGGTGGGCGCCCCGACCGACATCGCCCAGCACGTAGCCCACTCCCTGGTGGTCAGCAACCTGATGGGACACGATTCCCACGGCGTGCTGCGAATCCCCAGCTACCTGGAGGCTATC
Source organism: Chloroflexota bacterium (assembly GCA_021806765.1). The sequence continues at coordinate 7,341 of JAJZQR010000140.1, read as the reverse complement.
GACAAGGGGACCTGCGTGCCGGCGGCGCGCCCTGAGGTAAGCAAGGAAACCCCGACGACCGCCGTCGTGGACGGCAACTGGGCCTTCGGCCAGGTGACCGCCCACCATGCCGCCAGGATCGCCATAGAGAAGGCCCGCTCCGCCCAGGTCGCGGCCGTCAGCGTCGTCCGCTGCAACCACATTGGCCGGTTGGGGGAGTACACGGAGATGGCAGCTCGGGAGGGGATGGTCGCCTTCATGGTGGGGGGCACCTTCAACTCGGGACCAGTTGCCCCCTTCGGCGGCGCGGGTCGGGTGCTGGGAACCAACCCGATAGCCTTCGGCGTCCCTGCCGACGGGGCCCCGGTAGTGGCCGACATGGCTACCTCGGTGACGGCCGAGGGCAAGCTACGGGTGGCACGAGCCAAGCACCAGCCCGTCCCCCCGGGCACCATCCTGGACAGGGAGGGAAACCCCACCACCGACGCCGACGACTTCTACAACGGCGGCTTCCTGCTACCTATGGCAGGCCACAAGGGCTACGTCCTATCCGTGATCGTCGACCTCCTGGGCGGGTACATGGGGAGCGGCGAGAAGCTAGCCACCAAGGACATCTCCTTCGGCAACCTCCTGGTAGTGATCAACGTGGCGGCTTTCCGCCCCGTGGAGGAGTTCGAAGCCGCCGCCGGCGAGCGCCTGAAGCAGATCAAAGGGGTGAAGCCGGCACCGGGATTCTCGGAGGTGATGCTGCCCGGCGAGCCAGAGCGACGCAACCTGAAGCAGAGAACCGAGGAGGGCATCCTCCTGCCCGAAGACACCTATCTGAAGCTGGGGGAGGTCGCCGCGAAGCTGGGGGTAGTGATGCCGGATCCCCTGGTGGCGTAGGAATCGCTGCTGGGAGCGCTGTCATCTTGCCCGCAACCGGCTGGAGGCCGGCCATGGGCGGCGGGCGCGTGACGCGAGCGAGCGCAGCGTCACGGCCCGCGCTCCCAGCAGATAGCGCCCTGCCCCCAACGGCCGTCTACACCACCGCCGAACTCGTTTCAAGAAGAGGGTTGTAGATCGTGAGCAGAAGCTGTAACCCGTTCCCATCCACCATAGTCTCCCTCCTGATCCTCTTCCTGGTGACTGCCGCCATCCCGTCCCATTCCCTCGCCTCCAGCCCCGGCGAGAACCCATCCGCCCCATCCCCGTCCCGGGAGCTGCGCTTCGGAGCCGTGGAGGCCTACACAGCAGCGACTCGTGCCAGGGAGGCAGGGGTCTCCTGGGAGAGGGTGATCTTCCGGTGGGATCAGTACCAGCCCAAGTCGGCATCGGACTGGAAAGGCAACCAGTGGTTCTCCGAGTCGGACCTGCAGCTGGAGCTGGCCGAGGGGCGCCAGGTGGTGGGCATCGTGCTGGGAACGCCGAGATGGCTGACCGGGGACGACCCCAAAGTCCCGCCGCCCAATCTGAATCTGCCCTTCGACCACCCCGACAACTACTGGGGCCAGTTCATGCGGAAGCTGGCGGCCCAGTACCAGGGCCGGATCGACAACTGGATCATCTGGAACGAGCCCGACATCTGGAACAACAGCACCGGGCTCCAGCAGTGGAGCGGTGACGTCGAAAGCTACTATCAACTGGTAAAGGTAGCCTATCAGGCGGTCAAGTCGGTGAATCCCAACGGCCGCATCATCCTGGCCGGCCTCACCTACTGGTGGGACCAGCAGTTCGGCCGGGAACAGTACCTGCGCCGGTTCCTGAGGGTTGCCAGCCAGGATCCCACCGCCCGGGCCAACGGTTTCTACTTCGATGTGGCAGCGCTCCACCTCTACGGCAACCCGCAGGATCTCTTCGACGTGCCCCGCTACTACCGAAAGATAATGGCCGAATACAACCTGGAGAAGCCGATCTGGATCAACGAGACCAACGCCGTCCCCTTCGACGATGCCGGGGTACGGTTGGGCCGGGATTCCTTCCGGGTCTCCATGGACGAACAGGCATCCTACCTGGTCCAGGCTTTCGCCACTGCCCTGGCGGCCAAGGTGGAGAGGGTGTCCGTCTACAAGATGCAGGACGACTTCGGCCGGCCAGGGGCCGAACCCTACGGGCTGGTTCGGTCGGACCCGGGCGAGTCTACCAGGGCCAGCTACGAAGCCTACCAGGTGATCACCCGCTACATGTCCGGGGCGCAGTCGGCCCGCCTCTACCACCAGGGCAGGGTCAAGGCGGTGAAGCTGGAGAGGCAGAACGATTGGGTGACAGTGCTCTGGAACCTTTCGCCGGCCCAGGCCCAGGTAGCGCTGCCCATCCGGGCCTCCTCGGCCACCCTGGTGGACAAGTTCGGGCACAGCAGGCCGATCTCCCCCAGGGACGGGAAGTACTTCGTGGACCTGGCCGGCGCCACGGCCAACACCGTGCCCGGCGCGCCCAACATGTTCCAGATCGGTGGCAGCCCGATGCTCCTGGTGGAGGAGAAGAGGCTTTCGGCCGGCTGGCGCCCCCCGAGCCAGGACTGGTCGGAGCCCGGGGTGGACCCAAGCCGAGTCTGGCAGTCTCCAGAAACCGGCTACTCGGTCTCGGGGGAGTGGTTGGATCGCTACCAGGCCCTGGGAGGCACCGCGGTGTTGGGACAGCCCCTCAGCAATGTACGCTCGGACCCAATCGACATCAACCAGACCGTACAGTACTTCCAGCGAGGGGTCCTGGAATGGCACCCGGATAACCCCCCCGAGTACCGGATCGAGCGCCGGCTGCTGGGGAATGTCTTTTACCCCGAAACCTACGAGCCGCCCGTGGATCCGGGGGATCCCAGGTATCGACCCCAGGGCGAGGCCACCTACTTCCCCAACAAGCCCGGCCAGGGTCTCGGCCACTACGTGGCCAACTACGCCCCGGATGGCACCCGAACTCGCTTCAAGGAGTACTTCGACACCCACGGTGGGGCAGAGGCTTTCGGCTATCCAAAGGAGGAGCCGAAGCTGCGGAACGGCCGATGGACCCAGAGGTTCCAGGCAGCGGTGTTCGAGTACCATCCGGAGGGCCTATCCGGAGCTAGAGATGTCGCCCTGCTGGACTCGATGGTGCAGCTGGAACCGCTAGGGGAAAGGGTGTTAAACCCGCTGGAATTGCCCCTGGACTGGTAACTCAAGGGCGAAGAATCCTCGGAAAATCCCCCCAAAATGTGGGGAGGAATAGTATTGACATAATTACCCCTGGAGTGTATATTACCGGCCAATAGAGGTTAGGTTGCGAGGCTGGGCGTCGTGAGACGCCGAATGGGATACCGTGAATAACGGAGTGGCGAGGTAAAACCGAGTGCGGTTGGGTAGCACCTAACGCTTTATTCCCGCCAGGGGGATGCCTGGGTTGACCCCGGCTCCTTTGTGGGAAGCTTGGGTTCGCGAGAGGCGAGGGAGATCAAGACTTGATCCCTCGCCTTTATCGTTAGGGCCGGCGCATCTTATTGCGGGGGTGTAGAGAGGGCTGGTAGGATTGCGGCCAGGTTTGAGTTTTGGAATGAGCGAGGTTCTCCCAGCAGCCCAGTTCGGGGAGACAGTTAGGAGCCACTGGGGGATCGAGACAAGCGACGCCTCTCCGTCAAGGCCAGGCGCCTCAAAGCCGGTTGGGACCGAGCCTACCTGATGCAGCTGCTCGCCGACAATTAAGATGCGTCGGCCCTACCCATAGGCCCCTACGGTGTCCCCCTTGACGGCCGGTTCTGCTAGAATGGGCCGGATTTCCACCGCGATCTCACCTGCACCGTGGGGGTCGATTGAAGCTCTCCATCCGGTCCGCCCTTTTTCCCCTTCTGGCCGCCGCACTGCTGCTGGGGCTCGTCCCCCTGAGCCTGCCACCCTCGATCCCGTGGTCACCGCCCCGGGCGCGGGCCGAGGCAGCCCACGAAAACGAGAAGCCGAAGGGGTTTGCGCCGAGGGTCGTGCTGGTGAAAGCTGTCGAGGGTGTTCGCCTCGATTCCAGCACCCTCGGGCTCGACTATCCGGTTGCTCTGAAGGAGGAGCTGGCGAACCTCGGGGTGCTCCGGCTGGAGGTCCCTGCCGGGCGGGAGGCGGAAACGGTCCGGCGGCTCCGAGAGAACCCCGGGGTGGAATGGGCCGAGCTAGACCACCTGCGGAACGTCATGAGGATTCCTGACGACCAGTTGTACCAGCAGTTCCAGTGGGACATGCGGAGGATCCAGGTAGAGCAGGCCTGGGATCTGACCACGGGAGACCCGAACCTGATCGTGGCTGTCCTGGATACCGGCGTCGACGAGTCCCATCCCGACCTGGCAGGGAAACTGGTTGCCGGCTACGACTTTCTCAACGACGATCCCGATCCCGAGGACGACAGCGGCCATGGCACTCACAACGCCGGCGTCATCGCCGCGAAATCGAACAACGGCGAAGGCATCGTCGGGGTGGCGTGGGGCGTACGGATCATGCCGATCAAGGTGTTGAACTCCAACGGGGTTGGCCCCGATTCGGTGATCGCCCGGGGCCTCATCTACGCTGCCGATCACGGCGCTCGGGTGATCAACATGAGCTTCGGCAACCCCATGGCCTCCCAACTGCTGGCCCAGGCCATCCGCTACGCCTACGACAAGGGCGCAGTTCTGGTGGCGGCTGCCGGCAACACGGCGAATCAGGATAACGCGGCGATCTACCCGGCAGCCTACGACCAGGTGCTGGCCGTAGCCGCCACGGACGAGGAAGACGAGGTGCCCGACTTCTCGCAGCATCACCCTTACATTGGGATCAGCGCGCCGGGCGTCGGGATCGTGAGCACCTTCTGGCGAGGCGCCAACTACGGCGACTACGTCTCCGCCAGCGGGACCTCCGCTGCGGCCCCCCACGTGTCGGGCGTGGCCGCCCTGGTCCGATCGATCAACCCCAGCCTGACCAATACTCAGGTCAAGCGCATACTTCAGGAGACCGCCGACGACCTGGGAGTCCCGGGCAGGGACGAGTACTACGGGACGGGGAGGGTCAACGCCTACAGGGCAGTGCTGGCGGCCAAGCTGGGCACCACCGCTCTGCCCACCGCCACCCTAACGCCGGCGCCGCCCGTTCCCATACCTTCGCAGCCGGTCTCACCCCCAACGAAGGCGCCTGCCGGCCAGACCAGGACAACCTGGTACTTCGCGGAAGGGAGCACATCCCCGCCCTTCGATCTCTGGCTGCTGCTCCAGAACCCCAACCCCACTGCCACGACAGCAAGAGTCACCTACATGAAAACCGACGGGTCCAGGCAGATCCAGGAGGTCGCCCTCGCCCCCTCCTCTCGGAAGTCCATCTACGTCAATCCGATAGTCCCGAAAGCCGAAGTCTCCATGAAAGTGGAGTCGGACTCCCCGGTATTCGCGGAACGGGCCATGTACTTCCGCACCGACGGTCACGATTCCATCGGGGCCACAGCTCCTTCAACTCACTGGTACATGGCGGAGGGGAGCACCCGGGGCGATTTCGATACCTGGGTCCTCCTTCAGAACCCCCAGAGCGTCCAGGCCAACGTTACTCTGACCTTCCTGACCGGGGAGGAGCAGCGGAAGACGATGAACCTGGTGATGCCGCCCACCTCTCGACGGAGCCTCTACCTCAACCAGCTGATGCCCGATTCCGAGGTCTCGACAATGGTCGTCTCGGATCAGCCAATCATCGCCGAGCGGACCATGTACTTCCGCGATGCCGGGGGAAATGGTGGGCTGGCGGCCAGCCAACTATCCAAGGTCTGGTATCTGGCCGAGGGGAGGGTGGGCCAGGGGCTGGACAGCTGGCTGCTGGCGATGAACCCGAACCCCACCGTCGCCAACCTCAAAGTGACCTACATGCGGGAGGACGGCAGCCCCCAGATCGCCTACTACGCCCTCCGTCCGTGGAGCCGCCTCAGCGTCTATCTGAACAAGGCCGTGCCCGCAGGGAAACTGGGGGCCATGGTGGAATCCGATCAGCCGATCGTGGTGGAGCGATCCACCTACTTCGCCGGGGGTCGGGGCGGCACCAACACAGTGGGCACGCCGATCCTATCTCAGGAGTGGTACCTGCCTGAGGGCTCGACTAAACCACCCTTCACGGAGGAGATCGCGATCCTCAACCCGGCTCAACACGCAGCTAACCTGGCGCTGACCTTCATGAAGGACGACGGCACCTCCGATACCCGCTACCTGGCCATGAAACCCCTCTCCAGGCTAACCCTGAGGGTCAACGATCTGATGCCGGACGTCGAGGTATCCACCAGGGTCACCGCCGATGGCCCTATCGCCGTCGAGCGGTCCATGTACTTCGCCAATGGACTCGGAGGAACCAGCTCTTTCGGTATCCCCCGTTAGTCGGATGGGGAACGGGTCCTTTTGGTCGTAAGTCTCGCGACTGTAAGCAGGCAACCATTGTCTTCTTCTGTTGCCGCCCGTTATAATCGTCTGTGTAGAGGTGTACCCCTCACCTGATCTCCGTGCACGGCAATGCGGCCGATTTCTTTCTGGAGGATCGACTGACGCGATGGATCTCTTCAGCCCCGACACTCTGACCAGCCTCTTCGGCGTGATCGTGGTGAACCTGGTCCTCAGTGGCGACAACGCCGTCGTCATCGGGATGGCTGCCCACAAGTTGCACGGAAAGCAGCGGCTCTTCGCCATAGTCTTCGGCGGCGTGGCGGCCGTGGTTCTGAGGATCATCTTCACCGTTGTGGCGGCCTATCTGTTGCGGATCCCAGCTCTGCAGTTCGTGGGCGGCCTTCTGTTGGTCTGGATCGCCTACAAACTCCTGATGGAGGAAGTGGGCGGCGAGGAAGGGCATAAGGCGGCCAACTCCCTTGTGCAGGCGATGTGGATCATCACCGTCGCAGATGTGGTGATGAGCCTGGACAACATCCTGGCCATCGCGGCGCTTTCCAAGGACAACATGACGGTGCTCGGCATCGGGCTGGCCCTCAGCATGGCCATCGTGCTGTTCGCGGGTGGCATCGTTGCGGTGTTGATGGAGCGCTTCCCCTGGATCAACTATGTCGGCTCAATCGCCATTGCCTACGTCGCGGGCGAGATGATCCTGAAGGACCAGTTCGTGCGGAGCCTCGCTCCGGGGGCAATGCAGACCCTGGCAGATATGGCAGTGGGCATCGAACTGGCCGCCATCCCGCTCCTGATAGCCATCGTGGTTCCGGTCTATGCCACCTGGAAGAACAGGCGAGGCGCGGCCAAGGTAGCGGCTGCACCCGTGGCTGCCGTCGCAGCCGCATCGTCGGAGCCAGAGGCGTAACCCTTTCCAAAGGGCGACAGGCAACATCGATGGGGCCGGCGTAAACGCCGGCCCCATCGCCTTTCACTACAGGGCGAAGCATTCTGCCGCGGCAGAATGCTTCGCCCTGGGATCCAGCAGAGCCTCC
>JAJZQR010000139.1 GCA_021806765.1 Chloroflexota bacterium | reverse complement strand
GGTGAGGATGTGGCCCTGATCGTCGATTATGATTCCGGAACCGGTGCCGGTGGACGGCTGGGGCTGCTGAGGCTGCTGAGGCAGCCCGGGTAGCTGAGGCAGACCGCCGAAGGGGGAGGTGCGCGTTCCCGACTGGCTGGTGCTGGTGATGTACACCACCGCCGGGCTGACCCGGTCGTAGATGGATGCAATGGTGTCTTCATCCATCAGGCTCGCCTTGCTGGCGCTAGCCTGCGCGCTGGCCACCAGGGGCGTGGTCACGGCAGCAGCCGGCTGATAGCGCTGATAGCCCAGCATCAGGGCGGCCCCCACGACCATGGCGATCAAGACGAGGACAAAGTTCTTCAACAAGGGCTTCATCGCCTACCTCCAGAGAGTGGGGATTAGGGATCCGGTGGCTCACCGGACCTACGATCCAAAGAGCGATAGTAGCAGTTTTCTGGTGGGCAGTTGTTAGGCCAGTGTTAAATCTTTCACGAGGAGTTAGCTCTTAGCCATCAGCGGTCAGCCAAAGGCTAATGGCTGGCCGCTGACGGTTGACTGCTAAGGGCTACGGTAAAGGTAGTACCCTCTTCCGGGTCGCTTTCCACCGAGATGGTTCCACCGTGGGCATGGACGATCTCGCTGGCGATGGCCAGCCCGAGGCCGCTTCCATCGCCGCTGTGGGCCCTGGACTTGTCCACCTGGTAGAACCGCTCGAAGATCCTGGACTGGTCCTCGGGAGGTATGTAGGACCCGGTGTTGTGAACCGCCACCCGGAATCTGGTGGCGTTCGCCTGGCTGCTGCCCTTCTCGCGCCCGTGTCCGCCGTTGTTGGCAGAGCGAGCAGGCGTCAGCCCGATCGTTACGACCCCTCCCCGCGGCGTGTGGCGGAGGGCGTTGTCCAGCAGGTTGCGGAAGACCTCCTCCAGCCGGCCTTCGTCCCCCATGACCTGGGCCGGCTGATCTGCCTGGAGAATGGGCGGGCCATCCTCGCCTTCGTCCCCCATGACCTGGGCCGGCTGGTCGGCCTCCATCTTCAGGGCGACTCCCTCCTGCTGCGCCTGGGGCCCCGCCCGCTTGACGCAGGTGCGGAGCAGTTCCCTCAGATCGAGAGTCTCTCGTGCCAGGGGCATCTGCCCCGACTCGATCTTGGATAGCAGCAGCAGATCCTCCACCAGGCGCCGCATGCGGCCGGCCTCTTCGTTGATGATCTGGCCCGCCTCGGCGTACTCCTCCGGCGACTTGATGGTGCCGTCCATCATGGCCTGGGAGAAGCCCTGCACCGAGGTGAGAGGGGTCCGCAGGTCGTGGGACACGTTGGCCAGGAAGTCCCGCATGGTCCGGTGGGAGGTGCCCACCTGGCGGGACATGTAGTTGAAGGCCTCGGCCAAGCGGCCCACCTCGTCCCGACTGTGCACCTGGATGTTCTGGTCGTAGTTTCCCTTGGCCATCTCCTCCGAAGCTCGGGTTATCGCCGCGATGGGTTTGGAGATGGAGCGGGAGAGCAGGAATGCCGCCGCGATGGACACGATCAATGATATCAGTGCGGCGAAGGAGAGCCTTGGGGCCAACTCCAACCAACTGGAGGTGAGGCTCTGCTCGGGCACCGCCAGGGCGACAAGGTAGGATGATGCCTTGGACGCAGATCGATCCGTGGGGGATGGGTGGGTCTGGGTCACGATGAAGACGAAGCCCGGGTCCCCCTGGCGGATGAAGGTGACCGACACGCTGTTGGAACTGTCCTTGGGCGGCGGGGCCTGGGTCAGCGGGATCCGGCTACCCTGCAGGTTGCCGTTGGTGTCCGCCACCACCTGCCCCGAGCTGGAGTCCACCAGCAGGATGCGGACGTCCATCTCCGTCGCCCTGTCCTGGAGGAAGGCGGCTATCTGATCGGACGGGGTCCCGGCCCGTTCCAATAACCTGACCTGCCAGGTGATCGGCACGACTAGGTCCGACAGTTGGTTCAGCTTGATCTGCCGCTGGTAATCGCGCAGCATGTACACGAAGGCGGATCCGGCCAGCAGCAGGCAGAGCAGTATGACCAGGCTGTAGGAAGCGACCAGCTTAGCCCTGAGACTGTGGAACAACTTCCTTCCCCTCGCTCGCGGTGACCACCATCTTGTACCCGACCCCCCAGATGGTCTGGATCTTGGTGGTCTCGCTGCTGGAGATCTTGTCCCGGAGCCAGGTTACGTGGACGTCTATGGTCCTGGTGTCCCCCACGTAGTCGTAGCCCCACACAGTGTTGAGCAGTCGCTCCCGATCCAAGACGACCCCCAGCTGCTTGGCGAAGGCTGCCAGCAGGTCGAACTCCTTGGCTCGCAGCGAGATCTCCTTTCCGCCCACCGTTACCTCTCGCCGGTCCAGGTCGATCTGTATGTCTCCGGCCTCCAGCTTCCGGGTTGGTTGGTCGGAGGCCTGGTAGCGTCGGAGGACCGCCTTGACTCGAGCCACCAGCTCTCGAGGGTTGAAGGGCTTGGTGACGTAGTCGTCGGCTCCCAGTTCGAGGCCGATGATCTTGTCCACGTCGTCGCCTCTGGCGGTCAGGATTATGATGGGGATGTCGCTTTCCTTGCGAAGCCGGCGGCATACCTCCCATCCATCCATCTGAGGCATCATCAGGTCCAACACCACCAGGTTCGGGCGGTGGGCCTTAACCTTCTCCAGCGCTTCAACACCGTTGTAGGCTACCTCGACTCCGTAGCCCTCGCTGCTCAGGTAGAGCCTCGCCAGCTGTACGATGTTCTTTTCGTCATCCACAACAAGTACGGTTCCACTGGACATAAGTAATGCTCACTTTAGCCAACGACGCCCCGCAGCAGGACAATAGCTGCCAGGAGCGCCAGGAAGATTGTCGCGCTGACAGTCACCAGGCAACCGCAACCGCTGTCAACCCAGTTGGGGTAGCCTTCCATTAATCATACCACCATACTCTCTGGCCGGCGGCATCTTGCCGGTCGACGACATCCCCTCGCGCCACACTGCAGGACAACTGTCCTACGACCCCTTGGCAGGGGTGGTGGGCTGCGGGGTGGGCTTTGCCGCCTGCGACGAGTCGCCCGACACTATCTGAACGGTGCTGGCGGTGTAGCTCCCGTCTGACCCCTGCTGTCCCATCACCACCACGTTTTCGCCTGTCTTCAGGTCGTCGGCCGTGGCGTCCACGGTCTTCTCGATCTTGGCTCCGGTCACCTTCACCTTTTCATCTCCCTGTCGTGTGGTGATGGTCGCCGTGTCGCCGTCGACGGAAGAGATGGAGCCCATTACCGGCCGGGCTCCCTGACCCGAATTCTGGCCCTGAGCCTGACCCTGACCCTGGCCCTGAGCCTGGCCTTGACCTTGAGATTGTCATCGGCCCTGGCCCCTCTAGCCTCCTACGGCGCCCTGCCCGCCTGCCGGACTCTCGGGTCTAATCTGAATGGTGCTGGCCGTAAACACGCCGTCGGAGCCCTGCTGGCCCGTCACTATCACAGTCTCGCCGGCCTTCAGGTCAGCCGTCGTGCCGTCTACCGTCTTCTGGAACTTGGCCCCGGCGATGTTCACCTTCTTGTCGCCCTGCTGGGTGTTCACGGTGAGGGTGTTACCGTCCCGGGAGGTCACCGACCCGGACAGGGGCGCCGCCCCCCGCCCCTGAGTCTGTCCCGCGCTCTGACCGTCAGCGCTGCCCTGATTGGAGCCATTGGAGCCCAAACGGCTGCCTCCTCCCTGGCCCTGGCTGGAGGATGCTCCACCCTGAGCGAATGCTACCGACTGAACGATGGGTCCCGACTGAGTGGTTTTCGATGCCACGAAAGCGCCGACTGCCAGTCCGACCACCACAACGGCGGACATCAGCATCATGAAACGTCTGTTCAAAGGCCTACCTCGTGATCGAATTCGGTGGTCGCCTGTGACCCCTTACAGCATAGTATTGTGCCTTGGGGCTACTAAGCAATTGTTACCCATGTGTTAACGCATTGCTAAATGTCCGGATGAGGGGGCATTCACGTCCAGCTGGCACACTGTGAAGGTGCGAGGCTAGCGGCGACTTCTACCTAAGCCTCTGGCCTGAGATCGTGTACACAATCCGTCGTCATGCCCGCGAAGGCGGGCATCCAGGGTCCTCTCCGAGCGGTGATGTCCTGGACCCCCGCTTTCGCGGGGGTGACGAAGTGCAGACTATCTGGGGCCAGCTGCTTAGGGCTGCTGGGTGGGGACGAATTCTATCATCACCTGGCGGAGGCGGGGGCCGTCGAACTCGCAGAAGATGATGTCCTGCCACCTGCCCAGGGCCAGCCGGCCGTCCTGCACGATCATCGTCAGGGAGAAGCCCATCATGCTGGCCTTGACGTGGGCGGCCGAGTTCCCCTCGAAGTGGCGGTAGTTGGGGTCTGTGGTCGGGACCTGCCGTTCCAGGGAGTAGAGGAGATCCCGGACTACGTCCGGGTCGGCGTTCTCGTTGAGGGTTATCCCCGCCGTGGTGTGGGGCACGAAGATCAGGCAGAGGCCGTTCTTCCAGCCTGCCTGTTGGACTGCCTGCGCCAGGGGACGGGTTATCCGCACCATCTCCTGGCGGGCGTTGGTCTGAACGTCCAGGGTGATCACGTGCGTGCCTCCTTCCGTTGGAGCAAGGGCCGGCAGAGACGCCGGCCCCTACATGGTTAGACGAGACCTGGTCATAAATCACCTGGCCTAGCGCTAGGCCAAATCCGGTCGGGTCGACAGCCCAAGGGTGCTACCACCGGTTGGCCACGCGAGATGTGGCGCCAGTGCTCGCAGGAATCATGACCAGGTCTCGCTCAGACCGTCGTAGGGGCCGGCGTCTCTGCCGGCCCTTCAGCCCCTAGAACACCGGCTCCTGCAGGTACATCTGGATCGGGTCCACGTAGGTCAGGGTCTCGCTCCTGGCCAGGGTGCCCGAGGCGACGTCGATGACGGTGCGGTAGAAGCGCTCCCCCGCCTCCTCCGGCGTCTCGCTCCCCTCGATTACGGTGCCGGAGTAGTAGTCGATGCTGTCCCTGGCCGTGGCGTAGGTTTTTGGGTTGGCCGTGGCCCACAGGAAGGGCACCACCACCGAGGGGGAGCCCTCCAGGAGGCTTCGGCCGGCCACCCCGCCTCCGCCCAACTGGAACATGACGACGTTGGCACCGGAGGCCGCGTAGCCGACGAAGATGGAGAGGTGCCCCATCCAGTTGTCGACGAAGTGGAGCCCCTTGCTCGAAGGGCGCTCGGCGTACTTCAGGACCCCCTGGATGGGCGCCGTGCCGGCCTTGTGGATTGCCCCCAGGCTCTTCTCCTCCAGGGAGCTGAGCCCGCCCTTGATGTTGGCGGGGACCGGGTTCACGCTGCGAATGTCCTGTCCGGTGGCCTTGGCCCTCTCCTCCTGAACCCGGGCCGCCTCCAGGATGGCCTGGCCCACCTCCGGGGTTGCTGCCCGCCCGGCCAGGGCCTGCTCGGCCCCGATGATCTCCGTGGTCTCTCCGAAGAGGGCGGTGCCGCCCGCCGCTACGATCTTGTCGTACAGGTAGCCCACGGCGGGGTTGCCGGCGAGGCCGGAAGTGGTGTCGGAGTAGCCGCACTTCACCCCGAGGCAGAGGTGCTCGTCGCCCACCGGCTCCCGCCGCAGCCTGGAGGCCTCGTGCACCATCTCCCGGGCCAGTTGGATCCCCTTCACGATGGCACCGTAAGTCCCGCCGTCCTTCGCCGGATCTATCACCTCAACCCGCTTGCCGCTGGAGGCGATCTCGTCGGCCAACCGCTCGGCCCGCAGTTCCGGGTAGCCGACGCCCGGGCTGGCGGCGTGGAGGATCACCGAGGCGACGTTGGGGTTGCGGCCCAGGCCGGTGAGCACCCGGGCGATGGTCTCCCGGTCGTTGGCGGTGCGGCCGGAGCCGTGGTCGGGGCCGACGAAGCTCCTGGTGCCGGCCACGAAATCGGTGATGGTCTTGGCGATGATCCCCTGCGGGATCACCAGGACGTAGTTGCGGGTGCCCACGGAGCCGTCGGGCCGGACGTATCCGAGAAAGGTCATGGGGTTGCCCTCCTCTCCAGGTCACCTCGGCCTCGGGTGCCCTCCAGGTTGTGGATGTGGATCATGGCCCCCTTGGCGATGGGGGCGCTGGCCTTGCCGATAGCCTCGCCGTACTTCCGGATGATCTCCCCCTGAGGAATATCCTGGAGGGCGATCTTGAAGCCAAAGGGGATGGTCTCGATGGCCTGGAGGGTAAGGGTTTCCTTGCCGACGGGGATCGCTACCTCCTCGCCGGGTTGGATCTCCTCCACGGCCGTGGCCACGTTGTCCGAAGGGTGCATGATCAGCGCCCGTCTGCCTGGCATCGGTGTCTGCCTCCCTCCTGGTGGTTGGATGGGGACAGTATATGACGGCAGGCCCCTTTCCCCCAACCCCCGACACGGGGAAGGTGGCGGTGGCAGCCCGACGGCTTCAGCGGCGCGCTACCTCGGGGGATCCCCTGATTTCGTGAAACCTGGAGCGAGATTCGGCCCAAAAGGCTTGACAGAGGCCGGTTTGTGCCGTAAAGTGCGATGCCGTAGGGGGGTAGGGTACCCCTTGCGAGGGTGAGTGCTGACGGCTGGCATTCACCAGGCGCAGCGATGACCGCCGCGCAGCCGTTTTCTGGCCGAGTTTTCTTTGATAGCTGGGATAGCCGGAGAGGGAGAAACCAAGAGCTATGGAAGCACTGGTGGCAGCCGAGCTAAGGAAGCGCTTCGGAGACCGGGTAACCTTCGAGAAGACCGAGCGCCTCATCTACGGCCACGACGTGGCGAGTCTGCCCGAAGCCGTGGAGATGCTGATCGATAACGTTCCCGAGGCGGTCGTTCAGCCCCGCACCGTGGAGGAGGTCCAGTTCCTCGTTCGCCTTTCCAGGGAGCACTCCGTTCCCCTGGTTCCCAGAGGAGCCGCTACCACCGGGTACGGCGGGGCAGTGCCCGCCAAGAGCGGCATCGTCGTGGACATGTCCTGGATGAAGGGGATCGTGGCCGTCGATACCGACGCCGGCACCGTGACCGTGGAGCCGGGCGTGGTGTGGGCACGGCTCGAGGAGTCGTTGATCCGCCACGGCCTGATGCTGCGGCTCTATCCTACCAGCGCCCCGGGATCGACAGTTGGCGGCTGGATCGGCGAGGGCGGCGCCGGCATCGGTAGCTACGAGTACGGCTTTATCGGCGACAACGTGGTGTCGGTAACCCTCATTACCCCGGAGGGCGAACTCAAAAAGCTGTCCGGCGGCGAGCTGGATCTGGTCAACCGGGCCGAAGGTATCACCGGACTGATAGTCGAGGCCACTCTGCTTACCCGCCCGCTGGAAGACCAGAACATCGTGGCGGCGGCCTTCGCCAGGCTGGAGGATCTGGCGGCTGCGCTAGCGGCCATCAAGGCCGAGAAGCTTCCCCTGTGGCACGTATCCGTCTCCACGGCGGAGTTCGTGCGGAGCAAGGAGGAGGCGCTGGCCCTCAGCCAGAACGGCAACGGCCATGGGAACGGCCACGGTTCGGCCGACCACACCGTGCGGATGCCTCGAGGACGGCACCTTGTCACCTTCGTCTACCCCTCTTCCCGGTCTGCCCAGGTCGCCGAGAGGCTGACCCAGATCCTCACCTCCCACGGTGCCGAGATCCAGCCCGACCAGGTGGCCAGGCACGAGTGGGACGAGCGCTTCTACCCCATGCGGATGAAGCGACTGGGTCCCTCCCTGGTCCCCAGCGAGGGCATCCTGCCGGTGTCAGGCCTGGCCAAGGTGGTGGCCGAGGCCTCCGAGAAACTGCAGGGGATCGCTATCGAGGGCCATCTGGTGGGTCCCGACGAGATCACCCTCCTCTGCTTCCTCCTGGAGGACGAGCGGACCGGGTCCTACATGATCGGCTTCAGCAAGTCGCTCACCATGCTGGGCATCATCGAGAGGAACGGCGGTCGCCCCTACTCGGTGGGCCTCTACTTCACCGACCAGGCCGAGTCGGCCCTGGGCAAGGAGAAGATATCGCGGCTATCCGCCTACAAGAAGCTGCACGACCCGAAGAATCTGATGAACCCCGGGAAGATCCTCTCGGATACCGGCAATCCCGTTCTGATCCGGACGGCTATGGCGGCGGCCAAGGTGGCGGAGCCGATCATGGGGCTGGCGGAGAAGCTGCTGGGCGACAAGCCGCACATGAAGAAGAACCTGGCCGAGAACCTGGCCTTCGATGCCTTCGCCTGTGCCCAGTGCGGCTACTGCCGGGACGTCTGCACCCTCTACAACGGCAAGTACTGGGAGAGCGCCTCGCCCAGGGGCAAATGGTTCTTCCTGAGGAAGTACGCCCAGGGCAAGGTGGAGTTCGACCAGAAGATGGTGGACAACTTCCTCCAGTGCACCACCTGCAAGCGGTGCGACGCGGTGTGCCAGGTGAGCATTCCCATCCAGGGTCGGTGGGATGACATGCGCAAGCTGCTGGTGTACGAGCAGCACCACCAGACCTTCCCTGCATTCGAGATGATGGGGGCTAGCTTCGAGTCCGAGCTGAACATCTGGGCCGCCGACCGCAAGGATCGGGACGCCTGGTTCCCGAAGGACGCCACCTATGAGGAGCAGGCGGAGATCGGCTACTGGGCCGGCTGCACCGCCTCCTACGTGGAGTCGGACATAGCCGAGAACGCCGTCCACATCCTCAAGGAGGGTGGGGTCAAGTTCACCTACCTGGCCAAGGATGAGGCTTGCTGCGGAGTGCCCTTCCTCACGGCGGGGAAGGTCGAAGACTTCGAGATGGCGATGCGCCACAACGTGGAGCAATTGAAGGCCCACGGCGTCAAGAAGCTGGTGATCTCCTGCCCCGGCTGCTGGGTGGCCTTCAGCCACTACTACCGCCACTGGGCGCCCCAGTTCGGCATCGACTACGACCTGGAGCCCGTGCACATCAGCGAGATAACGGCCGACCTGATCAAGGATGGTAAGCTCCACTTCAAGAAGGAGATCCCTCAGAAGCTGACCTGGCACGATCCCTGTCACATCGGCCGCCACGGCGGTATCTACGAGGCCCCCAGGGACGTGATCAAGGCGATCCCGGGCGTGGAGTACCAGGATATGGCCCACAACCGGGAGAACGGTCTCTGCTGCGGGAGCGTCCTCACCCGGATCAGCGATCCGGTAGTGTCCAACCGGATTGCCCACGATCGCGTTGCCGAGGGGGTGGAGATCGGGGCCGACGCCATCCTGACCACCTGCCCCTGCTGCGAGGTGCAGTTGCGGGTGGGCGCCAAGAAGAATGGCCAGGACATCCCGATCCTGGACTTCACCGATGTGGTGGCCGAGGCCCTGGGCTACGAGGTGAACGACTCCCGGGACAACGTCCAGTACATGTGGGGGGTCTTCGAGAAGGCGATTGCCGCCATGACCGTGGAGGGCATGGTGGAGATGATGGGGCAGATGATGCCCGAGATGATGGACGCGATGCCTGGGATGATGCAGAAGGCTATGAACAGCGTCGCGGCGATGCCAGGCGTCATCCAGGAGCCCACCCTGGCGGCCATGGAGAAGATGATGCCCTCCATGATGCCGTCCATGCTGCCGGGGATGCTGCCGAAGTTGATGCCCAGGGTGATCGACCTGATGAAGGAGATGATCCCGGACATGCCTCCTGCCATGGAGGAGATGCTGCCGGATCTGCTCCCCAAGGTGATGGCGAAGATCATGCCGCCGATGGTTCCCGAGGCGGCCCCCAGGATCGCGCCCATCATGACCGATTACCTGAGGAACAAGAAGTAACAGGAGAGGTAGGGGCGCACGGCCGTGCGCCCCTGCGTAAGAGCGTCCATGAGGGGCGGCGCACACGCCGCCCCTTTCGATTCCGACGAAGGGCGGGGCACTGTGTCCCTGCCGCCCGGAGGGCGATGGTTGGCCGGGCGGCAGGGCAGGGCGCCCTGCCCTACGATTTCTGAGCGGCTTCACGCTCTCCGCACACCACCTTCACGGGATCTTCACATCCTGAGGATAATATTCTCCCTAGATAAGGACGCGGGGCGCTTTGGAAAGGGGCCCTGCTCGCTGGGTAGGAAGGAGATACTCCATGAAGCGGATAGCGATACTGGGAACCGTGGTGGCGATAGTGGCCGCTCTGGTCGCGCTGGCGGCAGGCTCGGTCTTCGCCCAGGTGGCGGGACCGGACTGGGGCTTCGGGCGTGGCGGCATGATGGGCGGAGGGTACGGCCCCGGCGGCATGATGGGTCGTGGCGGTTACGGTGGCTACAACGGCCTCGGCGGCCAGACTGGGAACAACCCCCAGGCGCCGGGTCCAGGTTGGGGGGCTGGCCCTCGAGGGGGCTGGGGCCCCGGTGGGATGATGGGCGGTTTCGGTGATGGCTTCGGAGGGATGATGGGTGGCTGGTGGAACCAGGGACAGCCCAGCGGCAACCCCATCTCCATGGACCAGGCCGAGCAGTCGGTCCGCCAGTATGTGGCGAATAGCGGGTACCAGGGCCTGGTGCTCAGCGAGATAATGCAGTTCGACAACAACTTCTACGCCGGCTTCAAGGAGAAGGACACCGGGGTCAATGCCATCGAGCTGCTGGTGGATCCCTACAGCGGCGCCGTTTCCCCCGAGATAGGGCCCAACATGATGTGGAACACCAAGTACGGCCACATGGGCGGCTTCGGAGGGATGATGGGCGGGCGCTTCGGCTGGGGGTGGGGTGGCAACAACGCTCCCACGGCCGATATGCCGGTGAACCCCGACCAGGCCGTGCAGGCGGCCAACGACTACCTGGCCCAGGCTCTCCCCGGGACCACCGCCAAGGATCCTGAGACCTTCTACGGCTACTACACCCTGGACACCGAAAAGGACGGCAAGACCACCGGGATGCTGAGCGTGAACGGCTACACCGGCCAGGTCTGGCTTCACACCTGGCACGGCACCTTCATCGACGACAAGGACTTCCAGGAGTAGACCTTCTCGGACGAGGTGAGAGGGGCAGCGGACGGTCTTCGCTGCCCCTTTTGTGAACTCTCGCTGGCGGTGAGCCGCTACCGGCGGCTGAACACCGGCTTACCGCTTCATTAGCCCGGATTGTTCACGGCAGCGCGAGGCAGGTAAGACACCCTGTAGCCGCAGGCTTTACGCCTGCGCGGTCCTCGTGGTGAAGCTTCGCCATGCCGAATGTGGCTACGCGCACCCGTAAAGGGTGTGGCTACAGGGGCGATGAATAGTCCGGGTTAGGCCGCCTGGTCCCGACGCCTCTCCTCCCCTCGCTGTTGTTGCCCCCTGGCCTGTCTAGCCCGCAGCCATGGAAGCAGCACCTCGTTGGCTATCACCACCAGTCCTGCGGTTACAGGGATGGCAACCAGCGCCCCCAGCACCCCATACAGGATCGCCCCCATAGGCACCACTATGAGGACCAGGGATACTCGCAGTTGGACGAAGCGCCCTGTGATGAAGGGGGTGAGGATGTGGCCGTCGATGAAGGACAACCCGTAGAACAGCAGCACGGCCAGCGCTGCTATCAGGGGGGAATGGGATAACCCCACCAGGCCGGCCGGGACGGCCATCAGGGCGGGCCCCACCATGGGAGCCAGATCCAGCAGGGTGGTGCCGACACCGAACAGTAAGGGGTAGGGCAGACCCAGGGCCCACACCCCGAGCCCCGCCACTATGCCCGAGATGATGGCTACGGTCAGTTGCCCCAGCACCCATCGGCCAACCCTGTTGGCCACATGGTTGGTTGTCTGCCGCACTCGAGGCCGCAGGTCTGGCGAGAAGAGAGAGACCCAGAAGTCCACTATCGGCTCCGACTCCTCCACGAGGAACAGCGCCAGGATCAGCACGAAGAAGAGGCCGAAGAGGGACTCGACGACGTAGGTGGCGATGCTCTGCACTTGACTGATGGAGCTGATCAGGGAGACCACGGCTGATTGGACCGTCTGGACGAGGGAACTGGCGGGGGGCAGTAGCTGGCCAAGGCCGGTGGACTGACGAAACTGATCGATTTGTTGGAGAAACCCCTGAACCATGCCGGGTAGTGAGGCCAGGAGACCGGAAAGTTCTTTGGCTATAGCCGCGGCCACCCGGTCGCCCACATAGGCGAGCAGCGCCGCGACGACCAGGTAGATGAGCAGGACTCCGATCCACCTGGGTATCCGCCATCCCAGTCGAGGGATCTGGAACCGCCGTATGAACTGAACGACCGGCATCATGACGGCCGCCAGGATGACCGCAACCAGCACCAGCATGAGGATGAAGAGGGCCTGAGCCAGGATCAGGAGGATTACCCAGAGGAGGAAGCCGAATCCGACGGCCTTCAGCAGCGGACCTTCCGCCAGCCAAATCCTTTTCACCCGTGGCCTTTGCCCTTACTTACCTGGTGCGTCCTGGAGCGCCAAACGTGGCACTCCAGGAGTCGAGGGATCAGATTGCAGCCAGTCTTTGACGCAAGGGCAACGGCCATGCCAGGCTTCGTCTTTCCCTCAGCGGGCGCTGCTGGAGGTGTGACGGCTTCCTACCTGTTGCAGCTGATGCTCTTGGGCGGCGTTGTTGGTGGAGCCGCTGAAGCGGCGCAGCATCAGAAGAGCCACCACGGTGCCGGTGCTCCAGTAGAGGAACCGAGCCCAGAGTTGGCTGCTGTCGGTGCCCGAGTAGATCCCGTGGAGCAGCGCCAGGACGTAGGCCGCGAAGCTGAGGTAGTGCAGGACCCTCCACGCGCGGTAGCTCACGAAACGGCGGAGATAGGAGCTTGCCACTACCACGGCCAGGAGATAGAAGCCTATGATGCCCATGGCCGTCCAAACGGGGCGGTAGGAGGACGCCATCGGCACCAGCAGTTGGTTCAGGGTGAAGCCGATGTAGTGATCGCCCAGGAGCGAGAGGGCGTGCAGCCCTAGAAAGGCCATAGCCAGCAGCGCCGTGAACTGGTGCAGGTCCAGGGAGCGCCATCGAGCCATCAGGACATCCCCAAAGCGGGTGTGAACGGCTAACCCCAGGACCACGTTCAGGAACAGTAGCAGGTAGGCGCTGAGCCCCGCCGCGCGGGCGATGTACCAGAAGGTGTGATTGACCGGTTGGGCGTCGGCCGAGGTGGTAGCCGACGATGACTGGGCTGGTGAGGGCAGTTGCCCGGACAGATCCAACTGCAAGGCGCCACTGCTATCCAGGGAGAAGCTGGCATCCATTTGGACTGTCCCCGACTGATCGGTGAGTTGGAGGCTGCCGAGGCCGTTGGTCCCCAGTTGGCCGCTCGCTTGGCCGGTTACGGTGTCGATTCCAGGGCCGCTCAGGGTGAACTGGCCGATCAGGCCGATGGTCGTGAGACCGTTATTGCCGGACCCCTCACCTCGCTCCCGGGACCGCCTTCCGCTTTGTCCCTGGGCAGCTGTGG
>JAJZQR010000138.1 GCA_021806765.1 Chloroflexota bacterium | reverse complement strand
TCCCCTGAACCCCTGGGGCCACCACCGGCCCCCCTGCCGACAGGGCGTAGGCTGTGGAGCCCGTCGGCGTGGCGAGCACCAGCGCGTCGGCCACGTAGTGCACGACGGGCACCCCATCCACGGAGACGTCGATCTGCGCCACCCTCGGGCTGGCCCCCCGGGCCACCACCACGTCGTTCAAGGCGATGAGGGGCAGGGCCGCGGCACCGTCGGGCTGCTGGCCGGCCTCCACCCTGGCCGCCAGCATCATCCGCTCGTCCAGCCAGTAGTCGCCCCCCAGCACCGCCGGCAAACGGTCGCACGCCACCTCTGGCTGCAGCTCGGTCAGAAAGCCCAGCTTGCCCATCGCGATGCCCAGGATGGGGACCCCGCTGCCCGCCAGCCAACGGGAGGCCCGAATTATGGTGCCATCTCCCCCGAAGGTGACAGCCATCCGCACGCCGTCGCTGGTTACCGAGGGGGCCAGCTCCCACGCCGACAACAGCCGCGGCGTGAAGCCGGCCGCCTCCACGATTTTGCTGCACTGATCGGCCAGCCGCCGGGCATCCGCCAGCATCGGCTGAAAGATCAGCGCGACAACCTGTGCCCCTTCTGCCTTCTGAGCCTTCGCCATCCGTCCCCACCACCCATTGTAGGGGCGACCCGCGGTCGCCCATCCGGCCCGACGTCCTCGGTCCTTCCCTCTCCCCCCGTCCCCTATCCTATCTATCCCGTCTATCCTGTTCTTTCCCGGTCCCCCCGTCCCCCGCCAGAGCCGCCTCGATCTGCGCCTCCACGTCGGGGCTGCTTCGCTCGCCGGGCACCACCAGCGCCAGGAACTCCACGTTGCCGGCGGGCCCCCGGACGGGCGAGACCGTCACCTTCCGCACCCCGTAGCCCTCTCGGTCCCCCCATTCCACCAGTCCCCGCAGCACCGACCGGTGGATCTCGGGATCCCGGACCACGCCGCCCTTCCCAACCTGCTGCCGCCCCGCCTCGAACTGCGGCTTCACCAGCACCACCATCCGGCCGCCCTCCCGGAGGAGCCGTGCCACAGGCGGGATGACCAGCCGCAGCGAGATGAAGGAGAGGTCCATGACGGCCAGGTCGGCGGGCTCCGGCAGGCTGGTCAGATACCGGACGTTGGTCCGCTCCATCACCACCACCCTGGGATCGGAGCGCAGCCGCCAGTCCAGCTGCCCGTACCCCACGTCCACCGCGTAGACCCGGGCCGCCCCCCGCTGCAGGACGCAGTCGGTGAAACCGCCGGTGGACGCACCCGTATCCACCACCACCTGCCCGGTCACGTCCAGACCGAAGGCGTCGAGGGCCTTCTCCAGCTTCAGGCCGCCCCGGCTGACGAACCTGGGGGCCGAAGCCACCGCCAGGGCGGCATCCTCCTCCACCTTGGTCCCGGGCTTATCGACGACCACGCCCGCCACCGTCACCGAGCCGGCCATGATCAGCGATTGGGCCTGCTCCCGGGTAGGCGCGAGACCCCTCTCCACCAGCAGCAGATCGAGTCGCTTCCGCAATGCTCCCCACAAACAGAAAAAAGGACAGGAAAAAGCTTTCGCCTCCTGTCCCGTCTACCTGAGAGATACTGCCCACCTCCCCGGCGGGGCTATCCCCTTCGGTGCCCCTCTGTCGGGGCCTCTCCAGGATCCTGTCCGGTTGCCGTCCTTTTGCCTGAGAGATTCCAGTCTGCTGTCTTGCCCCTTCGGCGCCGCAATCGGTGCGGTCTCTCCGGCAACCCTCAACCAGGTTCACTATTCTATTTACATTGTGAGTCTACCGGCCCGAGCCCCTCTCGTCAACCCCGCCCTTTCACCGGGGTGCGTCGGGCTTCCCGTGTAGGGGCGACTGGCAGTCGCCCTGTCGTTCGTCTCTTCCCCGCGAGAGCGACCGAAGTCGCTCCCACAGAGAGCAGCGGCCTCCGGACCGCCCCCCCTCGGTCCCCGGGGTCACGGTTCCTCCTTCAGCCGCACCTTAGTACATATGGGCCATCGCTTCGTCAACTGCAGGGCGCCCAGCTACGACTTCGGCCACGATGGCGGCGCGGTCGAGCTGTACGGCAACCTCACCAACGTCAACGTCCACCACAACTACTCCACCGGCGGCGACGGCTTCCTGGAGATGGGCGGCGGCTCCGCCAACAACGTTACGGTCGCCTACAACGTCTCTGACAACGACTACAATCAGCTGATCCTGGTGCACCTGACCGGTACCTGGGCCAGCACCATGAGCAACTTCAAGGTCGAGAACAACACCATCGTCAAGACCATCAGCGCGTGGAAGATCCTCAACTTCGACGGTGCCCCATCCCCCAGCACCTTCTATTTTCGCAACAACGTCGTCTACTCCACCCAGGCAGGAGTCGCCAACAACGCCGCCTTCACCCATGCCAACAACCTCTACTTCCTGGCCAATGGGGCGACCCTGGGGTTCACCCTGGGATCCGGGGAGAAGCAGGCAGACCCCCTCTTCGCGAATCTCTCAGGGGGCGACTATCACCTCCGGACCGGCAGTCCGGCCATCGACGCCGGGCTGAGGCTGGGCTACACCCTGGACTTCGGCGGCAACGCGGTGCCGGCGGGGGCTGCCCCGGACATGGGCGTCTTCGAAGCGGCCGGCTCGCCTGCCATCCCGTCTCCGACGCCCACCAGCGTGCCGGCCAACACGCCGGCGCCCACCGGCACCCCGGTGCCGTCCACGCCCACTCCAGCGGCCACCCCGGTGCCCCCGAGCCCCACGGCGACCGCTCCCCCGGTGCCCCCGACCGCCAGCCCCGTTCCCAGCCAGGGCGGGCTGGTCAACGGAGGCTTCGAGAGCGGCCTGACCGGCTGGTACCTGCCCAGCTGGTTCACGAAGGTCGTGGGCGTGGTCAACTCGGGCGCCCGCAGCGGCTCGGCGGCGCTCCGCTTCCAGGGTGCATCCAACGGTCCCTACCTGCAGCAGGACTTGCCTGCCTCCCCGGGCCAGCAGGTGAGCTTCTCCGGCTGGGTCAACGTCTCACAGCTGGGAGGCGGGTCCACGATGATCGTGGACTTGGTGGCCCGCACCAGGTACAACGGGGACATCAAGAGCTTCCCCATGGCGACCTTCAGCAGCACCAGCCCCAAGAACCAGTGGCTGCAGGTCACCAGCTCGGCCCTGTTGCCCGCCAACACGGCTACCGTCCGAGTCAGGGTGCGCTTCCCCAACCTGAACGGCACCGTCTACCTGGACGACCTGTCACTGAGGTAATAATGGTAGCGGGTCAGTTTGAGGGGAGGACTTAACAATTGACAAGGCATCAACCAACCGAATGGGGGCCACCAGGTCACGCTACTACTACTTGAGATTTCGCACCGGAAACCAGCCCAGCTCCGGTTGGTTCCTCAGAAGCTGCACCGCCTCCAGCAGCGCGTGGACGCCGCCGCCGGAGCCGCTCTTGGTCATGATCCGCCGCCCTGCCAGAGGGCCGCCGATCACCTGGCACAGCACTGCGCCGACAGGAACCTCGGCCAGCACCTCCAGGGCATCGATCCCCAGCTCCTCCAACACTCGCTGGGCCGTGTCGCCCCCGAACATCATCAGGTCTGCGTTCGCCACCGCCTCTCGCGCGATGCTGGCCAGCGCCGAGCCCACCATCTCGGCCAGCTTCGCCACCTCGTCGGCCCTGGGGGGCTTGTAGCCCTCCACCATCACCGCCACGTTTCTACCAGCGCGCAACGACCGCAGCACTGTCTCCGTCCCCGACGGCAGCGTCTGCACGGCGCCGACCAACTCTGCGGCCTGTAGCCGGACCAGCTCCGCCCGGCCGCTGTCGACCAGCGCCCGCACCTGAGCGGCCGCGACAGGGTTGGCCGAGCCGCACAGCACCAGCACCGGCCGGTGCGGGCGGCAGTCCAGCCCCAGCGCGGAGGGAAGCTCTCCGAGCAGTCCGGCAGAGCCGAAGATTGCCTTATCCATCCCTGCCAGCACCAGCGCGCGGGCGATCTCGGCCAGGTGATGCTGCGCCGCTGCATCTACCACCATTAGCTCCTCCCGGGCAACCTGGAGCGCATCGGAGACAGCCTCTGGGCCCTTCTCCACCGTATCGAGAGGCACCAAACCGACGCTTCGCCGGCTCTGGGAGGCCAATAGCGAGGGCAGATAGCTCTGGGACACTGGCTGCAACAAGTCGCGGCCGGTGCTGGAATCTCCCACAGGTCGGCCATCGTCCAGGTGATACCCACCTACCGTGAGCCGCCGCCCCGAGGGCTGCGCCAGCGCGAAGGCTGCCCGCTCCACTCCCAGTTCGTCCATCACCGCGTCGGCCTCTACCCCCAGGTGGCCCCGAGCCGCCGAGTCGCTGAACTTGTAGAGATGGGTGCAGCCCAGGGCGAGCAGCTTCCGGCAGGCCTCCCGGACTCGCTCGTAAGCATCTTGAGGATCCTTCAGCCGGCTGGCGGTGTTGATCACCGGCACATCCGCGGCCTCGAGCCCGGCGCCGGCCCTCTCCAGGGGGGCCACCACGGTCCGCAGCCTGCAAGCCGTCAGGTGAGCGCCACTAAAATTCGACCCCTGCAGGTCGTCGCCCACCACTCCTAGCTTGCGTCGCCCGGGAAGCTCAACCATTGGTGGAAATCCTCCGCAGGCGGGGATCCAGGGCGTCCCGCAGGCCGTCGCCCAGGAAGTTGATGCCCAGCACCAGCAGCATGATGGCCACGCCGGGGAAGAACACCACCCACGGGGCCACGGTCATGTAGTCGCGACCCTCGCTTAGCATACGGCCCCAAGTGGGGGTGGGAGGGGGAACGCCCAGCCCCAGGAAGCTCAGGGAGGCCTCCATCAATACCAGGCGCGCCATCTCCAGCGTGAACACCACCAGGATGGGTGCCAGGGTGTTGGGAAGGATGTGCCGCAGCATGATGGTCCAGTCTCTGGCACCGATGCTCAGGGCCGCCTCCACGAACTCCCGCTTGGCCAACGAGAGCACCGTTGCCCGGACCATCCGGGCGTAGGTGGTCCAGCCCGTTATCGCCATGGCGATGACCAGGTTCTTCAGGCTTGGACCCAGCACCGCTACCATGGCGAGCGCCAGCAGGATCAGCGGGAAGGCCAGTTGCAGGTCCACCAGCCGCATCACCACGTTGTCCGCCCAGCGGCCGTAGTAGCCGGAAACCAAGCCTAGCAGGACCCCCACCACGCCGCCCAGGGCCGCAGCCAGGATCGCGGCGATCAGCGATATCCGGGCCCCATGGACCAGCCGGGCCAGGATGTCTCGACCGAACTGGTCGGTCCCAAAAATGTGGGCCCAGCTACCGCCGTCCTCCCAGGCAGGGGGTTTGAGGGCCGAGGCCAAGTTCTGGGCCACCGGGTCCTGGGGCACCAGCACGGGGCCAGCCAAGGCTACCAGCACCACCAACAAGAGCACAATAGTCCCCACCACTGCCATGCGGCTGCGGCGGACAGACCTGAGCAGCCGCCCGCGGTCGACCGGCGGCAGTGCCGGGTGATCGACCGTGATGGCGGTTCGCTGGGATGCCTTGATCACGTCTCCGGTGTGAGCCATCTCAGGTCACCTTGACCCTGGGATCCAGGTAAGAGTAGACGACGTCCGTCGCCAGATTGATGACCACGATACTCACCGCGAGGACGAACACCGCCGCCTGGACCAGCGGGTAGTCGCGGTTGGTGATGGCCTGGACCGTCAGCAGCCCCAAGCCGGGCCACATGAACACCGTCTCGATCACCACGGCACCGCCCAGGATGTAGCCGAACTGCAGCCCCACCAACGTCACCAGGGGGATGACGGCGTTGCGCAGAGCGTGGCGACTCAGCACGACCCACTCGGCCAGCCCCTTGGCCCGGGCGGTACGCAGGTAGTCCTCGGCCAGCACCTCCAGCATCGAGGATCGAACGATCCGGGTGAACATCGCCGTGAGGTTGGCGGCGATGGCAACGCCGGGCAAGATCACAAAGTTGAGTCCCGGACCCCCGGAGGTGGGCAGCAGATGCATCTGCACCGCCACCAGGTAAATCAGCATGATCCCCAGCCAGAAGTTCGGGATCGACTGTCCAAAGAGGGCTGCGAACACCGCAAGAAGGTCCACCATCGAGCCCCGGTGGGTAGCAGCCAGCACCCCCAGGGGGACGGCTATCACCAGCGCCAGCACCATGGCAAAGACGGAGAGTTGCAGGGTGGCAGGCAGCCGCTCCATCACCATCCCCATGGTGGGACGGCCGTGCCGCAGGGAGGTGCCGAAGTCCCCACGGAGGGCGTTGGTCCCGAACCGGGCGTACTGCACCGCCAGCGGATCGTTCAGCCCGTGGGCCTCCCGGAACTGGGCCACCTGCTGGGTGGTGGCCTCGGGCGGCAGCATCAACACGGCCGGGTCGCCGGAGAGAAAGGTTAGTAGAAAGACGACCATCGACACCCCGGCCACTACGAAGATGGATATCAGGAGCCGACGGATCAGGAAACCGACCATCTGCACCCTCTGGGCTGGGAAGGACACCTGGCCTTCAAGCCAGGTGTCCTTCCCAGCAAGACTGTTACTTAAGGGTGACGGTGTTAAACCGCCAGGTCTCGTCCAGCGGCGGAGCCCACTGCACGTTCTTGCCCAGACCCCAGATGGCGTCCAGTTGGAACAGGAAGATGTAGGGAGCATCTTCCTTCATGTCCTTCTGGATATCGCTGAACATCGCCTTGCGCTTCGCCTCGTCGAAGGTCTTGTTGGCCTCCGCTACCTTGTCGAACAGCTCCTTGTTCTTGTAGTAGTAACCCTGGGAGCCCTCCAGGTAGCTAGGGAGATGGATCCCCATGTCGAAGGCCCAGTCGCCCAGGCTGTAAATGTACATAGCCGCAGTGTTGAAGGCCAGCCTGCGCGGGCCGAAGACGCCGAAGTCGCTCACGTTCAACTTGGCCCTGATCCCCACCTGCGCCAACTGGGAGACGATCACCTCGGACAGCTTGGAGTGGTCCACCAGGCTGCCGGTGAAGGAGTCGAACTCCGTGTCTAACCCGTTGGGATACCCGGCCTCCGCCAGCAGTTGCTTGGCCTTGGCGGGATCGTACGGGTAGGGCTTGATGTTGGGATCGTAGCCGAAGGTGCTCGGGTTGAAGACGCTGGCGATCCGCGTGCCGTAACCTATGAACAGGTTCTTGATGATGCTGTCAACGTCCAGCGCGTAGTTTACCGCCTGGCGCACCCTTTTGTCGTCGAAGGGCTTGACGTTCGTGTTGAACACACCGAAGTAGTAGCGGGTGGTGTGGGCGTTTACCAGTTGGAGGTTCGGGTTGCCCTTCAGGTCGTTGACGCGCACGTAGGGAACGTTGCTGGCGATGTCCACTTCACCAGCGAGCAACGCGGCCATGCGGGCCGAGTCGTCGACAATGGGGCGCAGGATCAGCTCCTTGAAGGGGGGCTTGGTGCCCCAGTAGTCGTCGTTGGTGGCCAGCTTCAGGTAGCGGTCCTTCTGGAACTCCACGAACTTGAAGGGCCCGCTCCCCACCGGCTTCTGGGCGAAGCCTTCCGGCCCGACCTGCTGGTAGTACTTAGCCGGTGCCATGACACCGTACAGGTCCGACAGTCGGGCGGGCAGCAGGACGTCCGGCCCGTTGGTGACGATGTTGACCGTCAGAGGATCGACCACGTCGACCTGCTTGATGGTCTGGACGAAGGTACGGTGCGGCGAGTTGGCCTCGGGCCTGAGCAGCAGTTGCTCGAGGTTGTACTTGACGGTATCGGCGTTGAACTCCTCGCCGTTGTGGAACTTCACGCTTGGCCGCAGCTTGAACTGCCAGGTAGTGTCGTTCAGCCGGTTCCAGGAAACAGCCAGCGCCGGCTTCAGGTTGCCCTGGGCGTCACGGGTGGTGATGCTGTCGAACAGCAGGGTGTTGGCGATCTCGTTCAGCCGCCCCACGGGCTGGGATGGGTCGAGTTTGGCCGGCTCGCCGTTGAGGGCAACGGTCAGCGTCGTCTTGCCGGTGGCCTTGGGGACCGCCGTCGGCTGGGCGGCGGGGGCAACCGCGGTGGGCGCGGCCGGCTGCGCCGCCTTCGTGGGCGCGGATGTCTCCGCTGGAGCGGGCGAGCTTGGCGCGCACGCCGCGAGTGCCAGGGACAGAGGGACCACTAGGTACGCGATTGCCCACATCTTCATTCTGGACATCTCCTTCCTTAGGTTCGGGCTAGCCGGTCCGTTCAGGGACTGGCGTCTAGGCTGACTTCCTATTACCTATCGGAATCGCAAACGCAAATGCCTTGGCGGGGTTGTTCACCAAGAGGTCCTGGATTGCTTCCTCCGACAATCCCTCCCTTCGTAGCCTCGGCACGAAGTTGGTCAGGAAGTAGCTGAGGCCTGGCCCCCCTCCGTAGGCTTTCCAGTAGGAACGGCGGCCCATGTCGCCACCCAGCAGGAGTTGCTTGCCGTAGCCAGCCTCCACCATCTTCAGCGTAAGCTCCACCAGTACGCTGTCTGGCCAGTACTTGACCCGCGACGGGCCGTCGTAGCCCAGGAAGGCGCCTCGAGCCGCCAGTTCCTTGTGGTACTCGAAGTCCGGGTTGCGGTCGATGTGTCCCAGGACGACCCGGCCGGGACTCACCCCTTCCCGCTCCAGCAGGTCGAGTTGCTCGTGCCCCATCGTCCCCCGCTCAGTGTGGGTGGAGATGGGTGCGTCCATAGCTCGATGGGCCATTGCTACCGCCCGGCCCATCTTCTCCTCGATCGGCATTATGTGGTTGTACTGGGTGGCCCACTTGATCACACCAGCACGGGCCTCCGTGCGCTCCACTATGGGGCCCTCGTAGTTGTGCAGATCCACGCCCTCGGTGACGTCCTTGATCACCAGCTCCGCCAGTTGCTCCAAGTTGTACCGGTAGACCCAGTGGGAGGGCTCGTAGTAGTTGCCCCGCTGGAAGCCGGTGGTCACTAGGATGTGCACCGGTACCTGCCGGGCGGTCTCCAGCAAGGGGCCGATGGCCCGCCCGCAGGCGATGGGGTTCATCTCCACCAGAGCGTTGCCGCCGTTTCGGTGGAACTCCGTCAGGTCCTGCACCGCGTAGTCCACCCGGTCCAAGAGGAGGTCCTTGTCCGCCCGAACTTCTCCGCCCCCAATGGTGATGAGATGGTCGTGGTAGTCACAGACGCCCAGCTCCTCCGGAGCGATGGGACCGAGCACCGTTAGAACCTTCTTCATCCGTTCACCTTCCGCTCTTCGCTGCTCACGCCTGTTGCCTGATCAGGGAGGCCCGAAACTCCTTCACCACGCCCATGAACTCGACCACGTTCCGCTCGTCCACCGGGTTGAAGGTCTGGCGCCCCACCTTGAAGCTGGTGCCCACCACCGCAGCATCGGCGATGGATAGGATCTGCGCGACGTTCTCCAGCCTCACGCCGGTGTTCGCGATGACCGGGGTGTCCTGCAGCGCGGCCTTGGCCTTGCGCAGCTCCTCCAGCGGCACCTCGGCGCCGGCCATGAAGCCGGACACGCACACCGCGTCCGCCAGGGAACTGAAGACTGCCGTCTTGGCCACCTGCTCCTGCGGTCGAGGAGCAATGGGGATGGCGAACTCCGGCACCACGTTGAACAGCAGCCGGAGCTTGCTGGCACCGATCTCCCGGCGGAAGCGGAGCGCCCGGGCACCGTCCGCGCTCCAGACTCCCATGTCGCCCGCGTAAGCCCCCGTGAACACCTCCCGGACGAACTGGGCACCCGTAGCGTGGCCTATCGCAATGGAGGCGACGGGGTCCCATAGGATATCCACGCCGAAGGGCCTGTCGAGCCCCCTGGACAGCTCGGTGACCACGCTGGACATGGTTGCCACCACCTCCGGCCCCACGTGCAGGGCGTAAGGCCGGTCGTTCTCGTTGCAGAACATCACGGCATCCACGCCTCCCCGACGCAGCGCCTCAAGGTCCTTTCTGGCGGCCTCCACGATCCCCTGGATGCCGCCCACCTCGTCGTAGAGGGGATTGCCCGGCAGTGCCCGCAGGTGCACCATACCGATGATCGGCTTC
The DNA here is from genome assembly GCA_021806765.1 of Chloroflexota bacterium. The sequence goes on along the minus strand of JAJZQR010000138.1, from coordinate 3,550 downwards.
TTGACCCCAGACAGCTCGTTGATCCAGCTCACAGTGTCTTATACCTCCTTACTTACTAAGCCCGACGGAACCACGGAGACACGGAGACCCATCGCGGAGAACATTCGTAGGGCCCTACGGCCCAGCCCTACTACATCCGGTCGCTCCGTGTTTCTCAGGTGAGTCTTGTCAGGCATTCTTACCTAGGTTCGGCCGACGACTCGGCCTTCAGTCGCTCGGAAGTCTCCTCGATCACGCCCACCATCAGTTCCACCCAGCGGTCCAACAGGATCCGCCCCTTCTCAGCGGTGGCCGGCCTGGCATCGCCCAATACGCCGGTCTCGGTGATCTGGTCCCAGCTCATCGGGCTGAAATCGAACTCCGTTGGCACCTCCGGGTAGTCGGCCACCGCCCTATCCATGTGGCACAACTCCGGCGCCACAGCCAGCATCAGCGAGGTTTCGATCTCGTCGGCGTGGAACCGGGTGCCCTTCCACATGGGGCTCTCGGTGACCCCTTTCGCCACGGTGGCGGCGCGGGGATAGTTGAAGAACAGTGTTTTCAGCGAGGGGATCTCCTCCTGCACCTCGCGCTGTGCCTCTTGAACGGGGATCGTGTTCCCCATGTGGCCAGTGATGATGACCACCAGCCGCACTCGCTGCCGGTGCAGGGAGCGGCAGAGGTCCCTCACCACCGCCTTTATCGTCTCGGGCGAGAGGGACATGGTGCCCGGGAAGTTGCGGGCCGACCACACCTGTCCGAAGGGGACGACGGGTAGCAGCAGGCCGCCTACCCGGTCAGCCAGCCGCCGGGCCACGGCCTCCGCCATGACGATGTCGGTGTTTAGGGGCAGATGGGGTCCGTGCTGCTCCAGAGAGCCGAGGGGCAGCACGGCAGGGCGGCCGCTGGCCATGACCTCTTTGGCCTCCGGCCAGGTCAAATGCGCCATCTCGAGGGCGCCTGATCTATTCTCCACCCTGTCCTCCTATCGCTCTTTCACGCAAGCATCAGCTCCACCCGATCGCCGTACCGGCGCCGGGCCTCATCCGGCAGCTCCCGATCGGTGACGATCCTGCTTACGGCCTCCAGCCCGCACACCCGGGCGAAGACCCGGCGGTCGAACTTGGAGTTGTCAGCCAGCACCACCACCTCCCGGGCCGCGCCGATCATGGCCTGCTTCGCGGCTACCTCGACCAGGTTCACGTTGGTGATCCCCGCCTCCAGGTCTATGGCGTCGGCACCGAGGAAGACTCGATCTACGGTGAGGGTGCGGAGAAAGGCCTCGGTCTGCGGACCGAGCAGGGTGTACACCGGGCCGTTGACAACCCCGCCCGGCACCACCACCTGCACCCCGCTCAAGCCAGCCAGGTGAATGGCCACCTGGAGATCGTTGGTCACCACAGTGAGGCGGCGCTTGCCCCGAAGCTGGGTGGCAAGCTGAAAGACGGTGGATCCGGAGTCGCAGATGATGGTGTCGCCGTCTCGCACCAGGGTGCTGGCCAGGGCGCCGATGCGGGTTTTCTCGGCCACCAGACGGCCGCGCTTAACGTTGTAGGGGATCTCCATGGTGGCACCCCCGAGCCGGTGGATGGCCCCGCCATGGCTGCGCACCACCAGCCCCTCCCTCTCCAACTGATCCAGATCGCGCCGAATGGTCATGGGGGTGACGCCCAGAGCGGCGCTCACCTCGGCGACAGTAATGAAGCCGCTGGACTGGGTCTTCTCGAGTAGGTAGGCTCGCCTCTCTGCCGAAAGCACAGCGCCCTCCGTTCGATTGTGTGCGTATTGTGCACTTTTTTGTTCGCGTGTCAAGGGGTGGGCTTCGATCGGGTGCCCGTCACGTTTCCGGGTGGCCGCCAGCCTGTAGGGCGAAAAGCGGCAAATGGGCGTGAGCTAGTCAGCGGGCTCCGGGAGGAACGGCTACAGCCAGCTCAAGGGTTTCCCGGAAACGTGACGGGCACCCGCTTCGATTCATGTTCTGAGGTTGCTGCACGCTCGAGGTGCCACAAAGCCGGGGGGCGATCAGCTACCTTCTGGGATTGCACCATAAGAAGAGAGGGGCGGAGGGGGCTTGGGAAACAGGAGCCTCCCAATTAGAATGGTCGCCGCCGCAAGCAACGCGACTCCAATCGGGAGGTGCAGATATGGTAGTTGACCTGGGGGTCCTCGATCAACCCACCCTCTGGGCTGGACGACCCAGCCAGACGGATAGGCTCTAGTGCAGGAGAGCAAGCGCGGGCGCTTTCTGGCTAATCAGGCGGCGAAGCTAGAGAGAAGTCGGCGCAGGCGGTCAGGGGCCAGGTGTTCCTGACCCTGCTGACCTTCACCCTGCCCATGCCTTCCGCTCATCCCTCGGTCAGGAGCTAGCCCAGAATGGGATCAGACGCCAGAGAGCCGAGGGGCAGGATGACAACATCCTGGTCTTCGCCGAGGAGTACTACGCCATCTTCCACATTGAGGAGGTGTTCATCCTGCTGGGAGTAGTCCCCAGCGTACTCTTGCGAGCCGATCCCCACAAACTGAGGCGCAGATACCGCCTCCCTGTAGCCGCGTGATCCCTATGGTGCAATTCCAGTTGAGGTAATCCCGGCACGTGTCAACTCAAGTGAAAATGTTACCGGGAACCGTATTTTCTGAGTAGTTCCCTCAAATGATAACGCGATTATGCCTTTGACAAACCCAGGGCCGCACCCGAGTAGGGCGGCCCTGGCCGGATAGTGAAGGCAAGCGACTAGGAAGACTCGCTCGTCACGGTTGGTTCTGGCTTCGGCGGCGGCTCTTTGGCTTCTCCGTTGCCTCTGGCTCCTGTTGGGGCTGCTTCTTGGGTGCCGGTCCCGCTTTCAGCAGACCCTCCATCGCTTCCTGGAAGCTCAGTGGAATCCGAATCCGCTTCCCTGACTGTGACTGCCCTTTGGGGCTCTCTTTCCCCGTCATTCGCGACTGGTCCCTTCTGCCCAACGGTAAATCCCAACTCTCCCAACATATCATATACGTTGATGCATTGGACTCCAAAATGCGCAGCTACGTCGGGGATCTTCGGCTTCATGGCCTCCGGCTGTGGGGTCTCGAACGTGACTATTCTCCCGCCCCGAGCCTTCGCATACGCAATCAGCCAGGGGTCTGCCTTGCCTAGGAACTGTGCGACCCAGTGGGCTCTGTATCCCCGATGGTTTTGCACCCAGTCGACTACCTGTCTATAGCACGCTTGAATGTCCTCGCCTGCCTCCAAGAACAGAACGCCTTTGAGGCCAGAGGCCCATCGTGCAAGAGCGTCTTGCTGATCCTTGGGGCCAGCAACTAACTCCTCGTTCAATACAAACTCGGGGCTGGCAATCACACCCTGCTTAGCCCGTTCTTCAAGAAAGCCCCAGAATTGCGGGACGACCTCGAACCGGTAAGGCCCCCTGTGCGGTGTGATGAAGCTGTTTGAATCCATCCAGAACTTAGCTTGGCAATGTCACATTTGCGAAACCGGGCGCCGTCTGGTAAGAAGTAAAGTATGTCACAGCATCCAACCCATCACCCAACCTGTACGATCCCCAGCGGTGGGGGCTTTCCCAGGAGGCCATCC
>JAJZQR010000137.1 GCA_021806765.1 Chloroflexota bacterium | reverse complement strand
TTTCTGGTGCTGATGGATTTCATGCTGCCCGGCTGGACTGCTACGGTGGACGGTCGGGAGGAGCCAATCCTTGCCGCCGACTTCGCCGGTCGGGCCGTTCCCCTTCGGGGCGCGGGCGACCACCAGGTGGTGTTCCGCTACGAGGCACCCTTCCTGCGGCAGGGGCTGGCGGTAAGTCTGGGAAGCCTGATTCTGCTGCTGGCCGTTCCTGCGGTGAGTGCAGTTCTCCAGCGTCGCTCGGCGGGACACAATCCCAAGATGGACGATCAGATCATCCCCTGAGGAACGACAGAACTGCGCTGGCCCTAGCTTCCCAGGAGCAAACCTGGACCTCTTGCCACGCTCTCGCAGCAATCCTCTGGCCGAGATCGGGGTTGTCCAGCAGCTTCGCGATGCCATTGGCCAGGGCGATCGGGCTGTCGGGTTCCACCAGCAGGCTGTTCTCGCCGTCTCGCAGCACTTCCTCCAGGGACGGCAGCCTCGATGCCACTATCGGCCGTCCGGCCGCCATATACTCGAACATCTTCATGGGCGAGGTGTAGCGGCTGGACCGGAGGTCGTTGGACGAGTTGGGCAGCACCAGCACGTCCGCAGCGGCCAGGTAGCTGATCACTCGGTCGGGGGGCACGTGCCCCACCAGTTCTACCCTGCTCAGACCCTTCTCGACGGTGAGTCGTTGGAGCGCGTTGCGGTCCTCCTCGGTCCCGCCGACAAGGTACACTAAGTAGTTGGCAGGCATCAACTTCGAGGCCAGGGCCAGGGTGTGGGCGCCTTTCCAGGGGTACAGGTGCCCCGTGTAGCACACCACGGTGGCATCCTGACGGATGCCCAGCTGCCTTCGGGCCTCGCCTTTCTCGGGTTCATCGCGAAAGCGATCCAGGTCGACGGCGTCCGGCGCCACCAGGATCCTGTGGTCCGCCACGCCCCGGGACCGATACTCCTCTGCCAGCCCATGGCTGATGCACACCACTCGGCCGATCCGTCTTGCTGCCCAGAGGTGCAGATCCCTTCTTTGTCCGGGACCCGGAAAGGTGTGGGCCTCGTAGACCGATCTCTTTCGGATGGAGGCCGGGGCGAGGGCCAGCAGCACCGTCGAAAGGGGGTCCCTGGAGTAGTAGACTTCGGCACGGTGGGCTGACAGGTAGCCTGCCACGGCCAGGGCGAAGGAGGACGACTGCAGGACAAAGGCCGGATGCTGGAGGACGGCGGGCGCGACCTCCAAGGCGTCCGCGCAGGGCAGCCGGACGATGGGGAAACGGGCCTTCAGTCCGTAGTAGGCGAAGGGGTCGGGGACGGAGCGCATCACCTTCGGCTGCTTCCGCTGGGGCACGACCAGCTCGACGTCGGCTCCTTGAAGCCGAAAGGCCTGGCACATCTGCATGATCTGAAGGCTGTTGGCCTTCTCGCTGGGTATCCTGTTGTTGGCCAGGTAGAGCAGCTTCATGCGTACTCGAGTTCCATGGTGAATCCGGCGGGCAGCGTCCCGAACTCCAGCAAGTACTCGGCGCCGTCCCGCTTGACCGCCAGCGGAACTTGCCCTCGTACCCGAAGGGAGGCCTGAGGATCCGGTAGGTTGATGCGGAGTACCAGTCCCTTGATCTCCCGGGGACAATCCATCCGCCAGCCCGTTCGTCCCTCTCGGAGTGGCGACAGCCTCACCGCCGCTCGTGCCCTCCACCAGCCGTCGATCTCCTTCCCCGTGGCTACGTGGGCGTCTTGCTCTGCCAACCAGTCCAGGGCCGTCGCGTAAGCCCGCCCCGAGTCCGGGTACTCGGGGTCGTAGAAGGTGTGATTGTGCCACAGCAGGGTCGCCAAACCGTTCACCTTGCGGATCTGCTCCAGAGTGGAGAGTGTGGCGCGGAGCATTTTCTCTCCCCGGAGCTTCCGATACTTCATCAGCCCCACGTCCATGATGGCCAGGGGGATCTCCATCAGGTCGAAGCTCCGGCCGGCTGCCAGATCGTAGGGGTGGAAGGGGAATGCGTGACCCCCCCGCAAACCCTCTCGATCGTGGAAGCCCAGGGTAGCGTCGTAGGAGAAGCCGGCCATTTCCTGGGCCCTCCAGGAGCCCGGCACTCGGAATCTGAGGAGATGGTTGCGGTGACCCACCACGGCATGGCCTGTCCGTTTCTCCAGATCGTCCTTCTGAGACCGGAGGAGGGGTGTGTCGGCGTAGGAGGCGTAGCTGCCGTGCAGCCCGATCTCACACCCTGATTCCGCCAGGGCACGCATTAGCTGCGTCATGGGAGGCTTGTCCAGGTCGTAACTGGCATCCTCGGGATGGTGGTGGCCCGCCATGAAGTAGTAGGTGGAGCGGTAGTCGTGTTTGGTCTCCAGGGATGAGATGCGGTCGAAGGACCAATAGGGATCCTGGGCACTGGCAACGGTGCGGGCGATGGTGGCTGCTCGCGTCGTTGCCACTCCCCACTCCCTGCGAGCGGCGCTGGAGAGAATGCCCCTGACGTCCCTGATCGCGACCCCACGAGGCAGTTTACCTCGCCGGACCACGTCCACGTCGTGGGTGAGGCATCCGGCCATGGGGCGCCCCAGGGGCCAGAATTCCTTTCGGACCATTGGGAGACGGGCCTGGGCGCAGGCTTCCTTCAAGGAGGCCAGGAGCAGTTGGGCGTACTCGCTCACCAGGGGACGGACCGCCAGTTCCGGGGGATCCAGCTCGCTGTTGGCCCACTGGAAGCGGTCGTGCTGATCTCGGGCCGCCGTCGTGTACTCCTCGGCGCGGGCCAGGACGGCGAAAGTGGCGCCGACCAGGTCGCCCGAGATGCGGAGGATGTATCCCCCGCCCGTCGGTTCCTCCAGGACCGTGAACTGCCTCGGATCGAGCGATGAGTGATGGCTCTCCCCGTCTCCCCGTCTCCCCGTCTCCCCCACGTTGGGGCTGGGCAGCACCACCACGGCTGTCAGCCGGGCCAGGTGACCGATTTGCTGCGTATCCTCTTGGCCGACCACCAGGAAGGCGCGGCGAGCGGACCCCCGTCCGACAGCCTCATCCAGGTCGGGGGCGAACTCGTAGGGTACTCCCACGGTGGAGAGGAGCACTTCCAGGGCGTAACGAGCCTGGCTACTGCGCGCGGCATTGCCGTTGAGCACTACCCGAACTTGGATGGCGATCCTCCCTCTCTCATCTCGCTGTGCGGAACAGCTGGACTATGCGGGACATCTGCCGCCGGACGTCGTGCTCCTGGACGACCCAGTTGCGCAGGGTGTCCCCCACCCTCTTCCGCTCCCCTTCCGGCTGTGCCAGAGCTGCGCGCATCTTCTCCGCCAGGCTGTTGGGATCCCTGGGGGCGAAGAGGAAGGTGTCCCGGTATAGGGGGAAACCTTCGTAGTAGGTGGGGGTAGAGACGAAGGCCGGTTTCCCGCAGCTCATCGCCTCCAGCACCGCCTTGCCGAGCCCCCCCTCGACGTGCATGTTGACGAAGAAGTCGCAGGCCTGGAGCTGTCGCACCGTTTCCGAGTGGGGGATCCCACCGGTGAACTGGAAGTGGCTTTCAAGCCCCAGATCCTGGACCCGGGCTTTCAGACGAGCGTAGTAGGTATGGTCTTCGGGTGCCAGGGGCGCCCCCGCCACGACGAACTGGATGTTTCGATGCCCCCAACGGTTCACCAACAGATCCCCAGCTGAGATCAGGGTGTCCAGCTCCTTGCGGGGTGAGATGCGACCCAGGCTGAGGAAGCGCAGCTTTTCGGGCTCGGCGCGGTTGGGGCCGGCTTCCGCCGGCCTGAAGTGATCGGTATCGATGCCGTGGCCCACCACCTCGCACTTGGCAGGCCCCAGGGGGAAGCTATCCCTGGACACGGTGACAAACCGGTCCACGAACCGGGCGGCCAGCTTGAGTTTCAGGTCCGCCGTGTTGTGGGCGTACCACATTACCGTCGGGATGCGGAACAGCAGGCGGTAGGGGGCCACCAGCAAAGCGTAGCGGGGCACCATGTGGGGGAAGAAGACGTCTACCTGACGGCGCAGGACCAGTCCCCCCACCACCGAGTTGAAGGTCCAGAATTGGCGCAGCTTGCCGTTCCCCAGCTCTTTTCCCAGGGAGTGAACGGAGACGTTGGGAGGCAAATCGACCACGCCCGTTCGCAGGGCCAGGACGTGGACCGCCTCCACCTCCCTGGCCATGGCCGCGATCCAGCCGTGGACGGCGCCCAGATTGTCGTCGGTACGGTCGACGATCTGTGTGACGAACAGAACTCGCATCAGCGAAGGATCCGCCTGACTGTAGAGTACCCGAGAGCGCAGAGGCCACACAATACTCATCACGGAGACACAGAGAGCACGGAGCCATTCATCAGTTTTCTCCGTGTACTCCGTGCCTCCGTGGTTCTGATGGGCACCTTAGGCTAGGAGGCCAGCGCCCTCCGCAGTTGCTCCACCACGTACTTCCTCTGCTCGTCGCTCATCTCGGGATAGAGAGGGAGAGAGAGCACGGAAGCCGCGGCCTTTTCGGTCTCCGGGAAGTCCCCAGCGCGATAACCCTGCGAGGCGTAGGCCGGTTGCAGGTGCAGCGGGATGGGGTAGTGGATGCCCACGCCTACCCCAGCCTCTCTCATCTGCTTGAACAGTTGGTCCCGGTTGGGCACCCGTATCACGTACTGGTGGTAGACTCCCTTCGCCCAGTCGGGCTCGTAAGGGGTTTCCACCAGCCCCGCCAGCATCCGAGTGTAGGCGGCGGCGCCCTCCCTTCGGGCCGTGGTCCACTTCTCCAGGTGGCGCAGCTTCACCCGCAGGACGGCGGCCTGAAGGGTATCCATCCGTTTGCCGTAGCCGACGTGGCTGTGGGAGTACTTCTCGGTGCGGCCGTGGTCGGCCATCATGGCGCACCACTCGGCCAGTTTCTGGTCGTTGGTTACGATCATCCCCGCATCGCCATAGGAACCCAGGTTCTTGCCGGGGTAGAAGCTGAAGCAGGCTGCTACACCCAGGGTGCCCACTCGTCTTCCCTTGTACTCTGCTCCGTGGGCCTGAGCGGCGTCCTCCAGGACCGGGATACCGTGGCGACCGGCTACCTCCAGGATCGGATCCATGTCGGCAGGCTGCCCGTACAGGTGCACCGGCATGATCACCTTGGTGCGAGGGGTGATCTTCTCCTCGATCCTGGCCGGATCGATGTTGTAGGTGCGCGGATCGATGTCCACGAAGACCGGCTTCCCGCCGCAATGGCATACCGGCTCAGCCGTGGCGGTGAAGGTGTGGGGGGTGGTGATCACCTCGTCTCCGGGGCCGACCCCCAGGGCCATCAAAGCCAGATGCAGGGCGTCGGTGCCCGAGGCGGTTGCGACGCCGAACCGGGCCCCGGAGAAGGCCGCAAACTCCTGCTCCAGAAGCCGCACATCCTTGCCCTGGATGAAGTTGGTGTTGGCGAGGACGCTCTTGATGGCGTCGTCGATCTCGGGTTGGATGGTGGCGTACTGGGCTTTCAGGTCGCAGAGTTCGATCTTCATCGTTCACCTCCGTAAGGCCTGTCGATTAGCTCCACCGGGCAGGTCAGCTGGTCGATAGACTTGATCACCCGAGCGGGGTTGCCTGCCACCACGGCTCGGGGTGGCACGTTCTCCACCACCACCGACCCTGCTCCCACCAGGGCGTCCTCACCGATGGTGAGGAAGGGCAGGATAGTGGAGTTGGCCCCGATCTTGGCCCCCCTCTTGAGGGTGGGGCCTTTCAGACACTCTTTCGCCTTGGGACACAGGGGATGGGGTGCGTTGGTCAACACCACGTTGGGGCCGATCCAGGCACCTTCCTCCAGAGTCGAGTACTCCGGAACGAAGGCCTGGCTGTGGATGCGCACGTGGTTGGCGATCTGTACGTGGTGCTCCACTACGGAACTCGTGCCGATGCTGACGTCATCCCCGATCTGATTCCCCTCCCGGACCATTGTGTGGTGGCCGGTCTGGAATCCTCTGCCTATGACGTTGCCCGCGTAGATGACGGTGTGAGACCGGATGACGGCACCGGCCCCGATCACCGTCGGTAACTCTCCATCGGCCTTCCCCCGGGGTGGCACCCCCAGCACCACGAAGTCGCCGACCTCGATGCTCTCCCCTAACTGGACGTTGGGGTAGATGTGGGCGGTGGGGCTGATCACTTTACCTCCTCCATCCGGACCTCTCGACCCTCGCGCGCCGATTGGTACATGGCGAGCACCAGGGCCAGGGACTTGCGCCCCTCCACGCCGTTGGTGGCCGGTTGCCGGTCTTCCCGGATGGCCCGCACCATGTCCTCCAGCACCAGACTGTGAGAGAGGTAGCGGTTGGGAGGGGGATCCAGTTCCTGGCGCCGCAGGATCTCCTGCTCGTGCTCTACCTCCCCCTCCACCTTCCAAAAGGCTATGCGGTCCAGGGAGTTGCCGCCGATCTTGATGGAGCCCTTCTGCCCGAAGACGGCCAGGGAGCCCTCGATGTTGGCCGGATAGGTGATGGTGGAACCCTCGATGGAGCCGAGGGAGCCGCCCTTGAACCGAACCACCCCCACCCCCGTGTCCTCGGCCTCCATCGTATGGGCGAGGGTCGCCGTGTAGGCGAAGACGCTGTCCACCTCTCCCATCATCCATTGCAGGGCGTCGAGGTGATGGATGGCCTGGTTCATCAGGGCGCCACCGTCCATGGCCCAGGTGCCGTGCCAGTTGTCACCTGAGTAATACTCCTGGGGGCGGTACCAGCGCACCGTCACGGTGGCCAGCAGCAGCCGGCCCAGCTTACCGGCGTCCGCCGCTTCCCTCAGCCGGCGCATCGCCGCATTGTAGCGGTTCTGGAGCACTACCGTCAGCTTGACGCCGGCCTCTCGGCAAGCCTGCTCCAGGGCATCGGCATCGTTGAGGGTGAGGGCCATCGGCTTCTCTACCACCACGTGCTTGCCCGCCCGAGCCGCCTGGATACCGTTGCCGGCGTGCATCCCGCTGGGCGTGCAGACGCACACCACGTCTATGTCTGGTCTAGCCAGCATCTTCTCGTAGTCGGTGTAGGCCTCACAGCCATACTGGGAGGCCATCCTGGCGGCCCTCTGCTCGCTGACGTCGCACACCCCGACCAGTCGGGTATCGCCCCTGGCCCAAATGGCGTCGGCGTGGCGGGTCGCGATCCTCCCGCAACCCACTATGGCGAAGTTGAGAACCCCGTCCTTGCGGCCGTCGTTCGGCATGTAGTTCACCTCAATCCACAGGACTGAGGACTGGGGACTGAGGACTGAGAAGGGCGTAACGCAGTCCTCAGTCCCCAGCACTCAGCACTTCGATTGCGCTGTGGCCTCCCACATACGCACCATCTGCTGGAGATTGTTCTTGCGGTCGTATCTGTCGATGTTGAGCTGACGCCCTCGGCGACCCATCTCCCGGGCTCTGTCAGGATCGGCCAGGATTCGGAGGATTCGATCCGCGAGAGCGGCCGGGTCCCGCAGTGGAACCAGGTAGCCCGTCTCGCCCTCTGTCACCACCTCGTCGGCACCGCTGACCGCCGTCGTGACGATCGGTTTTCCGGCACAGGCGGCCTCCACCAATGCTCTGGCCTTTCCTTCGTACAACGAGGACATGAGGAAGAGGTCACAGGCCGCGAAGTAGGCGGGAGTCTCCTCCGGCCCAACTCCCCTGGGAATTGCGACGTTGGATTCCAGGCCCAGGCCGGATACCAGGGCCTCCAGCCTCGGCCGCTCCTCGCCGTCACCTACCAGGAGGAACAGGGTATCCGGACGGTGCCGTGCCGCCAGGGATGCTGCCTGCAGTAGGGTTGGCAGATCCTTCTGCTTCACCAGACGGCCCATGAACAGCACCAGGTGGCGGAATCGGTTGCCCAGCAGACGTGCTCGCAGCTCCGTACCGTCGGCCGTCTCGAACTGGCGGCTGTCTATGCCAGCGCCGGTCATGATGTTCCAGGCTCGCTGAGGATCCATTCCCCGAGCGGCCAGCCGGCCGCGGATGGTCTGGCTGACCACCTGCACGGTGTCCGCCTGACGGACCAGCCAGGCGCCCATGGGTTCCATCAACCGGTTCGGCCGTGACTCCCGCATCCACCACTCGCACCCGATCATGTCGTTGTGCACCTGAATGCAGAGGGGAACCCCGAAGCGCTTCTTCAGCCAGTAGCCGGCCAACCCGGTGGAGAAAGGATCCTGAGTCATCACCAGATCGGCACCCTGCTCCTGGTAGACCCGGGCCGCCAACCGGTAGGCGTCCCATGGGAATCGCCACGCCCCGGGAGAGAGGGTCGGTAGGACGGAGTGGCCATTACCCCATCGATGGGAACGGTAGCGGGCGTCCCGGGCCGTCTTCACGACGGCGGTGTAGCTTGCGGCCAGGTCGGCGTACTCCTCCTGCCGCCGCCGGGAGTCACCTCTGCTGCCCACCGATGGATCCACCAGGGCGATGGTCGGGTCCAGCCCGATCGAGATTACCTTTAGCTTGCTCGCTGTTGCCATGAAAGGTTCCCTACACAGTTCGCTTCGCCACCTGGTCCAGGGTGGCCACTACCGTATCGACCAGCCGATCCCACGAGGAGTCCTTCACCCTTTCCTTCGACCGCTCGACGAAGTTGTCACGAACACCCTTGTCGTACAACAGCTTCCGAACGGCCGATACTATCTGCTTCCGGTCGTCCACCGGGACAAGGAAGCCGTTGACTCCGTCCTCGATCAACTCCATGTTGCCGCCCACAGCCGTGGCGACGACGGGAATGCCGACGTCCATGCATTCGAGGATCGTGTGGGACAGCCCCTCGTAGCGAGTGTTCAGCACGAAGACGTCGGCAGCCCGGAGGTAGAGGGCCACCCTCGCCTGAGGCACCCGGCCTGCGAAGACCACGCGATCGACCACTCCCAACTCTGAGGCCAACCCCTTGAGAAAACCCTCCTCGGGGCCATCTCCGACGATCACCAGCTTGCTCTCCGGCGGAAGATCGGGCACCAGCCTGATCAGCACGTCGATGTTCTTCCACTTGTACAGTCGGGCCACGGTCAGCACCAGGGTGCCCTCGAGCCCCACGGTGCGGCGGGCTTCCTCTTTGGACATCGTGCCGTCGAACCGGCTGGTGAGGGCGTTGTACACCACGCTGATCCGCTCAGGCGGCACTCCCCACCCTGCGACGATGCTCTTGAGATAGAAGCTCGGGGTTATCACCCGATTGACGTGCTGGGCGTACCAGTGCTCCAGCCGGCGGACCAGCTCGACCTTCCGGTCATAGCGAGCGGACTGGAAGTGGTCGATACCGTCGTTGGTCCACCCATGGCGCACGGCGTACTCCCAGGCGAAGTCGCCGACGACCTTCAAGGCGGAGGGCTTGCGCATCAGCCGCGAGCCCAGGACACCGGGTAGTTCCAGGCCGTTCACGTAGACGACGTCGGCCCTGGGGGCGTACCACATCACCCACAGCAGGACGATCAGCATCCGCAGCGGCATGAAGATCCGCCGCGAGATCCTCCGCACGGGGAAGGGGTACTTGCCGCCGGCCGAGGGATCCTCGGTGCAAACCACCAGCTGCACCGAATGACCCCGTCGGTGCAGGTCGTGGGCGAGCCGAGAGACGTAGGTGGCGGGGCCTCCGATGTCGGGCGGGAAGAGGTTAGAGACCAGCAGCACTCTCAAGGGGATTGCCTACCTCGGTAAGTGAGTCCGGCCAGCTGGGATGCGGCGCGGAACAGCTTCCAGCGGGGGCCATCGGGTTGCCAGGGGGCGTCACACTGGCGGCAAAGCTCCAGTTCTCCCAGCCTCTCCTCTCGCTGAAGGGTGCGGATCTTCACCATGTAAGGCCCGTTCCAGATGTCCAGCAGACTCTGGGTGTTCAGGTCCCCGAAGACCTCGTGGGGGCCGAAGTCGCCGCAGCAGGTGGCTACCTTGCCATCCCAGCCGATGGCCAGCGATTTCCACAGCCAGTTGCAGGGGAAGTAGTTGTGGCCGTAAGGGGCGGCCCTGAAGTTGTCGCTGTCCTTCATCGTCCCGGCCCACCCATGGGCCCAGATGGGGTCGAACTCGTCCACCGGCAGCCCATCGAAGAGCCGAACGAAGTCCTGGGGGACGCTGGGCCTGGAGGCCGCCGGATCGAAGAATCGGATCACCTGGATGGTGGTGTAGGGTTTGGACGCGCCCCTGGCCGCCTTCGCCTTGAGGAAGGAGAGGACGTTCTCCAGGGTCTTCTCGTACTTGGCGCCACGGCGCATCTGTTCGTACTGTTCCTTCTCGCCCGCGTCGAAGCTGACGGTCAGCTTGTCCAGACCGGCATCCAGGAGGCCGTCGATCATCTTTCCCTTGAGCAGAGTGGCGTTGGTATTGATGTGGGTGCTGATGCCCCCCTCGCGGGCGATCCGTACCATATCTACGATGTGGGGGTGGAGGAGCGGTTCGCCCCGGAAGAAGAGGTTTATCTCCAGAACGAACTGCTTCGCCTCGTCGATGATCTTCTGGTAGAGCGCCATGTCCATGTGGCCGTTGCCCTTGGTTGCCCCCATGCTCTGGGGGCACATGACGCAACGCAGGTTACAGTTGCTGGTGGGCTCCAGATGGAGCTTCAGCGGTGGATAGGAGACTCTGGGACTTCGTCGGAGCCAGTGAAAAAGAAAGCTGAAGGTGCGCGGATGCAGCACCGCTCTGTGGCGTTTGAACTTCAGGAGCAGGTTCTGCGCGCCGCCGATACTGTTCATGGTTATCTGTCTCCTTCCCTCTCCCTCGGGGAGAGGGTCAGGGTGAGGGTGATGTTAGATTGGGGACGCCCGCGCTCCCGGCAGCACTCAGCACTCAGGACTCAGCACTCGCTTGTCCATGGGGATCGACGGCCTCATCGATCAGCATGATGGGGATGCCGTCCCGAATCGGATATCGCTTGCCGCACTCGTCGCTGGCCGAGCAGACGATCCAGTCGCCCTCCTGAGTCACTGGGGCCTTGCAGGCCGGACAGGCCAGGATCTCGAGCAGCTCCTTATCTATCATCGTGGAGTCTCTCCTTCCGATCCTGTCGGATCTTGAAATGGTACACAGCGGTCGCCAAGAGGAGCGCCAGGGTAGGTAGAGAGAGGGCTAGACCCAGCTTCAAAGAGTCGGGTTCGAAGCGGAACTCAACCTCGTGCTCTCCAGGAGGAACCTCGACAGCCCTGAACAGGTAGTTGGCGCGCCACACCCGGACCCGCTGGCCATCCAAGTAGGCGTTCCAGCCGGGGTATGATAGCTCATTCAACAGAAGGAATCCATACGAGGTGGCCCTCACCTGGAAGCTGAGGGCGTTGTTGCTGCGGGACAGCTGCACCACCTCCCCCGGATCCTGACCTGTCCCCTGCTCCTTGGGCAAGCCGGCGCCTTCCAGGATCACCTCCTGGCGAGGGTCGAAGCCGTCTTGTTGGAGCCTCTCGAGAGCCTCTGCGGGGTCTTGGACGACCTCGGCCCTGGCCACCAGGAGTGCTCTTGGAAGCGCCATGTTGTTCCGGAACAGCTTGGTGCCCTGGGATTCTCCCACCAGCTGATATCGCTGCAGGGGCTGGACGGGTACGACGGCCAGTTCCGGGACCACGATGAAGATGTCGGGTTCTACCCGCTGGAGAGTCACCTGCTGCACCGATATCGGCTGGGGGAAGGTGAGATCCGCCACGTAGGTGTGGACCGGCGTGGGGAGGTTCCAGGTCATGGCCACCCTGGCCCTCTGGTGCTGAACCCGGCTGCGAACGTCGGGCCGGTCGTAAGCCCACTCGGCGGTCTCGATCCCCGCCCGCAGATCGAAGCTCCAGCTTCGACCCGAGGTATCCGTGACCAGTATCCGAGCGGCGACCTGGCCGTCCTTCAGGCCGGCAGAATTCCCCAGGTAGGACTGAACCTGCAGCCCCGAGGCCAGGATGGGCTTGGTTCGGGCTGTCAGCGACTGGCCGGTAGTCTCCAGGTTGAGGCCGGTAGCGATGGTGACGTTGCTCATCCTAGAGTCGTCGCCCCGCAGCATCACGTATCGCAGGTTGAGCAGGTCCAGAAGGCGCGACTGGAGGTTGTACACCAGGCCCCAGTGGTAGTCCTCCGGACCGCCGTTGATGGCCGCCAGGTACTGGGCGTAGCGGCGCAGCTCGAGGGGGTTGTAGCCCTGAATGTCCTCGGTGCCGTACACCATGGAGAGGTTGGGGGGTTCCAGTTGCGGCACCAGATTGTGGGGGAAGTCCGACAGGAAGTGCATAGTGTCGTTTCTGGCGTATCCCATTACTCGATACTGCTGCTGGCTGTCGGTGTCTCCTGCCTGGGTGGAGACCGGCGGGACAGGTTGGAAGAATGTCGGTGGGGCGTCGAAGTACTGGCCTCCGAGGCTGCGTAGCAGGAACAGGTCGGCGACCAGGATGGCCAGAGTGACGGCGTAGGCCGGTCTCCCCGACAGACGGTTGGAGGCCAGGCCCAGAGAGAGGATGCCGGCTGCCAGCCCGGAGAAGAAGAGGTGCTGGGCTACCGCGGGCTGGAGATAGGGACCGGCGGACCAGTTGGCCAGGTTGTTCAGCAGCAGCCCGAAGGCATCGGGGGCGAGCATCCGGTACATGGTGTAGTAGAAGGGCGCGAGCAGCAGCAAGGAGACCCCGGCCACCGTCAGGAGTTGACGCCGTCCGATGCCTTTTTGTAGGAGCGTGTCGGTCCCCATGGCGGCCAGGGCGGAGGCTGAGAAGAGGTAGAGGACCATGAACCGGCCCGGTGTATGGAAGGCCTTGAAGCCGGGGAGCCACTGGTAGAGGAGGGCGTAGAGGGGGGCCTTGGTGCCGAAGGCCGCCAGCAACGCGAAGAGCCCCAGCGGCAAGTAGAGCCAGAGGCGCCTTCGATCCCGACCGTAAAGGGCCCCCAGCAGCACCAGCAGCAGCCCCGTCGCCCCCAGGTACGCACCGTGGCCCTCACTGCCCCCGACCCCCAGCACTGCCAGGACGGTGACGTTGCCCTCGCCTCCGGCCTGCTCCAACCCTCGATCCATCAGATAGTTGGACTGGGTGGTGAACTCGAGGGCCGGCAGCAGCAGGCTCGAGCCCAGTGCCGCCCAGACGACGCCGACCAGGGTCATGAGCCCGGTGGCCTGAAGGAGCCGTCTCCAGTCTCGGGAGTCGATGGTCGCCGTGATGGCGTGCCAGAGGAAGGTGGCCAGCAGGGCAAAGGCGGTTACGTACAGCCCGTGGAGCCAGCCGTTGAACAGTTGGAGGGCCAGCGCCACCGCCGCCCCCAGGGCGTAGCCGATGCTCCGGTTCTGGAGGGCCCGCTCCACCAGCAACAGCGCCACCGGGATCCATGCCAGGTTGATCAACAGGGGTATACCGGCCACCTGGGTAATGGTGTACTCGCTCAAGCCGAAGAGGATGGCGCCCACCAGGGAAGGGGCGGCGCTCAGGCGGATGGTCCTCAGGTAGAGGTAGGTGGCCACGGCTGCCAGGGCATAGTGGGCCAGGACGATGGCTCGAGCCGCGTCGGCGGTGTTCAGCAGCAGCAGGAAGGGCCAGTTGGGGAAGTAAAGCACCCCCGACTGGGGATCCGCCAGGTAGGGGGTGCCGGCGAACACGTGGGGGTTCCAGAGGGGCAGTT
>JAJZQR010000136.1 GCA_021806765.1 Chloroflexota bacterium | reverse complement strand
GACGGCTTATCGAGGTCGAGGCCGGAGGCTCCGGCTGAGTTCAGCCAGAGACGGGTTTGAAGCTCTCCTTCGACCTGAGTCAGCTGGTCCCTCAGCCCTCGGGGAAGCGGGGTATCGGTGGCGCGGCATGCCCCCACGTTTTCGCACAGGAGGCGGTAACGGGCCAGTAGATCGAGAGGTCTTGCCTGGGTCGCGTCGTCCATGGAGAATCTATCCAACGGATATTGCTGCGTCGCGGCCGGGTAGGCCGCGTCCGGCGAGGGCCGGAACCTCCCTTTCTCAAGCTTATCTGGGGATTATAAGGGATGGACACCCAAGGGCGAAGCATCCGCCGCGGCGAATGCTTCGCCCCCTACTGCTCGTCGCCCAGGACCAGCTTCCCCAGGGGGGTTTTTCGGAGGGAGTCCATCTCCTGGAGGTAGGTCTCTGCCACCTCCAGATCCTGCCCTATCCGGCCGTCGCGGAGGGTGACGATCCGGCGGGCGCCCAGCGCCATCACCGGGTCGTGGGTCACCAGGACTATGGTGGTGCCGAGGCGCTGGTTCAACTCTCGGAAGAGGTCGAGGATATCGGCGGCGCCGTGGCTGTCCAGGTTCCCCGTCGGCTCGTCGGCCAGCAGGATGGCGGGCTCGTTGGCCAGGGCTCGGGCTATGGCGACCCGCTGGCGCTGGCCGCCGGAGAGTTGGTTGGGGAAGCGGTCGTACAGTCCCTTCAAGCCGACCATGTCCAGCAGTTCCACTGCCCTGGACCGGCGCTCCTGCTGGCTCACGGCTCGCTCGTAGAGGGGCACCTCCACGTTCTCGACGGCTGTCAGAGTGGGGATCAGGTTGTGGAGTTGGAAGACGAAACCCACCGTGAGGTTGCGGAAGAGGTCCAGGTTTTCTACCTGGGTCAGGTTGTAGCCGGTGATCAGCACCTCGCCGCCGGTGGGGAGGTCCAGGGCCCCCAGCAGGTGAAGCAGGGTGCTCTTGCCGCTGCCCGACGGCCCCATGATGGCGACGAACTCGCCCGGGTTTATCCGGAGGTCCACGTTGTCCAGGGCTCGCACCATCTGCTGGCCCTCACCGAACAGCTTGGTGAGGCCCCGGGTCTCGACGACGGGGACAGGCTCGACCATGATGCTCCTACCGCTCCTGTCTCACCAGGATGTCCACGTGGGCAGTCATCCCCCAGCGCAGGGGTGGGAGGTCCCGATCGGCGAATTCCACCACCACGTCGTAGTTCACCCCGCCCCCCTTGGCGTTGTTCATGGGGGAGATGCGGGTGACCTGACCTGCCACCTTGCGACCCGGGAACGCCTCAAAGGATATCTCCGCCGCCTGGCCTTCCTGGAGCCGTCCCACGTCCGTCTCCGACAGATCCTCGATCTCCACCCTCATGGCGCTCAGGTCCCCCAGCATCACCACCGGGGTGCCTGCGGTGACCGTCTCCCACTCGTTGACCGGCACCAGCCCCACCACTCCATCGAAGGGTGCCATGATGTACAGATCAGAGGATGCTAGACTCGAGGGGCTGAAACCACTGGCCATGGCACCGGTCTGAACCGTCGAGGGCTCCAGTTGGGCCAGTAGCTGCCCCTGCTTCACCTTGTCCCCGGGCTGCACGGCCAGCCGCTTCACTCGACCACTGGCAGTGAAGCTGAGTCTGGCCCGCTTTTCCGGTACTACCGGCCCCGAGGCCGACACCACCGGCGGCGGGCCCTCCACCACCGGTTCCCCGGGGCCCTGGGAACTTCGATCCCCCACTACGCCCGTCAGGTAGGCCAGGACGTCCAGCAGCAGCACCGTGGCCGCGGTAAGCCACGGCAGCCGCCGCCTGAAGAGGCGGTTCTGGGTTCTGAGTTCTGGGTTCTGAGTGCCGAGTGCTGAGTGCTGAGTGCTGGGTGCTGACCATCGAGCCTTGAGTGATGAGTGATGAGTGATGAGTGAGCCCTCACCCTGACCCTCTCCCAGAGGGAGAGGGGAGGAATTGGGGGTCTCTCCCAGAGGGAGAGGGGAATCCTTCTCCGCGTCTCCGCGTCCCCGTGTCCGCGTGTCTCCCTGCCCCCCCGTCTCCCCGTCTCCCCGTCGCCCCGTCTCCGTGTCACTCATATCGCAGCGCCTCCAGAGGGCTGAGACGAGAGGCCCGCCAGGCCGGGTAGATCCCGCCCACGGCCCCCAGCGCCAGCGCCACCACCATTGCCTGGATAAAGAGGGATGGGCGGTAGGCTCCGGCGAAGAGGCCGCCGACCCCCGGCAGCAGGCCAACCAGCTGGACCAGCCCGATCCCCAGAAGGATGCCGAAGAGACCACCGACTACGCTGAGCAGCAGCGACTCCATCAGCACCATGAAGATGATCCGCCGGCGTCGCCATCCCACGGCTCGCAGCACCCCGATCTCTCGGGTCCGCTCGAAAACGCTCATCACCATGGTGTTCATCACCCCGATGCCTCCCACCAGCACAGCGATCATGGAGAGCCCCCAGGTCATGGAGCGGGTCACCTGGACGTCCTGGCTGCTCTCGCTGAACTCAGCCGATTTGGCGGCGAAAGCCTCAGGGTAGCGGGCCTCGATCTGCTTCTTCAGCTGGTCGGCCCTGTCCGGTTCCTTCAACTTCAGCTCGAAGAAGCTGACCTGCTGGGGCTTTTTGAAGACCGCCTGAGCGTCTTTGAGGGGGATCACCAGACCGGCATCCTCGAAGGGGGTGCCCGTCTCGTAGATCCCCACCACCCGGAAGGAGGTGCTGAACAGCTTGACGGACTGGCCCACCCGCAGCTTGAGGGCCTTGGCGGCTCCCTTCCCCAGTATCGCCTGCCGCGCCGAGGTGAGGCGTCCCCCCTCCAGGATCTTGAAGTGGCGGATGGCGTACTCGGTGGGGTCGTATCCGTAGACCAGCAGATAGGGAGAGCCCGGGGCGGAGGCGAAGCCGATAATCAGCCCCGAGACCTGCTCCACCTCGGACATGACGGCCAGCCGCCGCCCCATGCTCTCGTCCAGGGCGCTGAGGGTCATGTCGGCGGCCTTGGCCTGGCGCACGGTCAGGTCCGCCCCGCCCTTGGAGAGCATGGAGTTCATCTGGGAGTAGAAGCCATCGCCCATCGCCACCAGGGAGACCACGGCGGCGACGCCGATGGCCACGCCGATGATGGTGAGAAGGCTGCGGACCTTTCGCCGCATCAGGTTGCGCCAGATCATCCCCGTCTCCCGTAGACCCTTCGGGGCCCCTTTGCCCCAACCACTATACAGTTCCGGATGCTGTTGTCAACGGCTCCTATTCCAGGGGGAGCAGCCCCGACGGGAGCGGCCGGTTCTCGACCCAGGCCTGCACCGTTTCCGCGAACAGGGCGGGGTCCTCCAGGGCCCAGTTGTGGCGGGCCCCGGCCGCAATGCGGCCCTGGGCGTTGGGGAGGGTGGCGACGATGTCTCGAGCCGACTGGCGGGTCGCTCCCAGCTCTCGTTCGCCCACCAGCACCAGGGTCGGGACGTCGACGAAGCGGAGACCGTAAGGGATGTGGAAGGAGGCGTTTTCGGAGAGGATGCGGGCGAAGCCGGCAGCCGTGAGGTTCCGGGTGTCTTCCCTGAACTGGGGCAGGTAGCGGTTGGGGACACCCTGGGAGCGCTGGTTGGCTCGGACCAGGAAGTCGATGTTCCGGAAGGGCATGTAGGCCCGCGCCAGCAGGTCGATGAGTCTCCGCCCGGGGATAGGACGAACCAGGGTGCCGCTGATCACCGCCCGGTCCACGATATTGGGAGCAACGCTGAGCAGATCCAGGGCGATCTGGCCCCCCAGGGAGATGCCAATCAGGTGGGCGTGGCCGCTGTGAGCCCGGTCGTCGATCAGCGCGACCATCCGGCGGGTTGCGTCAGAAATGGAGAAGGGGCCCTCCACGAGGCTTCGCCCCTGTTCCGGCAGGTCCGGCACCAGGCAGTGGTACCTGGGCAGCCTCTCCACCACCGGCTCCCACGACCAGCCCCCCACCCCGCCCCCGTGGAGGAACAGGAGGGTGGGTGCCGCGTCCGGTCCTGAAGATCGCACGTAGAGGGTCATGGTTCACGAGGGCGGGTAGAAGGAGTTACAGTCTATTGCCAACGTCACCCCCAGCCCTCGTGAACCGTGCCCTCGGCTACTTGTTGTGACACTGCTGGCAAATGCCACGGTTGTCGAGGCGGAGCAACGCGCTTCGGGCGTTCCCGGACGGATCCGTCCCGCCGCCGGGCCAGGTCACTACACCGGACTTGGCGCCTGCCCTGGCTCCCGTACCGTGGGCCACGTGACAGCTGATGCATCCGGGATAGGGGGGGATCTGAAGCGGGTGAACGCTGCCGTGACAGCTACCGCATCCCGACTGGCTGCTGTCGTTGGAGGTGTGCCGGAAGGCGAAAAGGGCGTCGCCGGAGTCGGTGTGGCCGGACATAGTCGATGGAGAAGTGTCGTAGCGGGTGTGGCACTGGGCGCACCAGCGGGAGAGGGCCGCGTACACGTTGACGCCGTTGACGGAGGCACCGTGCTGGCCAAAGTAGTTGTCGGTGGAATCGGTGACGTGGTATGACTTGGCGCCGCTCTCGTCGGGGACGTCCACGCCGGCAATTGGTGCTCCTCCGCTGTAGCGAAAGAGTGGAAGGTTGCCGTTGCCGTTGCCCTTCAGGATCCGGTAGGTGGGGGTCCCACCGCTGCCGGCATTCCCGTGGGGGTTGTGGCAGTTGGTGCAGGTCAGAGACACGCCGCCGGCCCCGACGTTGGGAGTGGAACTGATGGAGCCGTAGCCCCAGACCGTGTTGGAGCCACCGGCCACCATGTGGTTGGAGGTGACGGGCAGGGATCGCGAGCCGGCCAGATCCGGGTTCATGGTCACGGCATCGAAACCCCCGCCTCTCAAAGGCCGGTTTGAGGCGGGAAGGCTGGTGTTCTCGTAGGACGCCTCCACCGTGGCCCCGACGAGGAACAGCCCGTTCCTGGCGTCGGTGTACGCCCCCGTGCCCGCGCTGTGGCAGCTGTAGCAGAAGGCACTGACGTCGGTCAGGGTCGCCGTCGACGTCAGCAAACCGGCACCCCGGCCCGAGTGGGCCCGGTGGCAGGCGGCGCACCTGTCGGTGGCCGGGGTGTAGCCGCCGTGGGGGCCGTTGTCGGCCAGGACCCTCTGGGCCGAACCCAGACTCAGCGCCAGGACGACGCTTGCGGCGAGAAGGAGTCTCTTGCCAGTTTGGCCTGGTGTCATTGTGCCTCCTCCTGTTCGCTTCTGGCCAGGTCAGACCTCTGCCGCGACCAGCCCGAGCTGCCTGGCCAGCTCAGCGGGCATCTCGCCAAGGCTCTGCCCGTGCTTCTTCAGGAAAGAGCGCTGGACCATGGCCTCCATGGAGCCGAGAAGGTACTCCCGTTTGAACCCGCCTGGGAGCGCCCGCCAGCGGGGGAGCTTCGCCAGGTAGAAGCGGCGGTAGCAGTCGACGGCCGCCGTCATCAGCTCC
The DNA here is from genome assembly GCA_021806765.1 of Chloroflexota bacterium. The sequence continues at coordinate 8,100 of JAJZQR010000136.1, read as the reverse complement.
TCGCGAGTCATGGCGATCGGGCGGATCACCGGCTCCACCAGGTTGTAGTGGCTGAGGTCCGTTGTTTCGATGTAGGGCTGTAGCTGATCGTACATATCCGCGAAGGGCCAGGGGGCCAGCATCAGGAAGTGGGCGTAGTCCGGATCGTAGTGCTGGGCCAGCTCAAAGGTGGCGGCGATGGTCTCCGGTGTCTCCTCGGGCACGCCGAGGATAAATGAGGTCTCGGAGATGATGTCGGCCGCGTTGATCAGGCGGATCGCCTCCCGCGACTGCTGAGACTGGATGTTCTTCTTGAAGAGGTCCAGCCGCTCCTGATGGGTGCCCTCAACCCCCACGTAGATGTGCCACACCCCCGCCTCGCGGTACTTCTCCAGCAGGTCGGCGTCGCGCAGGATGTCGGCGACACAGGTTTCGATCAGCAGCCGCACGGGAAGACGGCGCTCGATCAAGCCGTCCAGGATCGCTTCCCATCGAGCCCGATCCCGGGTTGGGTACTCGTCAGTGAGCATCACGTAGTTCACACCATAGCGTTGGTGGAGCAGCTCCAGCTCCGCCAGGAAAGGCTCCGGCCGGCGGCACCGGTGGGTGCGCTGCCAGAACTTCTGCTGGGAGCAGAAGCTGCATTGGTTGGAGCAGCCCCTGGAGCTGCTGACAGTGGCCACCCGCGACCCTGGGACGAAGTGGAGCCGGTAATCCGACCAGCGCACGAGATCCCAGGCCGGGGTGAGCTGGTCGAGGTCGTGGAGAAAGGGGCGAGGCGGGGTCGCTACCACCTCGCCGCCCTCGCGAAAGGCTATGCCCCGCACCGCCGCGAGGAACGGCGAGCTGCCGTTCCGGTGGCGATCCAGTATGGCGAGCAGTTCGGGAAAGGTCTCCTCCCCCTCCCCGCGGACGATCAGATCCACCTCTGGGTAGCCCAGCAGCAGCTCCCGGTAACAGAAGGTGGGGTGGATCCCTCCGAGGACGGTGACGACCTCCGGTAGCTCCTCCTTCGCTGTCCGGGCCACCGCAAGGGCCGCGTAGAGAGCGGGCGTCTTGGCGCTCACGCCCACCAGGTCCGGGCGGTAGTCTCTGATCCGCTGCCGGATCTCCTCCAGGGTGTGCTCCTCCGACATGGCATCGTAGATGTTCACCTCGTGGCCGGCCCGGCGCACCTCCCCGGCGATGTAGATGAAGCCCAGGTGCGGCCACGATCCGGCCGATTCGACCACGCCCGCATGGTAGGGCGGTGTAACCAACAGTACGCGCATCAAAGGTTCCCTTTCTAGGCGGTCGCGAGCCCGGCATTGCTACTCAGAAGCCCAGCAGTATCTGGTGCGAGCCTCCGAAGAAGGGAATGGCGAAGAAGGCGAAGATCACCACCACCACGGCTCCCACGGTGCTCAGCGCGGCCCGGGTCCCTCTCCAGTTGTGCACGGTGCGCAGGTGCAGGACTACCGCGAAGCAGAGCCAGGAGACCAGTGACCAGGTTTCGATGGGGTCCCAGCTCCAGTAGCTGCCCCAGGCTTCTCGAGCCCAGATGGCCCCGGCGACGATCATCGACACGTGCATGAGGAAGCCGAAGGCGACGAAACGGTAGGACAGCTCGTCCAGCAATGCCGGATCGCCCAAGGGTCCCTTGAAGCTTCTGGCCGGCATCCCCTTTCGCGTCGACCAGAGGTAGGCCACTGCCGCCCCCAGCCCCAGTAGGTAGGGCCCGTAGGCCAGCTTGGCGAAGGCGACGTGGAGGACGAGCCAGTAGCTGCGCAGGATGGGCAGCAGCTCTCGCCCCTGCCGGGGGGCCATGACGGCGGCGCCGATCAGGAGGAAGGACACGGGCAGCACGGCCATTCCGGCCAGGCGGAGGCGAGGCTCGCGCCACGCGACCAGGACGAACAGGGCCACCGCCACCCAGCTATCCGAGGAGGCGACCTCGTAGAAGGAGACGTAGGGGCCGTGCCCAACCTCGATCCAGCGCAGCAGGATGGCGATGGCGTGGGGGAGGAGCCCAACCGCCGCGAGGCCCAGAGATCCTCTCAGCCAGCGACCGTCGCGGCGGAAGACCGCGGCGGCGGTGAACAGCACCGCGCTCACCGCGTAGGCGGCTACGGCCGTCCAGAGCAGAACCACCTGGGCGGTCACGATGTCCATGCTTCGTGTCCTCCTACTCCGGCTTTCCCTTCCACGCGGGCTTGGAGCGCCTCGGCCAGCCCTTCGAACTCGGCAGCGAAGAGGGCCTTGAGCCGCGGAGACCGACCTCCCAGCTGCAATACCGACCCATCCTGCAACTCGCCCGTCGCCACCCAGATCTCGCGTGGGACAACCAGGAAGCTGAGAGCCAGTCCCAGGATGACGAGAGCGAATCCCGGGTACAGGATGATAATGCCTGGATCGGCCACAATCCGCAACCCCGTCCACCGGCGCAGCTCGCTGAGGGTCAGCCTGACGTCGTCGATCTCGACCGACTGGCCCGGCTGGAGCCGACTCCTCAGGAGGCTCAGTTTCCGCTCGAAGATCTCCACCTCCACGGCAGCGTCGCCCTCCCGGGCTCGCACCGTCATTCGGTAGCCGGTCCCCGGCAGATAGAGGCTGTTTCCGTATTGATCGTCGCCCTGGCGAGCCAGGTTGACCACGCCGGAGTCGCGGCTGCCGTCGGGAAGCTCCAGTTGAAAGACGGGCGCCGGACCGAAGGCCCCTGTCTGGTAGATCTTGAGCCCGCGATACTCCAGGGGTTCGTTGATGCGGATGGCGCTCCGACGGACCTGCCTCCCGTCTTCCAGGAGTGTGACTTCGCTCACCAGGTCGCTGGAGATGCCGCTACCCCAGTTGGAGCCGGTTGCCGCGAATCGGTCCAGCTGGAGGGCGAAACCGCGATGCCCCTCGACCAGCGGCCCCAACCGACCGAAGAGGGGACCCTGCGTCTGCTGGAGATAGGCACCTTTCTCCTCCAGGAAGCCCTGGCCCTCGGCGACCTCGACGTACCCGGAGAAGTGCAGCAGTCCGCCGACCATGGCGCCGGTGAGGACCACCACCAGCCCCAGATGGAAGAGTGGCGAGCCCCAAACCCCCAGGATGCCCTTCTGCCCCAGGAGGCCGCCGGCCAGGGGCATCACTCGATACCCTCGGCTGCGCAGCTCTGCCTCGGCCACCGACAGGGCCTCGCCAGGATGGCACCGTAACGGTAGCTGGCGAGTGGCGGGACGGCGGTCGAGCCCTGCGGGCGATGGCCGGCGCACCGTCCGCAGGAAGGCACCGCGGAGTTGGGGCAGGGTGCAGGCCAGGGTGTTGGCGCCCAGCAGGGCGAACAGTGCTGAGAACCACCAGGCCGAGTAAAGGGAGTCCAGACTCAGCCGCGCTGCCAGCTGCGCCAGACGGGGGTTCGCCTGCGCCCATTGCCCGTATGCCATCGGGCCGACCCGGTCCTGTTGGGGAAAGATGGTGCCCGCTATCGGCAGGAGACCGAGGCCGATCAAGAGGGCTATGGCCAGCCGGCGCGACCGCAGTGCATGCCAGGCGCGCGCGAGCATCGGGTCTGCCGTACGATTGTGACTGCGACCGTCACCTTCACGCGGGGAGTCCAGAGGGTGCCCGAGGCCCCTACTGGCGGGGGTAAGCGTGCTAGGGGGCACGCTCACGGGGGTGTTCCCAACCTCATACAAACTGAACATGTGCCGGCCTGCCTAATCCTCCGAGAACCATCAAAGGCTTTGCGATACCTGCCTAGTGCCCGCCGCCCGGGTAGATGCCACAATCGCTCTGCGACCAGCCGCCGCTGGTGGCCCAGGTGTTGATGATGAGCTTCGAGTTGGCGTTGTAGTCGTCGGTGGGCAGGGTGGTGGCGCCTATCTTGCGCGGGACCAGGAGCGCCTTGTACTGGCCGCCGTGGGGCACGGCGCTATGGCAAGCTTGGCAGCCCGGCACCCCTCCACCCTTGCTCATGTGGTACACGTGCAGGTTGGGCTTCTCGCCCGAAAACCCGGTCTTGCCCGACGTGTTAGGGTCGCCCCCTTGCATTTGTGGCCCGTACGTTTTCACGTCGTGGCATCGCAAGCAGTTGCCATACTGGTTCGTGCTCCAGGTGCCCCGCAGCAGGTAAGGATTCTGCGATCCATGCGCGCCGCGAGGGTCGCTCTGGTTGGCGCTGGAGTGGCAGTCGGTGCAGTTGATCTTCGTCGACGGCGTCAACCCGCTACCCGTGGCGAAGGTCATCATCCGCCCGGGGTCGGCCGTTCGGGGGGTATAGCCGGAGGCCGCGGTCTTGTCGTGCTCCACGTAATGGTAGCTCTGGTTGTTGACGTTAGACTCCCTGGCCTGGTTCGTCTCCGTGATGCCGCCGCTGTGGGACGGGGGCGGCGACGCCCCATAAGCATACGAGGAGTGGCACTTCAGGCAAAGCTGGTACTCCTCGGCAACGGGGTTCACCCGCGTGAAGCTGCTGCCGGGGACGTCGGCCCAGTTGGTAGTCGGGTTGTTGGGCGAGACGCCCCACGTGCCGGCGACGTTGTTGGGCGTGTCGCCAAAGCCCGGGGTGGACGCTCCGGTTCGTGCCAGGTGCGGGTTGTGGCAGTCCATGCAGGCCACGTGTCGGCTAGCGCCGAGGTTCCAGTTGGCGCTGTACCCCTCGCCGGCCCGATGCACCCCCGTCGTCGCCTCGATGGGGTGGCGGTAGCTGTAGGTATCGAACTCCGTGCTCAGGCTCAGTTGGGTCCCGGTGCCGTCGTGGCAGGTCATACAGGCCTGCTTGTCGTTGTAGATCTTCCGCAGCTCGGGCCCCTGCCCGACGTGGGTGCGGTGGCAGGCGGCGCAGTTGTCGGGAGTGGCGCTGCCGATCACGTGTGGGCCGCTCGGGTTCTGGGGTTCCCACACGGAGATCTGGGCGTCGTTGTTGTAGGAGCTGAGCGCCGTCCCGTTATCAGTGAGGCGGAAGAGGTAGACGGTGTAGTACGCGGCGTTGCTGTTGGCCTGGAGGTTGAACTCCACCTCGGTGTAGGAGTTGGCGTTCAGGGTGAGGCCGCCGCCGGGGTTCTGGGCGTCGTAGGCCACGCCGTTCTGCGCCGTGCCGATTCCGGCTCCCAGGCCAAAGCTAGCGGTGGGGATCGCCGCGCCGTTGGCGTACTGGGTGGTATCGGCGACGAAAAACGGCGCTGCGCCCGAGGTGGTGGGCACTGCCGACCAGGTGCCGGCCGCGGAGCTGGCCCACTCCAGCCGCGACGTCCAGCTCTTGTTGGAGGCGCCGTTGTTGTAGAGCTGAAAGCGGACCCGGAAGTTGGTCCCTCGCAGCACGCCGGGGGTTTGGTCGTCGGTGGCGCCGTACCACTGCATGGAGGTGAGCGCCGTGTCCTTGCCGATGCGGAAGTGGGCCTCCTTCACCACTGCCGGGGCGGACTGGCTGGTGATCTGCGCCGTGACCCGTGAGTTCTGGCTGCTGCTGTCGAAGCCGAGATAGACCGTCGCCGGGTCGTCCAGACCTACGGCGAACTCGACGCCGAAGCGCTCCCCAGGCCCGACGGTCGTGCCTGCCGGCACGGCCGGGCTCCAGGTGAACAGTTGGTAGCTGGTCCCAATGCTGGTGTTCGTAGTGTTCTGGCCACGATAGATCCGGGTGGCATTGCCATACGCGTCGATGCGGTAGATGGAGAAGAGCCGGTCCGTGAGCGTCCGTGCCGCACTGACCTTCATGTAGATGTTGACGGACCAGGTTCCGCCCAGATCCCACTGCTGGCCAGCAGGGACCGGATCCGAGGCGAAAATGGAGATGCCGGCGGCATCCGCCAGGGTCGTGATGGCGCCGCTGCCCCCGTTGCCTGTGGAAAGCTCGGCCAGGGTGCCGGCCACGTTGTTGGTGTTCACCGTGTTGAAGGTTCGTGAGCCCATGGCTACGTCGGCCGCGTGCAGATACTGGGTGGTGGCGGTGGGGTCGGCCACGATGACCTGCCATGGGGAGTCCTGTACTGAGGCGCCCGGCCAGGCCAGCTCGCTGGTGAAGTCGTACTTGGCCGGTGGCGACTCCAGGCTGGGGCTGAACAGTTGGTAGGTGGCAGATACGGCGCCGCCGGCAGCTACCGGCCCGAGGTCCCAGCTAATGGTGCGCACCGGATCGCCTGGCCCCAGCACACCCCCGCCCGTGTCTATCACTCCCCACGCGCTGGGGAAGTGATCGATCAGAGTCACGTTGGGCAGAGCGGTCGAGACCGTGGCGGAGATAGTCATCGTGATCGTGCTGATGGGGGGAACCTTGTGCTGGCCCACCTTGTCGCCTGCCAGCCGGCGGTCGAAGGTGACGGTCACGGCCGACGCCGGGATGAAGGCTGGTGTCGTCGTGGCCGTGGGTGTCGTCGTCGCCGAGGCGGTGGCCGTGGCTGCTGCAGCTGTTACCGTAGCCGCTGGGGTCGAGGTGGCAGTTGTCTGTGAAGCCTGGGGGGATGTCGCCGTGGTCGTCGGTGTCGACGCCGGCGTTGTCGGAGTGGCGGTGGCGGGCGCAGCTGTCGCGCTGCCCGCCGGGGCAGTCGCAACCGGGGTGAGGGTCGGTGCCACGGCCGTCGCCGAGGCGGCGGTGGGGGTGGCCGTCGCCGGAATGGGGGTGGCCGTCGCCGGAATGGGGGTGGCCGTCGGCGGGACAGGGGTCGACGTAGGTGGCAAGGGCGTGGCCGTGGGCGGAATGGAGGTGGCCGTCGGTGGCACAGGGGCAGCCGTGGGCGGTGCGGTGGCAGTCGGCACCACCTGTGCGGTGGCGCTCTCCAGCGAGACGGCGCTCAGCACCGGTGCGACTAGAACCGCAGCGGCCGCCAGAGCGACCGCTACTGCCAGGTTGTGGATCCTGTATCTCAACGGCATCGTGGTCTATTCTTCCACCCCTGCCTCGCCCCCTCCCCGAAACGGGGAGGGGTGCCTGCTCCCCCTTTCCCACGAGGGAAGGGGGTTGGGGGTTAGGTAGCTTCGCCCTACTTGGCGTGACAGTTCTCGCAGACGCCCCGGTTGTCCAGCCGCAGCAGGGAGCTTCGAGCGTTCCCGCTGGGCGTGGCGGCGCCGCCAGGCCAGACTACCGTACCGGAATTGGCGCCCATCGCCGCCTTGGTGCCGTGGGCCACGTGGCAGGTAAGGCACACCATCGACCGGTTGTCGGGCGAAGCTGCGGGTGTCCCACCGTTCACGGAACTCACCGGAAGGTTGATCCCCGCGGGGAAGCTGTAGGTCAATCCGTTGACTGCCGACCCCGAGGGGGCGTCGATCCGGTGCCGGTACTTGAAGATGGCATCGGTGGAGTCGGTCTCGCCACTGCTGCCGGCGGTGGCCACGTAGCGGCTGTGGCAGGCCCCGCAGAGGCTGGAGATCTCCCATTGCCCGGTGCCCGAGGCGGGCTTGTAGTACTTCGGTGCGGTGTAGCTCTTGGCCGTTTCGTCGGAGCGGGTTACCGTCACGGCCGCCCCGTTCACGGTGGTCTTGATCAGCCGGTAGTTGGAGCTGCCGTGGGGATCGTGGCAGCTGGTGCAGTAGAGGTCGAAGGCCGATCCGGCTCCGCTCCCGATGGCGCCCGCGCCCCACATGGTGGCGGTGCTGCTGTATCCGGGCATCCCCTCCACGGTGTGGATGGAGGTTGTTGCCCCGCTGGTGGCCGTGCCGCCCAGGGACGTGTCCTGCTTGGCGTTGGTGAAGCCGCCACCGTTGAGGCCGGCGTTCGTAGTGCCGTAGGCCGTCCCCTCGTATATCCCGTCGGTGACGTTGGTGCCGGCCCCCGTCGCTGCCGTCCCATGGCAGGTCAGGCAGAGGGCGGTGTTGCTGTTGATCAGCAGCTTGGGTGCCGGCGCCGTGTGGGCGCGATGGCAGCCGGCACAGCTATCGGTGGTGGCGGAGTAGCCCCCATGGGGGCCCCCGTCGGCCGAAACGGGTGCGGCCCAGATCAGGCTGAGCGCCATCAATCCCACCAGTGTCGATAGTGCCCGCATCATGACGCCTCCTCGACTGTATGATACCTACCTAGTAGGTCCATACCTGTACCCTGTTGTTCTCTCGGTCGGCGATGTACAGACGGCCGTTGCGGTCCAGGGCGATGCCGTTTGGGAAACCAAACTGGCCGTCCTTGATCCCCTGGTCTCCCAGGGTGAAGAGGAGTTTTGCCTCCTG
>JAJZQR010000135.1 GCA_021806765.1 Chloroflexota bacterium | reverse complement strand
CCTCCCTGAGCCCCTCCCACAGCTGCCGGTAGAGGGGCTGAGGGAGGGAATCGTCCAGGATGATGGCGAGGTCCACGGTCCCCTCCTCATAAGTGGTACCCTATAATCGCACAGAAGTGGATCTTGCGGAAGTCCACTTTGGACGTTACCCTATGCCCGCATAGACCTTGCAGCGGGAACTAACCGCGAAGACACCAGGACACGAGGTTGAGCCGGAGAGAAGGCTTGGTGTCTTGGTGTCTTTGTGGTTGTCCGCAGACACCAAGGAGGTGAAGAATGGAACAGGCAACCTGGACGGTTAAGAAGGGACTCGCCCAGATGCTGAAGGGCGGGGTAATCATGGACGTCGTCACCCCCGAGCACGCTCGGATCGCCGAGGACGCCGGGGCCTGCGCCGTCATGGCCCTGGAGAGGGTGCCGGCCGACATTCGCGCGGCCGGTGGTGTGGCCCGGATGAGCGATCCGGAGGTGATCATCCGGATCATGGAGGCAGTCAGCATTCCCGTCATGGCCAAGTGCCGGATCGGCCACTTCGTCGAGGCCCAGCTGCTGGAGGCGCTGGGGATCGACTACGTCGACGAGAGCGAGGTGCTCACCCCGGCCGACGAGAGCCACCACGTCAACAAGCACGCCTTCAAGGTCCCCTTCGTCTGCGGCTGCCGCAACCTGGGCGAGGCACTGCGACGGCTCGGCGAGGGGGCGGCCATGATCCGCACCAAGGGGGAGGCAGGCACCGGCAACATCGTCGAGGCGGTCCGCCACGCCCGCACGGTGCTGGACGAGATCCGCAGGCTTCACACCCTGCCGGAGGAGGAGTGGATGGCCGCGGCCAAGGAGCTCCAGGCCCCCTACGAGCTGGTGGCCGAGGTGGCTCGCACCGGCCAGATGCCGGTGGTCAACTTCGCGGCGGGTGGCATCGCCACGCCGGCCGACGCCGCGCTGATGATGCAGCTGGGGGTGGACGGCGTCTTCGTGGGGTCGGGCATCTTCAAGTCGGAGGATCCATCCCGTCGGGCCAGGGCCATCGTGAAGGCGACCACCCACTACAACGACCCGAAGATCATCGCCGAGGTCTCCCGCGGACTGGGGTCGGCCATGCCCGGCATCGAGCTCTCCACCCTGAGCGGCGAGGAACGGCTGGCAACCAGGGGGTGGTAGCATGGCTCGCATCGGCGTCCTAGCTCTTCAGGGGGCTTTCCTGGAGCACGGCCAGGCACTTCGACGGCTGGGGGCCGACACCGTCGAGGTGCGGCTCCCAGGGGAGTTGGCGGGGCTGGACGGCCTGGTGATCCCCGGAGGCGAGAGCACCACCATCAGTCTGCTGATGGACGGCTACGGCCTGAGGCAGCCCCTCCTGGAGATGGCGCGGCGAGGGCTGCCCCTCTGGGGCACCTGCGCCGGGATGATCATGCTGTCCAAGGAGGTGGAGGACGAGCGGGTGCACAGCCTCGACCTGATGGACCTCAAGGTGGTCCGCAACGCCTTCGGCCGGCAGCTGGACAGCTTCGAGGCGGAGCTGCCGGTGCCGGCCCTGGGGGAGAAGCCCTTCCGGGCGGTCTTCATTCGAGCGCCCATCGTGGACGGCATCGGCGAGAGGGTGGAGGTCCTCGCCAGGCTGCCTGACGGCCGGATCGCCGCCGCCCGCCAGGGGAAGCTGCTGGCCACCGCCTTCCATCCGGAGTTGACCGACGATCTCCGCTTCCACCAGCTGTTCCTGGAGATGGCCAGCTACCTACCTACCTACCCGCCGGTATAGGCCGCCATGAAGGAGACGGTATCCCCCTCCGCGAGCGGTGTGTCCAGCCCCTGGAGAAACTCCAGCAGCTGCTCGTTGACGATGGCCCTAGCGGGATAGCGCAGCTCGCGGGCCTTCCGATCGTAGATCAGCCGCCCAAAGGCAGGATCCGCCTCCGCCAGATCCTCCAGCAGGTCGCCGACGGTGGTGCCCGCCGTCTGGTGCTCGAAGCGGAGGCTGCCGACGGTTCCCGGCCTCAGCGTGTCGCTGAGCCAGGGTAGGATCTCGACCTTGATGCGCATCGGACTACCGAGCCACCCCGGGCCAGGCATCCGGTATCAGGTCCGCCAATCCCAGATTCCGGAGGGTGTCCGGCAGCGGGCGCCCGGTCTCGAAGTCCCACCCCATCAGCTCGTAGTAGCGGCGGCGCATGTCATCCCAGTGCTCCAGGATGCTCTTGCCGGCCATGGGCCCGTCCACGGGGATCGACCCGTACCGCTTGGAGGGCCACTCCAGTTCGGGGCCGAGGCCGCTCCGCAGGTTGAAGACCCGCAGCAGGTTGCTGATCCTCCGGCCGACGGCCATGGCCTCGTCGGGGGTGAAGCCCTCCCAGCCGGTGGCCGCCTCGATCGCTTTGCCCAGCCCCTCCATGGTGGTCCGGCTGGTGAAGCGGCAAATCCCCAGGCTATCCTCGAACGTCATGCGCCCGTTGTGCTTGCCAAGCTGATCGGCGATGTCTTCCCAGTTGTGGAGATCGGGGTTCGCCTTTGCGCCCTGCTCCGCCGGGAGCCACGCCGGTCCCACCTCGATGGTGCCGGTATCCGAGACGCAGCTGTCCACCATCTCCACCCAGCGGGTTCGATGGTCGTGGCCCCGCGGGGAGTTCCCCTTCAGGTTGTATATGGCCAGCTCCTCGCTGCCACGGCCCAGCTTCTCGGAAGCCCGCTTGACCCCTTCCGCCAGCAGATCGCCGATCCCCTCCCGGCGGGCGATCTTGTGGAGCATCGCCACCATCGCGTCGACGTTGCCCCAGGTCATCTCCAGGCCACCCGTCTCTTCCTTGCTCAGGATCCCCTTCTCGTAGCACTCGATGACCCAGCCGATGAGCCAGCCGGCCTCGTTGGTGTCCACCCCTAGGCGGTCCACCAGGTTGCTCAGCACCAGGGCCGCCGCAGGATCGGTGTTGCCCACCTGGGAGCCCCAGGCCGCCCACTGCTCGTACTCCGGCTCCTCACCCTTGAAGCCCGCGTACTTCCCCTCGGTGATGGTCACCATGTGCAGGTGCTTGGTGCGGCAGGCCCAGCAGGGCATCCGCTCCAACTCCCACTTCTGCTCGTACTCCTGCCGCATGAAGTGGGGTATCTCGGGAAACAGGTTGGTGGTGTAGTTCTTGACCGGTAGCCAGCCGCCCTTCTCGGCACCCACCACGCTGTTCATAGTGCCGGAGTCGTATATGCTCCTCGCCACCGGCGCGGCCAGGATCTCCTCGATGATCTTGTTGGCCCGCTCCTTGAGGGCCTTCTCGTCGGCGACGGGGAACCGCTGCCCCCGCTCGGCCACGAAAGCCTTCAGCCGCTTGGAGCCCATCACGGCGCCGGTGCCGTTATGTCCGGCTACGTGGCCCTTGTCGCCCGCGATGGCCGCGAAGCGCACCAGATGCTCCCCGGCGGGCCCCACCCCCAGGACGCTCAGCTGCCGCTCCTTCTTCCCCAGCTCCTCGGTGATCCTATCCTGAAGGTCGTAGCTATCCAGCCCCACAAGGTGCCCCGCGTCCCTCAGCTCCGCCACGCCGTCGTGAAGGTAGAGGTACACCCATTTGGGCGATTGCCCCTGCACGATTACGGCGTCGAAGCCGGAGAACTTCATGTAGGCCCCCATGAAGCCGTTGGCCTGACTGGTGGTGGCCCCGCCGGTCAGCGCCCCCTTTGTCACGAAGGAGACGGTCCCGGTCCCCATCACCGTGGTCCCGGCCAGGGGACCGGTCGCCATGATCAGCCGGTTCGCCGGGTCGGACCACTGGACGGAGGAGCCCACCTCGTCGTAGAGGATCTTGGCCCCGACGCCGCTGCCCCCCAGCCACTTCCGCAGGCCGTCGGAGTCCCACCGCTCCTCGGTGAGGCTGCCGGTGGATAGATCCACCCGCAGCAACTTGCCGGCGTATCCCTTCGGGAAACTGCTGTCAACCATGTCCGCTCCTCCCAGTTCGATCAACTCATCTCCCTGTTGTGGATGCCAGGAGTCCACCGGCGTCCGTGCCGGCTTCGCTCACGACATTGTAGCCCAGCCCCCGATCGGTGGCAACGACGCTCAACCTTCGTCGACGCCAACCGCCGTCGGTGTGGCGCCACGTCCAACACCGCCGTCCTGTCCAACGACAGGCCTCCAGCATGTGATCTCGCCGGCGTAGACGGGTCATGCCCTGGACCAGCACCTGCCCCGACGACAAAGGGGTGCCTTTGGAGCAGCCGCTACCTACTTCTGCAAGACCTCAGGGTTCACGATATGTAGAGGCCTTTCCCCCCGTAGGACCCGGACCACGTTCTGCGCTGCCATCCACCCCGACGCCTTGAAGACCTCCTGGGTTGATCCTGCCAGGTGAGGGTAGAGATACACATTGTCCAGACCCCGCAGGGGGCTGTCCATGGGCAGCGGTTCCTGCGTGAAGACGTCCAACGCGGCGCCCGCTATCCGACTTTCCTTCAAGGCCTGGATGAGGGCCTCCTCGTCTACGATGGGACCGCGCGCCGTGTTGATCAGATAGGCGGATGGTTTCATCATGGCTATGCGCTCGGCGTTGACCAAGTGGCGGGTTCGCTGATCCAGAAGGATGTGCAGGCTGATGTAGTCGCTTTCCCGCAGCAACTGCTCCAGCGGGACGTAGGTAACCTGGTGTTCCTCCGCAAACTGCTGATCCTGCACCAGATCGTAGGCCAGGAGTCGCATCTCGAAGGCCTTAGCCCTCTGGGCAACCTCCTTGCCGATGGTCCCTAGGCCAACGATGCCCAAGATGCTTCCCGCTATCTCGTTGCCCACCACGCGGGCCCAGCCCCCTCTTCGGACTTCGGCTTCGTTCTCCATGATCTTTCGCGCACATTGGAGAATCATGGCGAGGGTCAACTCGGCCACCGAGTGGCGATTGGAGCCCGGTGTGGTGCACACGGCGATGCCCCTGGCAGAAGCTGCTTTCACGTCGATGGCGTCGTACCCCACGCCTGGCCGGCTGATCACCTTGAGCCGATCGGCACTGGCCAGGATCCGGGCCGTGAAGGGATCAATGTCGGCTAGGACGGCGTCGACACCCTGCAGGAGGGCGATCATCTCCTCTTCGGTTCGACCTCCGTGCCAGCCGTTGTACACGGTCTGGATGCCCGCCTCCTCCAGGCGTCGGTCAACCTCGTCTCCGGGATGCACAAAGTCGAGCGTGATCAGCGCGCGCTGGGTCGCCATGTTAGAAACGCCTCCCTTCAAAAGTAGCGGAAGTTCCCCCGGGTTCGATCCCCGGACAGGCGGTAGTGGGAGAGGCCGGGACAACTGGTACAACCGAGAACCCGGTAGCTACAGATCGAGCAACTGCTTGACAAGGTCGCTCTTGATGCTATTATAGCAATTGGTCCGGCCACCGGTCCATACGGCCACTGTGCCACCCAGCAATCCATCCAAATGTGGACAGCGTCCCCGGTCTACGGTCAGTGCCGATCAGCAAGAGAGGGTTGGTCTAAAGATGGACAGGCAACGAGGGTTGTTTGCACTCCTGGAACTGCGACGTCAGAACCTCGACGAGCAGATAGCGGATGTGATCCAGGAGATGATCACAACACAGCAGATCCGCGTCGGCGATAGGCTGCCGCCCGAGCGGGAGTTGTCCCGATTGCTCAACGTCAATCGCTCCACCATCCGGGAAGCGATCAGCCTGCTTCAGGAGCGGGGCCTGGTCCAAATGAAAGCTGGCAGCGGGACTTATGTGATCCACATTCCGGCGGATACCGTCGGTCAAGCCATCAAGCGCTACTTCGTCTCGAGGAACTGCTCTCAGAGGGACTTCATGGCGGTGAGGCTGGTTCTTGAGCCGGAGATAGCAGCGCTGGCGGCGTCAAAGGCAACCCCCGAAGAGCTGGCCAACCTCGCCGACGCGCTGGGGCGAATGGAAGCGAGTTGGCCATCGAAGGATGACGAGACCTACAGCTCTGCCGACGTGGATTTTCACTTTACCCTCGCCGTTGCCTCTCATAACGATCTCTTCGTCGGCATCGCCAGTGGAACCAGCGCCCTGATGAGGATTTGGATAGGTACAACATTCCGACTGGCGAAACATGAAGACAGTTTTCGCCTGCATAGAGAGATTCATCAGGCCGTGGTCGCCCGAGACGCCCAGCGGGCTCGAGAGGCAATGCGCACCCACCTGGAAACCATCCCCTTGCTCGACAGTTAAGCAGAGTAGGTGATCACCTCCGTTGGAGAGCGCTTCAGTGGCCGTTGCTACCAACCCGGCAACACCGAATCCTCCGGCGAGACTTGTCCCCCCGGCTCGCCCCCCATGATAGGGTTGGCAGCCGTTCCCTCTCTATGCACTGCCGGTCCTGTTGGTGGGGCCGAACGCGGAGAACAAATTGGGGCCACATTCTGAATGGGAGGTTCTTGCCCTATGAGACTGGACGTTCGCGGGATCATTCCACCCATGGTTACCCCCTTTACCTCTGGAAATGAGGAGCTGGACGAGGGTGCTATCCGGGACGACGTGGAGTACCTGATCCAGACAGGGATCCGTGGGCTATGCGCCGGGGGCAGTACCGGTGAAGGAGAGGGGCTGTCGGAGCAGGAGATCCATCGCCTTTGCCGGGCCGTGGTGGAACAGGCCCGGGACCGGGTTCCGGTAATCGGAGGGATTATCGCGGACAGCACGGCCGAGGCCATCAGGAAGTCGAAGGCCGCTAAGGAAGCCGGCGTGACGGCCCTGCAGGTGACCCCTCCCCACTATCTCTGGACACCGGACGCGGAGACTCTAGTTCGTTACTACCAGGAAATCGGCGATGCGATGCAACTCCCCGTCCTGATCTACAACGTCGTGCCCTGGGTGAACATCGATATACGCACCGTTCGACGGCTGGTGGATGTATCTTGGGTGGCCGGTATCAAGCAGAGCGGGGGCGATCTCCACAAGGTAGCCGACCTGATGCACCAGTACCACGACCGGCTGACGGTGATAACCGCGGTGGACGACCTCCTCTATCTCTCCTACTGCCTCGGGGTGGACGGCGCTATCTGCTGCCTGAACACCGTGCTTCCAGGGCCCAGCGTGGAGATGTGGAACATGATGGAGGCAGGCGATCACGCCGGCGCTAAGGCTCTGCACGATCGCATCCTGCCGGTGTGGAGGTCCATCGAGGGGCCCAACATGCCCTACCTGGCCAAGGTGGCAATCGAGCTCCAGGGCCGGAAAGTAGGTCCCGCTCGCAGCCCCATGCTAGCGCCCAGCCAGGAAAAGCGGGCGGAGATCCGCCAACGATTGGTCGAAGCAGGCATCGCGGTAGTCGGCTAGTCGGGAACGAAGCTCTCGTCTTAGGTGGTCGGCATAATCTGAAAGGAGTTTCAGGGGATGAAATGGCTGCAACTTAGCGCAGTGGCCTTGGTCTCCGTGGTGATGATGCTGGTGCTGGCGGCCTGCGGGGCCGGCGCACCTGCGAGCGCACCAAAGAGTGCTGAACCGATTAACATCGGGGTCTCCGCTCCACTTACGGGACAGTTCGCCGAAAACGGCGGCTACATGAAGAACGGCATCGGCCTGGCGGTCAAGGAGATCAACGACAAGGGAGGGATCAACGGCCGCCCAATCCAGCTGTTCTGGGAGGATGACCAGGGACCCAACCCCACTGCAGCTTCCAACGCCGTTACGAAGTTGATCACCCAGGACAACGTGGTGGCAGTCATCGGGCCCCACTTCAGTCCGGCGATGCTTCCTACCGAACCGATCTTCCAGAAGTACAGTGTACCGGCCCTGACTGGGGCGACGGGACCCCCCATCACGGCTCAGGGCAACAAGTGGATCTTCCGCATCCGGCTGAACGACGAGATCGGGGCGAGACTGCTGGTGAAGTACGCCGTGGAGGAGCTCAAGTTCAAGAAGATCGGCCTGGACTACGTCAATACGGCCTTCGGGCAGGGCGGAATCGAGGTCGTCAAGGACGAGCTAACGAAGCGAGGGATAACACCGGTTGCCACCGAAACCCACATGGATGACACCAAGGACTTCACTCCCCAGATCCTCAGCTTCCAAGACAAGGGAGTGGACGGCATCATCGTGTGGACCGACGACCAGCCTAGCGGCCTGCTGGCCAAGCAGATGGCGACCTTGGGCGCAAAGTTCAAGCTGGTCGGGTCGACGACCTTCAGCCAGCCTCCCTTCCTGAAACTGGCCGGGGATGCTGCGAACGGCGCCATCTCCATCAGCGACTTCTCGCCGAACAACCCTGATAAGAACATCCAGGATTGGGCCAAGAAGTACTCGGGCGTCTACAACGCCCCGCCGGAACTGTACGCCTCTGCCTACTACGACGCCACCAACATCCTGGCTGAGGCCATCAAGAAGGCCAGCAAAGTCGATGGGCCCTCCATCCAGCAGGCGCTGAACGGCATCAAGGATTTCCAGGGAGTCATGACACAGTACAGCTGGAGCTCGAACGGCGACATGGTGCACTCCGGGCTGATCACCGAGGTGAAGAACGGGAAAACCGAAGTGATCCAGGTAGTCAAGGAGAAGTAGGGCCAACGTTGGTGGCGCCTGGGGGCAGTCCAGGCGCCACCATAGGTTCCTGGTAGGCAACACTAATCACGAGGGAGCCTCTCAATGCTGCTACAGCTTAGCATCTCCGGCCTCGCGATGGGGGCAATCTACGGGCTGGTCGCTCTCGGTTTCACCCTGATCTGGAACGCCGTGGGGATCGTGAACTTTGCCCAGGGAGAGCTGGTGATGCTGGCGGCCTTCGTCAGCGTAGCCTCCATGTCCCAGGCGCTGCACCTGCCATGGGCGGTGAATCTGTTGCTGACCATTATCTTTATGGCAGGGTTCGGGGTGCTCATGGCCCGTGGAATCTACCACCCTCTCCGCAACGCCCCTCAGTTGTGCGCCATCGTAGCCACCCTCGGGCTGTCGATCTTCCTCAAGAACAGCGCGGTGCTGGCTTGGGGTCCGGAGCCGTTGGCCGACCCCGGTCCGCTCCAGAATGCCACCGTGACCCTCGGCTCCGCCAAGATCTACGGACAGCACCTGTTGATCCTCGTCACCATGATCGTCCTCGTGATCCTGCAGGTGGTGATGTTTCGTAGCACAGCGATAGGCAAGGCGATGCGTGCGACAGCCCAGGACCGCGAGGTTGCTCGATTGATGGGCATCGACACAGACCGTGTCATCGCCCTGATCTTTGCCTACGCCTGCGTCCTTGCCGGCGTCGCGGGTGTGCTGGTGGCCCCGGTATTCTACGTCTCAGCGGACATGGGAGGCATGGTATCGCTGAAGGCCTTTGCTTCCTCCATCGTCGGCGGCTTCGGGAACATTCCTGGGGCAATGATTGGCGGGCTGATCCTGGGGCTGGTAGATGCGTTGGGGTCCTACTTCCTGTCCTCTCAGTACATCGACGTCATTTCCTTTGGGCTGCTCATCGCCTTCCTTATCTTCAGGCCGCAAGGGCTCTTCGGCGAACCCGAGATGGAGAGGCCGTGAAGCTATGGGCAAGATAAGGGTCACCCCGGTAATGGCATCCCTGATAGCGCTGGGCATCGTGGCGCTCCTTCTTCCACATGTCCTGGGCGTCTACTACCTGCACGTCGTCAACGTGGCGCTGGTGAACATCATCCTGGCGGTGGGGCTCAACTTCATCCTCGGGTTTGGAGGCCAGATCTCCCTGGCTCAGGCGGCTTTCTTCGGCCTCGGAGCCTACGGATACTCGATATTGGCGCTTCGCAACGTGGCCCTCCCCGTCGCGGCCGTAGCGGGCGTCGTTTTCGCAGCGGTAGCCGGGCTTGCCCTCGGATGGCCGGCCCTCAAGTTGAAGGGCCACTACCTGGCGCTGGCGACCCTGGGCTTCGGGATCATTATGCAGCAGTTCATGATCAACCTGAGTGGGCTAACAGGTGGAGCTAACGGCCTTAGCGCCATTCCCAGGTTCAGTCTGGGTCCCATGCAATTGGACAGCGAGCCCCACCTGTTCTACGTGGAGTTGGCCTTTGCTGCCCTCGTCGTCACTCTGTCCGTGCTCTTCAACCGAAGTCCTCTGGGCATGAGAGCGCGGGCGGTCCGAGATGATGAGACCGCTGCCGAGGTCGCCGGAGTCAACATCAGGAACATCAAGGTGATGCTCTTCGTCATCTCTGCTAGCTGTGGCGGCCTGGCGGGGGTCCTCTACTCGACCATGCTGGGTTACATCAGCCCGGATGTCTTTGCCTGGAGCACCACCTTCAACTACCTGGTCATGGTGGTGATCGGCGGGCTGGGCAGCACCGGCGGCGTCGTGGTGATGGCGTTTCTGCTCACCCTCTTGCCGGAATGGCTCCGCTTCCTCAAGGATTCCTACATGGCGGTCTTTGGGTTAGTGGTTATCATCATGATGGCGGCGGCCCCTGGAGGCCTGGCAGGTCTGGTCCGCGCTGTCTCCCAACGGCAGAAGCAGTCCGGGCTTCGACTTCCAAGGAGCGGGCTCGCGAAGGCGATCTTGAGCAAGCCGAGGGAGGGCAAGGCGGGGTGAATATCGTAGAAGTATCGAGTCTCACCAAGCATTTCGCAGGCGTCGCAGCCCTGGAAGACGTGAGCTTCGGAGTAGAGGAGGGATCTATTCACGCCGTCATCGGGCCCAACGGATCAGGCAAGACGACGCTGTTCAACATCATGAGCGGGGTATACAAGCCGACCAGCGGTGATGTGCGGCTCCGCGGGCACCGTATCGATCGAGCGCATCCCTTCGAAATAGCGCGTCGGGGCATGGGCCGGACTTTCCAGGCTCCGAGGCTGTTTCGCTCCATGAGCGCGCTTGAGAACCTGCTGCTCGCCGGACACTCCAGCAGTTCCTGGTGGCACTTCGATCCGGGCAAACGAGCGAAGGCCCTCGATACGCTGCGATTCGTCGGTCTGGCGGATGCTGCCAACAGCCCAGCAGTCAGCCTCCCCCAGGGCCAACAGCGGCTGCTGGAGATCGCGAGAGCGCTCTGTCTCGATCCCCGGGTGCTGCTCCTGGACGAGCCGCATGCCGGGCTTAACCTGGTGGAGACCGAGCGACTGATGGACGTGATCCGAGCCCTTCACGAGCGGGGCCTGACGGTAATCCTGGTCGAGCACGAGATGCGGGTGGTCATGACCCTGGCCCAACGGATCACAGTGCTCAACTTCGGCAAGCTGCTGGTGGAAGGGACTCCCTCCGAAATCCAGTCGAGTCCAGCCGCCATCGAGGCGTATCTGGGCTCGCGAAGGAGGCAGGGGTTCCATGCATGACGGATCGCTTCTCTCTATCACCCATCTGGCTGTAAAATACGGCGACGTGGAGGCCGTGCGAGACGTCAGCCTGGAGGTGCGCCGGGGCGAGGTGGTGGCTCTGTTGGGCGCCAATGGAGCGGGCAAGAGCACCACGCTCAAGTCCATATGCCGGTTGCTCAAACCGGTTGCCGGCGAAATCGTTTTTGATGGCGACTCCCTCCTGGTGCAGCAAACGGAGAGGTTGGTGAGCTTGGGTATCGCCCTGGTGCCGGAGCGCCGCCGGGTCTTCCCCGCCCTGACTGTGACCGAGAACCTGGAGATGGGCGCCTACGGAAGGCCCGCAGCATATGTGCGGGAGGGCATTGACGAGATGTTCACCCTGTTCCCCGTGCTCCGCCGCTACTCCCGTAAGATGGCCGCGGGACTGAGTGGCGGCGAACAGCAGATGCTGGCGATCGCTCGGGCCTTGATGAGCCATCCTCGCCTGCTGCTGCTGGACGAGCCCTCCCTCGGCCTCGCACCTATCCTGGTGGATCAGGTGTTCGACAAACTGCGCGAGGTCAACGGCAACGGCACCACCATGCTTCTGGTCGAACAGAACGCCTGGCTCGCCCTGGAGATATCCAACCGTGCCTACGTCATGGAATCGGGCATCACGACGGTGAACGGGACCTCTCCCGAGTTGATGGCGAACGAACATGTGAGGAATGCTTACTTCGGGACCATGACGACGACGAGCAGCTCTTAACGGCAGCGGAAGTGATCTCATCTAGCAGCGTGGGTGCCGCCTGATCCTGCAGTCGTTGAGTACGCCATGGCCTGGCCGGCGAGGCGGGAAGAGATATGGGCGACTATCCCAGAAGCACTATTCCCGACGTGGCACTGGTGAGGCGCCACTTTTCTTCACACCATTTGGAGGATGTAGCCGGTGAGGTCCGGCGACAGCTCCATCAGACAGATCTGCCCGGGCGGGTCAAGGCCGGGCAGAGGATCGCGATCACAGCAGGAAGCCGCGGTGTGGCCAACATCGCGCTAATCCTGAGGGTGATCGTCGACGAGTTGAAGAAGTTGGACGCGAGACCCTTTATCGTACCTGCCATGGGAAGCCATGGTGGCGCTACTGCCCAGGGCCAGGTGGATCTGATAGCTGAATATGGCATCACTCAGGAATCCATGGGGGTTCCGATCCTCTCCTCCATGGAAACGGTGGTTCTGGGCAGGACCCCTCAAGGCGCCACGGTCCACATGGATAGGAACGCCTACAATGCCGACGGCGTCATCGTGGTCAACCGCGTGAAGAACCACACATCATTCCGGGCCTCAATCGAGAGCGGCCTCTGCAAAATGATGGCGATAGGACTGGGCAAGCAACTGGGCGCCGAGTCGATCCACGACCACGGGCTCGCGCTTAACATCCCCGAAGCGGCCAGAGTCATTATGGGGACAGGCAAGATCGTGCTGGGGGTTGCGACGGTGGAGAACGGCTACCACGATGTCTCCAAAATCGTCGTGGCGCCGCCCGAGAGGATCCACGACACCGATCGAGAGCTACTGGAGCTCTCCAGCCGTCTCTTGCCCCGTGTTCCCTTCGATGAGCTAGATGTGCTGGTGGTCGATTGGATGGGCAAGAACATCTCCGGGGGCGGGATGGATAGCAACGTAATCGGAATGTGGCGTGGCAATGACGAGTCTACCTCCCTTCCCCTCTACAGGCGGGTTGTAGTCCTGAACGTCACTCCCGAGTCCCATGGCAACTGCGTCGGCATCGGGGCGGCCGAGTTCACCACCCGAAAGCTTATGGAGCAGTTCGACGCTGCGAAGACCTACTGGAATGCTCTCACCGCCAACGACCCTTCAGCAGCGAGAATCCCTATCTCTCTTGATACCGACGTGGAAGCGGTGGAGGTGGCTTTGAGATCGGCCAAGCCTCAGGGAGGCGACTTCCGCATGGTTAGAATAAAGAGCACGTTGGATCTGAGGGATCTCTATGTCACACTCCCTCTGTTGAACCAGTTGCAGGATAATCCAGAATTCGAAGTGCTCCGAGGTCCCGGCCCGATGCCAAGGGACGAGCGGGGGAACCTCTTGTGGGATGCGACAGCGTCCTTCCCATGGGACAGGCCTACCGCTTCCCAGGCCAGATGGACGCGAGCCCCTGGAGCAAGGAGGAGATCGTGAAGAAGCTGATCAACGATCCGTACGCCTTCGTGGACGAGATGCTGGATGGGATAGTGCGCGCCCATCCTGCCGAACTCAAGCTGGTGGGTCCCGACAGGCGAGCCGTCGTGAGGGCCGACGCCCCGATCCAGGGCAAGGTCGCCATCTGCACCGGAGGAGGCTCGGGCCACCTGCCCGTCTTCATGGGCTACGTGGGCAGGGGGCTGGTGGACGGCTGCTCCATCGGCA
>JAJZQR010000134.1 GCA_021806765.1 Chloroflexota bacterium | reverse complement strand
AACCATCTCTATCGAGGACTGCAGCCCAACCACCTGAGGGACAGTCACCAGATGATCGTGGGTAGCCACAACCGAGGAGCCCACTATTGCGACGATAGCCAGGTGTAATCCCAGACGGCCGCTGGATGGCCGCTGGGGTAGCCAGCGGCCGAATATCGATCCAGCTCTTCTCAGAGCGCGAACACCTTTGAGTATCTCTGGGCTGCTGATTTCAGCCACCTCCCAAGACGTGCTGCAGGCAGCGCCAAGAACAGCAACATCTTTGATAGGGCCACATCGTAGCCCGCTATATGGTTATACCTTGATCAGGTCGAAAGAGAGGGTCCAGGATGCGCCCGTGGAGCGGACGCCGGCGGGGTCAGAAACACAGGACCTGGAAAGGTACCGACGAGGAGTCTAATACCCTGTGAGCAATGATGCCGGCTCACAACGAACCTACGCCACTATACATCAACCAGATGGCGGCTGGCAACTACCAAACGGTGCCAGCACGCGGCAGAGTGTGAGACAGCCTTCCTATACCAGTAGGGCCGGATCAGGGGTGATCCGGCCCGTCCTACAACTGGAAGCTACCTTAATATTACTGGACCCGGCCGTTCAGGGCGTTCAGGTCGCTCTCCAGCTTCTTCAGCTCGTCGCCGAACCCCG
The DNA here is from genome assembly GCA_021806765.1 of Chloroflexota bacterium. The sequence continues at coordinate 13,059 of JAJZQR010000134.1, read as the reverse complement.
CCCAATCGCCGGCCTTCAGCCGCTCTTGAGCCCGGTTGTAGTGATCCTGGGCAGACTTGACCAGCTCTGAGGTCCCGGAGGGAGGCGTGGACGGTGCGCTCGGTGGCGTGACGGCAACCGGCTGACCCGGCGTGCCACCCGGTACAGGAGCGGCTTGTCCGGGCTGCCCCGATGGAGCCAGCGCCAGCTTCCCGTCGTACAGCTTGTTCAGAGCCTCCCCCAGGCTAGCCTCCATCACCACCTTGTTCCCCGTGGAGACAATCACCCGCTTCAACTCCGGGATGGAGCCTCGATCCGCCTGAAGATAGACCGGCTCCACGTAGAGGTTGGCGTTCCCCACGGGGATCGCCAGCAGATTGCCCCGGGTCACCTGGGAGCCCCGCTGGCCCCAGAGGGTGAACTGGGCGGAGATGGTGGGATCCTGATTGACCCTGGCCTCCACCTGCATGGGGCCGTAGATCAGCTTGTCCTTCGGGTACTTGTAGACGATCAGCTTGCCGTAGTTCTGCCCGTCGGAGCGCGCGGCCAGCCAGGCGATCATGTTGTCCTTGTTGGAGGGTGAGAAGGGCAACAGTTGCAGGAACTCCTCGCTCTTCTCCCCCGGTAGCCGCATGATCAGGTAGTAGGGCTCCACCGGCTGGCGGTTATCCCCGACCGATTCGTTAGGAACGCTCCACAGGTCTTCTCGGTTATAGAAGACCTGCGAATCCTGCATGTGATAGGTACGGTACATCTCCGCCTGGGCCTGAAAGAGGTCCTCCGGATAGCGCACGTGAGCCTTCAGGTAGGCAGGCATCTCCTCCATGGGGGAGAAGAGGGACGGGAAGATCGATCGATAAGCCTCCGCCAGCGGGTCGCTGGGATCGGCAAGGTAGAAGCGCATCGAGCCGTCGTAGGCGTTGACGACCACCTTGGCGCTGTTGCGGATGTAGTTGAACTCCGGACCGGTCCGCACCTGTTGGATTGTGGCGCCCCCTGCCTTGGCGGGAACGCTCACCTGGGTTCGCTCCTGGTAGGACGCCGAGTAGGGGTAATCGTTGCCGTAGGTGTAAGCGTCCTGGATCCAGTACAGCTGGCCGTCGGCCGCCACCAGGTAGGGATCTTTGTCCAGCATCAGGAAGGGAGCGACCTTCTGCACCCGCTGCTGGATGTTCCGGAAGTAGAGCACACGGCTCTCGGGGGTCAGATAGCCGGTGAAGAGGATGTTGCCGTCGTGGAAGTACCAGGCGTAGGCCAGACGATTGAAGATGGAGTCCAGCTTGACGCCACCGTCTCCCTGATAGCTGCCGTAGACGTTCTCGTCTCCCTTGGCATAGTCGAACTCCTGGGCGGTGGTTTTCACGATCACGTAGCCCGAGTTGACTTCGCCGTAGTAGATCTGGGGTTTGTCGATCTTGATATCACCCTGGGGCGGTATGTCCTTGACCAGCAGGTTGGGAAGTCCCTCGCCCACGATCTCGTTGACAGGGCTCATGGCGAGGCCGTAGCCGTGGGTGAACTGGAGCCGCCTGGTCACCCAGTTCTGGGCCTGGGAGGCCAGCTTATCCGGGGAGAGTTCCCGAGCCGATAGCATCACCTGCCGGTACTTCCCGCCGATGTCGTACCGATCCACGTCCACGTCGTGGAAATCGTAGTAGAGCCGGATCGCCTGGATCTGATTGTAGGTATCTTGCAGGGGGCGGTGATCCCACAGCCGAATGTTGCCGATGGTGTCGGGGTTGGAGTTGATCTCCTGGAGGGCCACAGCATCCTCGGCATTGAAGTCCTGCTCCTGGATCCGATCCATGCCGAAGGCCTGGCGGGTCATCTTGATGCCGGAATCGATGTAGGGCTTCTCCATCTGCAGCTCGCTAGGCTCCACCTGAAGCTTCTGCACCACCATAGGGTACACGCTACCCAAAGCCACTGCGGCCACCAGCCACATCCCCACGCCCCAGAGAGGGAGGGTAAAGCCTTGGCGGAAGCTGCTCACCAGGAAGAGAGCGGCCGTAATCCCCATGATGCCCATCAACACCCACAGCGCCATCTGCCTGGCCGTGGCATCGGTGAATCCGGCCCCCGAAACCACCCCATGGCTGGCGAACACCAGATCATAGATCTGGATGCGGTAGGAGACGGCCATCACCAGGGCCATCAGCGCTGCCAGCACCATCACGTGGAACTTGGCAGGCCGGTGGGCGGAGAGGACCCCGGGATCGATGCCTATCTGCCCCTCGTAGACGCTGATCAGATAGACAGCGGCAGTGAGCAGCAAGATTATCGCCAGGGCCCAGAAGAGCCATCCCTGCAGGAAACGGAAGAGGGGCAGGGTGAAGAAGTAGAAGCCGACGTCCTGGTTGAACAGGGGATCGGTGACACCGAAGCTCTTGCCGTTCAGAAACTTGAGGAGGGTTTCCCATCGACCGGCCGCGGACAACCCCATGGCCACGCTCATGCCCAGGGCAACCAACCCGGCCAGGTAGAAGACCACCCGTCGCGGCATGTCCTGGCCCGCTTGCACGATGTAGGCTACGCCGCTCTCCTCTCGGATGGACACCGTCCGGTGCTGGCTCATCACCGCTCGGGCCAGGAGCAGGCTGGCCGCGGCGGGAAGCAGGAAGACCACCACACCGACCACGAAGGCCAGCACCTTGGCCTGCAGCACCGTGGCGAAGACGGTCTGGTAGCCCAGGCTGTCGAACCAGAGCCAGTCGGTGTAGAGGGTGACCGCTCCCGCGGCCAGTTCGGCGATCAAGAAGAGGACGGCCAGAATCCCGATCAGCATGATCTGGCGTTTGACAGCTGATCCCTCAGGCATGGGGAGCCTCCTTATAGGGGGTAAAAGGCACGACCACTGGCGAGAGCATAACATAAGCGCATCCCCAGGTCACCCCTTTGCGGCAGCAGGCCTAATTCGGAGTGGGGTGGGACCCCTGATTTGGAGTGCGGCAGCAAGCCACCGCACTCCAAATTGGCGAGGGCCGGCGTCTCCACCGGCCCCCAGTTCCTGCTAAGGATGATTCTGCGCCCTAGTCTCCCAGCACCAGCTCCATCGGCTGCTCCAGCAGCTCCACGACCCTGGCCAGGACCTTGGCCCCCTCGGCCCCGTCCAGGACCCGGTGGTCCACCGACAGGGTCATGAACATGGTGGGTCGCACCGCCACCTGGCCGTCCACCGGCACCACCCGGTCCTTGATCCGGCCCACCGCCAGGATCGCCGCCTGGGGCGGGTTCACGATAGCCTGGAACTGGTCTATCCCGAACATCCCCAGGTTAGAGAGAGTAAAGGTGCCCCCCTCCAGGTCGGGCAGGGTCAGCCGCCCGGACCTCGCCTTCTCTACCAACTCCCGCCGCTTCTGGGCAACCTGGCCCAGAGAAAGCCGGTCGGCCGCCGGGATCACCGGCACTATCAGCCCCTCGTCGACGGAAGCAGCCACCCCCAGGTTGACGGCACCGTTTCGCTGGATACCGCCGTTCACCCAGGAGGAGTTGGCCTCGGGATGCTCCTGAAGGGCCACGGCCACGGCCTTGATCAGGATATCGGTGATGGTGGGCTGAACCCCGAACTTCTTCTGGATGGCCGGCACCAACTGCTGGTGGAAGGCCTTCAGCGCCGTGGCGTCCACCTCCACCGTCAGGTAGAAGTGGGGCGCCGTGGAGAAGCTGAGAGCCATCCTCTCCGCCACCACCTTGCGCACGCCCCTCAGTTCCACCCGCTCGCCCGCCTCCCGAGATGCGGAGACGCGGGGACTCGGAGACACGGGGATGGCCGGAGCCGGAGTTGCGGCTGCTATCGGAGTGGCTGCCGTCGCGGCGGCACGACGGACGTCGGCCTCCACGACCCGGCCGCCGGGCCCGCTGCCCTTGAGGGTCCTATAGTCCACCCCCAGCTTCTGGGCCAACTTCTTCGCTGCTGGCGAAGCTCGTACCCACGTTTCAGGACTGAGGGCTGAGGACTGAGGACTGAGAGCGAAGTCCTGAGTGCTGAGCGCTGAGCGCTGAGTGCTGAGCGCTCCACTCTCCCCGTTTCCCCGTCGCCCCGTCGCCCCGTCGGCGGCAACCTTCTCGCCCGGCGCGGTCAGGTAGGCGATCACCTGCCCGATAGGCACCACCACCCCCTCGCCTGCCAGCACCTCCCCCAGGATCCCCTCCTCCAGGGAGGTCACCTCCTGGGTCACCTTGTCGGTCTCCACCTCGAAGACGGCATCACCCTTCTTGACCTGGTCGCCCACCTGCTTCAGCCACTTGACTACGACACCCTCGGTCATGGTGAGGCCAAGCTGGGGCATCACGATCTCGATGGCCATGTTACCGGGCTCCTTCCATCAGGTCGTGCACCAGCTTCACCACCCCCTGCACGTTGGGGATGGTCAGATCCTCCAGGGATGGACTGAAGGGCACCGGCACGTCCATGGCCCCGTATCGCTTAACCGGCGCGTCCAGGTAGTCGAAGCATCTGTCCGCAATCTGAGAAGCGATCTCCGCGGTCGTCCCGTAGAACTGGTAGGCCTCATCCATCACCACGGCGCGGTGGGTCTTCTGCACCGAGGCCGCGATGGTGTCCATGTCCAGGGGACTCACCGTCCTGGGGTCCACCACCTCCAGGCTGACGCCCTCCTTGGCCAGCTGCTCCGCCGCCTCCAGAGCCACTTGCACCATGCTGGAGGTTGCCACCACCGTGAGGTCGCTCCCCTCCCGCTTCACGTCCGCTACGCCCAGAGGGATCAGATACTCCTCCTCGGGCACCAGCCCCTTCAGCTTGTACATCATCTTGTCTTCGTAGACGATCACAGGGCCGTTGTAGCGGATGGCGCTCTTCAAGAGCCCCTTGGCGTCGTAGGGGGTGGAGGACACCACCACCTTCAGCCCAGGGATGTGGGCAAACCAGGCGTGCAGGCTCTGGGAGTGCTGAGCGGCCGAGCGGCGGCCCGCCCCCAGCACCGTGTGGATCGTCAGGGGAACCGTCACCTGGCCGCCGGTCATGTAGTACATCTTGGCGGCCTGGTTCACCACCTGGTCCATGGCGTTGGTGATGAAGTCCCCGAACATCAGGTCGATCACGGGGCGCATGCCCGTCATGGCGGCACCCACCCCCAGCCCCACGTAGCCGTTCTCCGCGATGGCTGTATCCACGACCCGCTCGGGACCGAACTCGGCGAACAGCCCTTCGAAGGTCTTGAAGGTCCCGCCGGCCGCCCCCACCTCTTCGCCCATCACGAAGACCGTTGGGTCTCGCCTCATCTCCTCGGCTATCGCTTCGCGCATAGCCTCTGCCAGGGTAATCTCACGCATCTGGGCAGTCGCGCTGGGGGTCATTTCACGCATCGGGACTGACATACAGCGCCACCTCGCTTCCTTCGGGGAATGGGGCGGCCTTCGCAAACTCCACCGCCTCGTCGATTTCCTGCTTGATCTCCTCGTCGATGGCCGAGATCTCTTCGGCTCTGCACAGCTTGTCGCCCAGCAACTTGTCCGCGTAGAGCCTGATCGAGTCCCGGTTGGTCTTCCAGTCCTCGATATCCTCGGCCGGCCGGTAGATCTTGCCGGGGTCGCCCACGTGATGGCCCCCATAGCGCCAGGTCTTGAACTCCACGAACTCGGGACCGTCGCCGGAGCGCACCCGCTCCACTACCTCCGACATCGCGTCGTAGACCGAGAGCACCTCCTGGCCATACACCTCTGTGGCCCGCAGCCCGAAGGCCTCGGCCCTGGCCCCCAGCCGATTCCCACCGCTCACCCGCGCGCTCCGGGTGAACTGTCCAAACTGGTTGTTCTCGCAAACGTAGATCACCGGCAGCTTCCAAGAGGCCGCCATGTTCATCGACTCGTACAGGATCCCCTGGTTGGCAGCGCCGTCGCCGAAGAAGCAGACGCACACCTGGCCGGTGCCCCGCTGCTTGGCAGACCACCCGGCACCCGCTGCGATCCCCATCCCGCCGCCGACGATGCCGTTGGCCCCAAGGATCCCCAGGGAGAGATCGACGATGTGCATGGTGCCGCCCCGACCCCGGTTGTACCCCGCGGCCTTGCCCAGCACCTCGGCCATCATCCGGTCGGTCTTGCCCCCCTTGGCGATGAGGTGGCCGTGACCCCGGTGGGTGCTGGTGATGTAATCGTCGGTCCGCAGGGCGGAGCAAACTCCCACCGCCACCGCTTCCTCACCGGCGTAGCTGTGGGCCAGCCCGGGCATCAACCCCCGCAGATACACCTCCACCACGGCCTCTTCGAACTTGCGAATCCGCACCATTCGCCGATACAGCTCGAGCAAGAATTCCTTCTCCACAGGCCCTCCCCCATCTAGAACTCCCTCTCCCTCTGGGAGAGGGTTGCACCCCATGGTCCCCTCTCCTAAGCCTCGACCAGACTCACTCCGTCTACGGTAGCATGGATGTCCGTCTCCACCTGCTCGATGTGCTCCTCCATGGCCCTGCGCGCCGCCATCACATCCCCACGCGCCAGGGCATCCAGGAGCGCGCGGTGATGGATCTGGCCGCGGGTCGGTGACCCCGCATCACCAACCATGAGAAGACGGCTCTCGTGGAGGAGTCCCGCCATGCTCTCAGTGAGCATGGGGAACATCCTGTTCTGGGTAGCCTCGGCAAGCACCAGATGGAACTTGTGGTCGGTCCGAATGAACCGCTCCACATCCCCCATGGCGGCGTCCATCTCCTCGATCGAAGCCCGCAGCAGCTCCATCTGCTCCGGCCGCGCCCGCTGGGCCGCCAGCTCGGCGATCTCGATCTCCAGCACCCGCCGGGCTTCCACCAGTTCCCGATAGGAGATGTTCTGCCGCTGGAAGGCGAGCTTCATCGGTTCCTTGAGGGCACCGGCCCCCGGGTCGACCACGAAGGTCCCTCGCCCCGGCCGGATGGCTACCAGCCCCCTCTCCGACAGTGCCTTCAGCGCCTCCCGGATCACGGTACGGCTGACACCGAACTGCTCTCCCAACTCCCGCTCGGTGGGGATCCTGTTGTCTGCCGGCCAACCCTCGTCGACGATCAACTGCTGGATCTGCTGGGCAACCTGCTCGTACAACCGGTCTCGAACCATTGGAGCCAGGGAAGCTCGCCGAAGCATAGTCTCCGACCTCCTCAGGATTTAGGCAGCAGCACGACCTTGATAGCCTGTTTGTTGCGGAACCGGGCAAAACCCTCTTCCCATCGGTCCAGCGGCAGGGTGTCGGTGACCAGGGGTCTGGTCTTCACCCTCCCATCCCGCAGCAACCGGAGGGTGTAGTCCCAGGCGCTGGGGGTCGAGGCGAAGGAGTTGAGTCCCTGCACCTCCTTGATCACCAACAGGTCGGGATCCATCTCGATCCTGTGGCCAAAGAGGCCCACTTGGACGTACTGACCCTTCTTTCGGATCAGCTCGTAGCCCAGCCGCACCGCCGGGGCGGCACCCGAGCACTCCACCACCACGTCGGCCCCCCGTCCCCCGGTGAGATCCCGCACCAGATCGGCGGCCGACTGAGCTTCCACGTTGACGGTGTGTTGAACGCCCAGTTCCCTGGCCAGCGCCAGCCGGCCTTCATCGACTCCTGTGCCGGCCAGCAGCACCGTGGCCCCGGCGGCCAGGGCCACCTGGGATGCCAGCAGACCGATGCTGCCGGGCCCCAGCACCACCACTACCTCCGTGGGTCGAAGGGTGGCCTTTTCCAGCAGCGCGTGAACGCAGCAGGCCAGCGGCTCTGAGACCGCCCCGGCGATGAAGTCGACGTTCTCGGGCAGGGGACGGACGCTCCGCTCGGGCATCAGCACGTAGCGGGCGAAGGCGCCGTGGGTGCCGCTGCCCGCGGACTTTCGCTCGGTGCAGAGGTTGTACTCCCCCGACCGGCAGAAGTCACACCTCCCGCAGGTGCTGAAGTAGGGCAGGCTGGTCACCTTCTGGCCCACGTGGGCCAGGGTGACGTCGGGAGCGGCCTCCACCACCACGCCGCTGAACTCGTGACCCAGGATCACCGGAGGGTCGAAGGGATACTCTGCCGACTGGATGTGGAGGTCGGTACCGCACACGCCGGCCGCCTCCACCTCGATGATGACGTGGCCGGGCCGAAGGGACGGCTCCGGCATCTCCATCACCTGCAGGGAACCGGGACCGGGAGCATACTTGACGAGTGCTTTCATCTTCCTGTTAGCCCTCTTAGATCGTCTCCTCGAAGGGGACCATCCGCCCCTCCGGATTGAAGCCCAAGTGGAAAGGCTCGCCCACCGGAGACAGCCGCTCCATAGCCTGCACATCCGACCAGAGGCTTTCGGAGACGTCGATCTCCTCCAGCTTCAGGGTGTTCTTGATCCGCACCACCCGGGCGTTCTGGAGGTCGTGGCGGCCGCAAACCCGCAGCGCCGTCAAGACGGCCGCGCGGTCGTCGGGCGCCACCACCGGCAGGCATATCCGCTGGATGGCCCCCAGCCCGGACGTTAGCCCGTTGATGTAGGTAGCCTCGAAGTCCACCTTGTCCACCAGGTGGCGGGTAGTCACGTCGGCCAGGCCGATGCCGGTGGCGTTACCGTGGCTCTCCTTGGTGATGTCGTGGACCGTCACTACCCGTATCCGAGGCCGGGGGAGGTCGGAAGTCCCGTACACCTTCATCCGCCCGAGGATGTTGGGGTCCATCCCAGAACCGGTGACGTTCTTCCCCATCTCCTCGATGATCAGCACGTCTATCTCTTCGAAGGGGAGACTGGCCATCAACTCCCGGGCCTCGACGAGCAGGGCTGCCTCCTCGGAACCGGCGATGCCGGAGGGGGGCACGCCGACGATGCGGGCAACCTCGTCGTAGGCGTTCTCGATGACCGCGATCCCCATGGCGATCGGCTTCCTCTCCACCACGAAGCGAGCCACCTGGGGCAGCAGATCTCGAAGGCCGTCGGGACCGTAGCGGTGCACGGTGTCGGCCAGCTTCCGCTTGCCCAGGCCGATCCCGATCATCTTGCTGAGGCCGCTCTCCCAGGTTCCCCGGAAGTCGGTGTGGGGCTTGACCCGGTTCACCACCACGATGGCGTCGGCCGCGGCAGCTATGCGATCCATGTAGACGGGCATACCGTTGGGAAGCTCGCCCAGCTGGACCACCTCCATGGTGGCCTCGATGGGGGCTCCCACCGTCTCCTCGGTGATGCCCAAATCCGCCAGCAACTCCCGCTGCCCCTCGGCGGTGGCTCGCCCGTGGCTGCCCATGGCCGGAACGAGGAAGGGGGACCCTCCATAGCGGCGAACCTGGCGGACAACGGCGGCCAGCACCTCAGGGATGCTGGCGATGCCGCGGCTGCCGGCGGTGATGACGACCCGCTTGCCACCTCCCAACCTGGCCGCTCCCTCCTGGGAATCCATAGCCTGGGCAACGGCGGCGGGGATATCGGACACCAGGGGTCTGGGGAACTGCTGGTGGACTCGACGAAAGCTGGGGAGAGGGGTCTCCCACTGAAAGGAGGCAGTGGCATCGTGCCACAGGCCGTAGTCCAAGGGACGCTGGTTGGATAGGGAACCCGAGGAAGACATAACAGCAACCCTCCACCGGCCGGAACAACTAACTGGCCTTTGGTAGTATCATCATACCACAATACGGCAACCCCCGGTCAACGGCCCCCTTTCAGCCCCTGGGGCGCTGGACCAACTCCAGGGTGTTGCCATCCGGGTCCAGGAAGTATACGGCGTAGCCGCCCCTGTTGATGCCGGCCAGGATCTCCACCGGCTCCGACTTGAAGGCTACCCCGCGGGCCTTCAGGGTCCCGTAGACCTCGTGGATATCCTCTACCCTGAAGCAAATGTGGGCGCTGCCGGGGTTGCAGGTGCGGCGATCGATCGGCTGGCCCTGGGGGGAAACGTACTGGATCAGTTCCAGCTGCATCCCTCCAGCCCGCGGCAACTCCACGAAGGCGATCTTGAGATAGGCATCCTCGAAGGCGACGATGCGAGAGATGTCGTCGCCTTTCCTCTCCATGGTACCCACCAGTTCCATGCCAAGGGTGTCCCGATAGAACCCCAGGGACCGCTCCAGATCCTTCACCGTGAAGCTCACGTGGGCAGTGCTCAGCATCGTGTCCCGCTCCTCCCTCAGTTCATGTAGAAACCACCATCGACGTTCAGCGCCTGGCCGGTGACGTAGCTGGCCTCCGGGGAAACCAGGAAGGCCACGGCTTTGGCTACGTCCTCAGGGCTCTCCAGCCGTCCAAGAGGCACCTGGGCCAACCTCTGCCGGGTGTACTCCCCCGGGGCGAGGCCGTACTCCTCGGTCATCTGCCGGTCCAACTGCTGCCACATGGGGGTGTCGACGATGCCGGGGCAAACCGCGTTGACGGTGATGCCGTGGGGCGCCAGACGTGCAGCCATGGACCGGGTAATGGAGATGACGGCCGCCTTGCTGGCCGCGTAGTGGGCCTGGTTCGGCCGGGGTCCCCGCCCCGAGATGGAGGCGATGTTGACGATGGCCCCGCTCCCCTGCTGCACCATCTGCCGGGCCACCAGCTGGTTGGTGAAGAAGAGGCCTCTGGCGTTCACCCCCAGGACACGATCCCACTCCTCCTCGGTAATCTCCAGGATGTCCTTGATCTGGGCTATCCCCGCGCAGGGCACCAGGATGTCCAACCGGCCGAACCTCCCGACCGCCGCCTCCACCAGGGCCCGGAGCTGCGCGAGACTGCGGACGTCCACCTGCGCCTCCAGCGCCTCCCGGCCCAGCCCCCTCGCCTCCCGAGCCACGGCCTGGGCGGTTTCTCGGTTGAGGTCCGCCACCACCAGGTCGGCTCCATCCCGAGCCAGGCGAAGGGCCACCGCCCTGCCGATGCCCTGGCCGGCGCCCGTGATCAACGCTACCTTGTGTTCCAGCGACATTCTCCCACCTCTCCCAGGGATAGCCTCGGCACTGAACTGCGATTATGCCAGATCGCCAGGAGGAGATAAAGGCAGCCATACGAAGCCATATGTGGATCGACTGGTAATACCATCATACCTTCCCTTGACATGGCCGCAGAACAGTGTATCCTAGTCGCCCACGGGTAGCCCCACGATGTCCGGGATTGCACAGCCGCCGCCCGGGCCTCCAGCCTCAGGCACCCGTTATCCCAATCCCAGCACACTGGCAAGGAAAGGAAAAGCCATGGCGAACCTCAAGCGCATCGTCTCGGTGGTTCTCGCATCGTCGCTGGTAGTAGCGGCGGCAGCCGCTTGCAGCACTGGCGCGACCCCGGCTCCGACCAAGGCCCCGGACAAGCCCGCCGCTGCCTCGACCAGCGCTCCGGCCTCTAAGCCCGCAGCCCAGCCTGCTGCTTCCGGAGGGGAGATCAATATCGGCTTCACGCCTCCCATCACCGGCGCCTCAGCGGCAGAGGGCGCCCTACAGATCAAGGCGATCAAGCTGGCGGTTAAGCAGATCAACGAGGCTGGGGGCATCAACGGCAAGAAGATCAATCTGATCATGGAGGACAACCAGTCCACCAACCCCGGTGCACTGGCGGCTCTCCAGAAGGCTGTGGAGCAGGACAAGGTGCTGGCCCTGATCGGCTCCGTCAAGAGCACCCAGATCCAGGCCATGTCCGACGCCATCAAGAGCTACGGCGTCCCCACCTTCATCGGCGGCACCAACGCCGATCTGACCAAGACGGGGAACCAGTGGCTGTTCCGGGTCCGCCCCGACGACTCCATCGCCGCCGCGGCCATGGTCCAGTACATCAAGGACGACATGAAGCTGACCAAGGTCGGGATCCTCCACGACTCCGACGCCTTCGGTACCGGCGGCGCCGACCTGGTGGAGAAGGGCGCCAAGGCCGCCGGCCTCACCGTCGTCAAGAACGAGAAGTACACCACCAAGGACAAGGACTTCACCGCTCAGCTGCTCTCCCTGAAGAACGCTGGCGCTGAGGTGATGGTGGTTTACGCCACCAACCCCGAGGACACGGCCGTCATCCAGCGGCAGTACCGCCAGCTGGGCTCCCCCTACAAGTACATCGGGTCCCCATCTAGCCAGATGAAGGACTGCCTGAACCTCTCCAAGGAGAACGCCGAGGGCCTGCTGGCCATCGCGGACTACGTCCCCGGCGCCAGCGCGGAGAGCAAGAAGTACGCGGCAGACTACCAGAAGGAGTACAACGAGCCCTTCGACCCCACCTCAGCCTGGACCTACGACGGTCTGAATATCCTGGCCAAGGCCATCAAGACGGCGGGCGAGGATAGGACCAAGATCAAGGATGCCATCCTGGCCACCAAGGGCTACAAGGGGGTCCTCGGGACCTTCTCCTTCACCCCCAACGGCGATGGTCTCTCCGAGGTCAGCGTCGTCGAGATCCAGAAGGGCGCCTGGAATTCCCAGGATCCCGTCAAGCTGCTGAAGGTCGTGAACGTAGCGGCCAAGTAGCAGCGCTTCGATCGCAGGGTCACAGACCCGGATCTCAGTTGTCTAGGTAAGCGGCTGTCCCTGGCCCCGGCGGAGACGCCGGGGCCAGGAGTACAATGGAGGCTCCTGAATGGATCTTTCCACCAATCTGCAGATGTTGACTGCAGGGCTGGCCATGGGCTCCATCTACGCATTGGTCGCCCTGGGCTTCGTCCTGATCTTCAACGCCGTCGGCGTCGTCAACTTCGCCCAGGGTGAGTTCGTGATGGTCCCCGCCTTCGTGGCCGTGGCCCTGATCGATGTGCTGCATCTGCCCTATCCCCTGATGTTTCTGCTCACCGTGATCTTCATGGGCGTCTTTGGGCTGATCTTCCAGCGGATCGCCTACTACCCACTGCGAAACCGAAGCTTCCTGCCGGTGGTGATCAGCACCATCGGCGTCTCCATCTTCCTCAGGAATGGCGCCCAGATCGTCTTCGGCGCCGAGCCGGAGCTGCTCGCGCGACCGACCCCGCCCGACGTCCTGCACCTGGGCGGCGTCTTCGTCGATCCCCAGTACGTCGTGATCGTCGCCGTCACGGCCGTACTCCTGGTCTTCCAGTACTACTTCTTCGAGAAGACCTCCCTGGGCAAGAAGATGCAGGCCACCGCCCAGGACAAGGACATGGCCCGCCTCCTGGGCATCCGTGTGGCCACCATGATAGCCTTCACCTTCATCTACAGCTCCATCCTCGGCGCGGTGGCCGGCATCCTGG
>JAJZQR010000477.1 GCA_021806765.1 Chloroflexota bacterium | reverse complement strand
TGCCCGCCACGCCAAAAGGCTGCTACCCTTCGGCAGCAGCCTCCTCATGCATGGGGTTGGCCCTCTTCACTTCCTGGGGTTGGTCCTATCCCCCTTCATCCGCTGCGCAAGCCCCGGGGGGAGGCTCCGCGGGAGTGAGCCCTCCCGCATCTGTCTGGCCGTGAGTCGGCAGGTCCGCCCGTTGTCCTGCGGCGATCCGTCTGCTATCCCCACTGATATGAGCGTGCCGCTGGACTTCCTAAAGCAAATCCCCTACTTCGCCGGGCTGTCCGACCCTGAACTGGAGCGAATCCGCCCCCTGGTGGGTGGACGAAGCTACGAGCGCGGGGACGTGATCCTCCTGGAGGGGGAACCGTGCGAGGCGATCTACTTCGTCCGGACGGGAAGGGTGAAGGTGTTCAAGACCTCTCCCGAGGGGAAAGAGCAGATCCTGAAGATCATGAAGCCGGGCGACACCTTCAACGAGGTGCCGGTCTTCGACTGCGGACCCAATCCGGCCAGCGTCGAGGCGCTGGATCCCACCAGCCTCTACCTGATCCTGGGGGAAGACATGCAGCGGCTGATGCGAGAGATGCCCGCGGTCGCCCGCAACGTGATCCGGATCCTCGCCTCCCGCCTTCGCCATCTGGTGGAGTTGGTGGAGGACCTCTCCTTCCGCCACGTTACCGGCCGGGTCGCCAAGATCCTTATCCAACACGCCAGGGACGGTTCCGCCACCGATGGCGAGCGCCTCACCCAGCAGCAGATGGCTACCATGGCCGGAACGGCCCGAGAGATGGTGGGACGGGCCCTGAAGGGGCTGGAGCAGGCGGGGGCCATCAAGATGGATCGGGGCCGTATCGTCATCCTGAACAGGGACCTGCTGGAGCGGCTGTCCTAACGCTCTTCCAGAGGGAGAGGGGAATTCCCCCGCGTCGCCGTGTCTGCGTGTCCCCGCGTCGCCGTGTCCTCCTACCGCTTGGGGGGAGCGGTCGGCTGCGGCGCAGGAGGAGGGGGCGACGGCACCGGCTTCCGCACGGCGATATAGATCGTGGTCCCCTTCTCCACCATGGTGCCCGGTTTCGGGTCCTGGCTCAGCACATGGCCCGGGGCCACGAAGGTGTAGTCCTGGTAGTTTGGGTAGTCCTTGGCCAGCCCTGCCTTCACTATCATATCCTGGGCCTCGGCCTCGGTCTTCCCGAGCACGTTGGGAACCGCCACCCTCTCCTTCCCCTTGCTGACCCGTAGCGCCACCAGCGAGCCTTTATCGGCGGAGACCTCCGGCGCAGGGCTCTGGGCCATCACTATGCCGGCCGGCGTCAGGTCGCTGTACTCCTCCGACACGCTCCATCGGAAGCCGGCCGCCTTCAGCTTGTCCTGCGCCGCCTGAAGGGTGTCTTCCACCACCCGCGGCACCTGGACGGTCTCCTTGCCGAGGCTGACCACCACCTGTATGTGGGCACCCTTCTCTACAGGAGAGCCGGCCTCCGGGGTCTGGGAGACCACGTAGTTCATGGCGTATTCGGAACTGTAAGCAGTCCTGGCGATCACCACGTCCAGGCCATCCCGCTGGGCCAACTCCTGGGCCGAGGGGAGGAGCATGCCCACCAGCTTCGGCGCCTTCAAGGCTGGTGGCTGGGTAGGCACCGGCGTCGGTTGGGGAGTCGGTTCCAGGACCGATGCCGGTGTGGGGTTGGCGGAGCCGGCCGTGGGAGCCGCCAGGGCGGGAAAGAGCCTCCCGAGGGTGCCGCTGGAGTAAGCCAGGAACCCCAGGGGGATGGAGCCCAGGATGAACAGAAAGGCGGCAAAGGCCACCAGCAGCACCATCCAACTGCTTCCTCGTCGTTCGGGACGAGTAAGGTGTGCCGGCTGCTCGATGGGCGCGACCTTCCCAACACCGATAGGCTTGGGAGCCATGACCACGTGGGGCTGGGTTGCCTCCATGCCGGCCCGGGCGCAGGCCACCAATGTCTGCGCCATCTCCGCCGCCGAGGCGAACCGCCCCGCCGGATCCTTGGCCATGGCCTGCAGGATGATCGTCTGGAGCGACTCCGGTATGCGGGGGTTGAACCGGCGAGGAGGCACGGGCTCCTCCTGGATCTGCTTGAGAGCGACCACCACCGAGGTCTCCCCCTCGAAGGGCAGCCGGCCGGTAGCCATCTCGTACAGCAGGACCCCCGTGGCGTAAAGGTCGGAGGAGGCGCTGCTCTGCTCCCCCTTGGCCTGCTCAGGTGATATGTAGTGGGCAGATCCCACCACGTAGCCCGACTGCGTCAGGGAGGAGGCCCCCAGGGCCACGGCGATCCCGAAGTCGGCGATCTTTGCCCATCCGTCCCGGGTCACCAGGATGTTGTGAGCCTTCACATCCCGGTGCACGATCCCGTGCTGGTGGGCGTACTCCAGTCCCTCGCAGAGCTGCCGGCCCAGCTCGATGATCCGCGCGGTCCCCAGGGGGGCTTCGGCCTGGATGATCTCCTTCAGGGTGCGGCCGGGCACCAGCTCCATGACGATGTACTGGGTGCCGGCATCTGAGC
>JAJZQR010000133.1 GCA_021806765.1 Chloroflexota bacterium | reverse complement strand
GCCGAACCAGGTGGATCCGAGGATCAAGCAGGAGCGGAGCGAGCGGCTGATCGCCATGGCCGAGGAGATGGGGCGAGAGTTCCGGACCCGGTTCGTGGGATCGGCCCTGGGGGTGCTGTGGGAGGAGAGCCTGCCCGCCGGGGACGTTGTTAGGGCGGGGTTGGAGCACCAGGGGAACGGTATACCCTGGTGGACCGGCCTCTCCGACAACTACGTCCGCGTCTACGCGGCCAGTTCTGAGGATCTGGCCGGCTCTGTGAGCGGGGTCAGGATCGAACGGTTGGCTGGGGAGGGCGTCGTAGGCGCGCCGGTTCGCTGACCAGTGGGGCACACGGCAACTGAAGACTTCAACTGCCAGGGAGCCGGAGCCGGACTTCATCGGAACCTGGCGGATCGAGGTCGTGGCTTGACGATAGTAGACATCGGAGGTGGCTAGGTTGGCGAATAGCTGCATCTTCTGCCGGATCGTGGCGAGGGAGATCCCCTCGGATATCGTTTACCAGGATGATCGCATCACCGCCTTTCGCGACATCAATCCGCAGGCGCCGGTGCACATCGTGGTGGTCCCCAACCAGCACATCTCCTCGCTGACGGAGATGGAGCAGTCTCAGGAGGGGGTGGTCGGCCACATGACCTACGCCGCGACGGTGCTGGCCGACCGGGAGGGGATCTCCAGGAGCGGTTTCCGGCTGGTGATGAATGCCGGACCCGACGCCGGGCAATCGGTGGACCACATCCACATGCACCTGCTGGGCGGCAGGAAGATGATCTGGCCGCCGGGATAGAATTGGTTCTCCTTGTCACTCCATGGGGATCGAGAGTAAAATAACTCACAGACATAATAAAGATCACAGCATCTCACTTCTCATCTTCTTCAGCCTTCACAGGGGAGATGGCCATGGATAGTCTGGAGCGTAAGGCTCTACCCCGAGACTTCGTGCCTCCGATCAATCGACCCCGGCGGCTACGCGGCTCGGAGGCGATCCGGGACCTGGTGTGCGAGACCAGGCTGGACGTCAAGGAGATGATCTACCCCCTCTTCGTGACGGAGGGGCGGGGGATCAAGAGCGAGGTTTCATCCATGCCGGGGGTCTACCAGTGGTCCACGGACCTCCTGGCCGGCGAAGTGCGAGAGATCGCCTCCCTGGGGATCCCCGCGGTGCTGCTCTTCGGCCTCCCCAGCCACAAGGACGAACTGGCCTCCGAGGCCTACAGTCGGGAGGGGATCGTCCAGAGGGCCATCGCCACGGTTAAGGAGCATGCGCCCCAACTGCTGGTGGTCACCGACGTATGCCTGTGCGAGTACACCAGCCACGGTCATTGTGGCATCGTGGACCGCGGGCAGGTGCTGAACGATCCCACCCTGGAGTTGCTGGCCCGGACAGCGGTCTCCCACGCGGAAGCGGGGGCGGACATGGTGGCCCCTTCCGACATGATGGACGGTCGGGTGGGGGCGATCCGCCGAGCCCTGGACGGCTCGGGGTACGAGACCGTGCCTATCATGGCCTACAGCGCCAAGTATGCCTCGGCCTTCTACGGACCCTTCCGGGAAGCTGCGGACTCCGCGCCCCAGTTCGGGGATCGGAGGGCCTACCAGATGGCACCAACCAACGGTCGGGAGGCGCTACGGGAGGTAGAACTGGACATCCAGGAGGGGGCCGACATCGTGATGGTGAAGCCGGCCCTGGCCTACCTGGACGTCCTGGCTCGAGTAAAGGAGACGGTGAAGCTGCCGGTGGCGGCCTACAACGTCAGCGGCGAGTACTCCATGGTGAAGGCCGCCGCCCGGATGGGGTGGATGGAGGAGAAACGGACGGCCCTGGAGATACTCACCGCCATCAAGCGGGCGGGCGCCGACATCCTGATCACCTACTTCGCCAAAGATGTCGTGCGGTGGCTGAACGAGCCTTAGACGTAGGGCAGGGCGCTCTGCCCTGCCGCCGCGAATATTGCCCGGGGGCGGCGGGGCACTGGGCCCCGCCCTACATCAGGACCAATCGCCCGGGGGTGGCGGGGGGGCACCTATCCCGCGCCCGAGTTGGATTGGCGTGTTGCAGCTTGATTACAGCTACTCTGTCGCTGCTTGACCCCCCTATAGGGGGGTGCTAGCATGGCAGCGCGAAGGAGCGGCCGCATCCTGTTTGGACGGCAAAGAAAGGATCACCGATGATCGAGACGGATCCTCGTTCTGGCCTGACCGATAGGCGTGGAAACTGGGTTGACATCAATCTCCAGTGGTGTAAGTCCTGTTCCATCTGCGTAGCCTTCTGTCCTCCCAAGGCCCTCACGGCGGACGATGTAGGCACCCCGAGCCTTTCCTCTCCCGAGAAGTGCACAGGTTGCGGGCTGTGCGAGATGATGTGCCCGGACTTTGCTATCGAGGTGTTCAAGAACCGATGACCGAAGAAAGACCGAAGCCGATCTTGCTGCAAGGCAATGAGGCCATTGCCGGAGGCGCCCTCGCGGCGGGCATGCGGTTCTTCGGCGGCTATCCCATCAGCCCCTCGTCGGAGATCGCGGAGACGTTGGCCCGGCGGCTCCCCCAGGTGGGCGGCACCTTCATCCAGATGGAGGATGAGATAGCCAGCATCTCCGCCATCATCGGGGCGTCCATCGCCGGCGTGAAGTCCATGACAGCCACCAGTGGCCCCGGCTTCTCCCTGATGCAGGAGGGCATCGGGTTCGCCGTTATGGCGGAGACCCCCTGCGTGATAGTGAACGTCCAGAGGATGGGGCCCAGTAGTGGCTATGCGACGGCCCCCGCCCAGGGGGACTTGATGCAGGCCCGCTACGGGACCCACGGACCCCACCCCACGATAGCCCTCTCTCCATCGACGGTCAAGGAATGCTTTGACGTAACGGTCAAGGCATTCAATCTTTCCGAGAGGTATCGCACCCCCGTGGTGATCCTGGCCGACGCCGTGGTGGGCCACCTGCGGGAGGTGGTTACCCTGCCCGGGCCCGGGGAGTTCGAAGTGGTGAATCGGGAGCAGCCCTCGGGGCCGCCCGGCGCTGCCAGACCTTTCGAGGCGAGTGACGACGGGGTCCCGGCCATACCGGACTTCGGTACTGGCTACCGCTACCACATCACCGGCCTCTTCCACGACGAGACCGGCTTCCCCAGCACCAACTCGGCAAAGATCCAGACGACTACCGAGCGGCTGGTGAAGAAGGTGGAGGCCCACCGGGAAGAGATGACCTACGTGGAGTACCTGTACATGGACGATGCGGAGGTGGCCGTGGTCTCCTACGGCTGCTCGGGCAGGTCGGCCAAGGCGGCGGTGAAAGCGGCCCGAGCCCGGGGGATCCGCGCGGGCCTGGTGAGGCTGATAACCATATGGCCCTTCCCGGAGCAGGTGATAACGGCCGTGGCCGCGAGGGTACCGAGGTTGGTGGTTGCGGAGATGAACCTGGGGGATGTGGCCAACGAGATCCGGCGGGTCACACGCAACGACGTGGCGGTGACCCAGGTGAACCGCCACGACGGGTTGCTCATCACGCCCGGCCAGGTACTCGGCGGGATCGAGGGGGTGTTGGAGCATGCCTAGCGCGGTGATATCCAAGTATCTGCGGGTCGACCGTCTGCCCCACATCTGGTGCCCGGGCTGCGGCATCGGCCAGATCATAAATGGCGCCATACGCGCCATAGACAAGGTGGGGCTCGACCAGGATCGAACGGTGATAGTCTCCGGCATCGGCTGCTCCAGCCGGGCCACCGGCTACATGAACTTCGACACCATCCATACCACCCACGGTCGGGCCCTGGCCTTCGCCACCGGCATAAAGCTGGCGAAGCCGGAGTTGAACGTCATCGTGATCATGGGTGACGGCGACTGTGCCGCCATCGGGGGCAACCATTTCATCCACGCGGCGCGGCGCAACATCGACCTGATGGCTCTGGTGATCAACAACCAGATCTACGGCATGACGGGGGGCCAGTACTCCCCGACTACGCCGGTGGAGGCGATGGCTACCACCGCCCCTTACGGGGATGCCGAGCCCGGGTTCGACCTCTGCGGCGTGGCTCAGGCGGCGGGGGCCACCTTCGTCGGTCGGGTCGCGCCGGTTCGGATGCCCGAGTTGATCAACACCGTGGCCAAGGCCCTGGAGCATCGTGGCTTCTCCTTCGTGGAGGCGGTATCCCAGTGTCCCATCTACTTCGGCCGGATGAACCGCCAGGGCGGACCGGTCCAGATGCTGAACCGGCAGAAGGAGATCACGGTGCCGGTGCGGACGGCGCAGCAGAAACCCGAGGAGGCTGATGGAAAGCTGCTGACGGGCGTGCTGTACGAGACCGAGCGGCCCGCTTACGAGAAGCTGTACAGCCAGGTGCGGCTAAAGGCCTCCTGGAAGGCAGGTGAGCATGTCTAAGACTCTCGAAGTCTCTATGGGAGGCTCGGGTGGGCAGGGGCTGGTGCTGATGGGGCTGATCCTGGCGGAAGCCGCCGGGGTGTACGAGGGGCGGCAGGTGGTTTCCAGCCAGCTGTACGGGCCCGAGTCCCGAGGAGGTGCCTCCCGCTCCGACGTTATCATCAGCGACGAGGAGATCGACTACCCCGAGGTGGAGAACCCGGACATCCTGTTCGCCTTCAACCAGCTTTCCGCCAGCAAGTACGCCCCGCATCTGAAGCCGGGTGGCACGGTGATCTACGACAGCAGCTTCGTCACCGATCCGCCGGCCGTTCAGGGGAAGGTGTACCAGATTCCCATCACCAGGCTGGCGCGGGAGAAGATCGGACGCGACATCGTGGCCAACATCGTTGCCATCGGGGCGCTGACGACGCTGACCGGCATCGTTTCTCGGGAGGCTCTGACCCGGGCCGTGCTGGATCGGGTGCCCAGGGGCACCGAGGAGATCAACCAGAAGGCTCTCCAGGTCGGCTTCGAGGCAGCCGAGGCACTACTCAGTAACGAGTAATGAGTGATGAGTGATGAGTAATCGGTTCCCTACTCATCACTCATCACTCGTCACTCGCTTGAGGGAGGAGTCCAGTTGAAGCTGTACGAGTTCCAGGCGAAGAAGGTCTTTGCCCAGGGAGGGATCCCGGTGCCCCGGGGAGAGGTGGTGCAGGACCCCGAGGCGGCGGCCAGGGTCGCCGAGCAGCTGGGCAGAGTGGTGGTGAAGGCCCAGGTCCACGTAGGTGGCCGGGGGAAGGCCGGCGGCATCAAGCTGGCCAACAGCCCGGATGAGGCCCGCCAGTACGCCGAGGGGATGCTGGGGAAGCCGCTGAAGGGCTTCACCGTGGGTTACGCCCTGGTGGAGGAGGCCCTGAACATCGCCTCCGAGTACTACCTGGGGATCACGGTGGATCGTAACGCAGAGAAGCCGATCGTCATGCTGAGCCGCATGGGCGGGGTGGACATCGAGGAGGTGGCCGCCACCCAGCCCCAGGCCATCGCCAGGATGCACGTGGACCCGGCCTGGGGTGTGTGGGACTTCCAGCTTCGGGATCTGGTGGAGCGGGCCGAGTTGGACCCCAGGGTGTCGCGGGCGATCGTTGGGGTTATCCGGAAGCTGTACAACGTTTTCCTGAACTCGGACGCCTCCCTGGCGGAGATCAATCCCCTGGTGGTGACCGGGGACGGGAAGGTGATCGCCGCCGACGGCAAGTTCGACGTGGACGACAACGCCCTCTTCCGGCAGACGGAGTTGCTGACCTACCGAGAGGTGTCGGAGGCCGATCCCATCGAGGCTGAGGCGGCTCGCAGGGGCGTGGCCTACGTGCGGTTGGACGGCGACATCGGGGTGATCGGCAACGGGGCCGGACTGGTGATGACCACCCTGGACATCCTCAGCCGCAACGGGGGAAAGGCGGCCAACTTCTGCGACCTGGGGGGCGGGGCCAAGGCGGAAACGGTGCGTCAGGACCTGGAGTTGGTGTTGATGAACCCCAGGGTGAAGGGAGTGCTGTTCAACATCTTCGGAGGCATCGTTCGGTGCGATGAGGTGGCCAAGGGGATCCTCGAGGCTACCAGGACCATGGACATCAAGGTGCCCATCGTCATCCGGATGGCCGGCACTCGGGCAGCCGAGGGGCGAGAGATGCTGAAAGGCACCAACCTGATCCCGGCCGCGACGGCCCAGGAAGCTGCCAAGAAGATCATCGAACTGGTCAAGGGCTGAGAGGGCAACAGGCGGTTCTGGGTTCTGAGTTCTGAGTACCCAGAACCCAGAACTCAGAACCCAGAACTGATTAGCGGAGGACGCTCAATGTCCATTCTCGTAAACAAAGACACGCGGGTGGTGGTGTCGGGCATCACTGGCCGCGAGGGCGCCTTTCACGCCGATAAGATGAAGGAGTACGGCACCCAGGTGGTGGCCGGCGTGACCCCCGGCAAGGGTGGGACCGAGCAGGATGGCGTGCCGGTCTTCAACGACCTGGCCGGGGCGGTGAAGGCAACAGGCGCCAACACCTCCATCATCTTCGTGCCTGCTCCCTTCGCCGCCGACTCCATCGCGGAGGCTGCCGACGCGGGGATCGGCCTGGTGGTTTGCATCACCGACGGCATCCCGACCCTGGACATGGTCAAGGTGATGAACTACATCCGGCCGAAGGGCACGCGATTGATCGGCCCCAACTGCCCCGGGCTGATCAGCCCGGGAGAGGCGAAGGTGGGGATCATGCCCGCTGAGGTGTACCGGGAGGGGGCCATCGGGGTGATCTCCCGCAGCGGTACCCTCACCTACGAGACCTGCGACCACATCACCAACATGGGTATGGGGGTCTCCACCTGCATCGGGATCGGGGGCGACCCCATCATCGGGACCCGCTTCATCGACGCGTTGAAGCTGTTCCGGGACGACGAAGAGACCAGGGTGGTGATCATCATCGGGGAGATCGGCGGCTCGGATGAGGAAACCGCCGCGGCCTACATCAAGGAGACCAGCTACCCCAAGCCGGTGGTGGCCTTCATCTCGGGTCGTTCGGCGCCTCCCGGCAAGCGGATGGGCCACGCGGGAGCCATCATCTCAGGTGGCACCGGGACCCCTCAGGCGAAGGTGAAAGCCTTCGAGGAGGCCGGAGTCCCCGTGGGGAACACCCTGGAAGAGGTGGTCCAGCTGGCCAAGGAGCGGCTGGGGTAGCAGCGCAGGGCGACCCGTCGGGTCGCCCTTTCATTACCCTCGATTCCACCACTGTTACCTCGAGCTTCTGCCTCCAGGCGCAGCCACGCCCTACATCACTCCTCCCCGCAATCCCCGCGCTCGGCTGATTAGAACCGTGGCGGGGAACACGTAGTATCTCAGCAAGAGAGCACGAGGCCCGGATGGGTATTTCCACGGATGCACGGAAACCACAGGTAGACTAGCATCATGATGTTCGAGGGAGTGCTCTTCTGACGCTCGGGCAAGGGGTGAGCAGGCCAATTGTGTGAATATTGGGCGACGTTGAGAGGAAGAAACACTTGCATCCTTCTCGACCCATGGCTATCCTGAGAGTAGATCCCCTGAGCAACCCCGAAGCCCAGAAGAAGCGCAGCAGGCGCAGGTTGATGCCGTTCGCGCTGGCTGGGCAAGGCATGGAACTTGCTTGAAGGTGCTAGTCAAATGACGGCCCTTCGTACTCGTATCTCCGGTCCACCCCTTCAGCTGTAGGAGAAATCTGCCGATTTCTGTGAATGGGTATACATATTAGACAGCCGTGTGAGCGTGGATGGCCAGCGAGCGTAGGTGCAGGAGTCCGTACCTTTCCGCGACGGATGGCATGGGAGGCCAGTTAATGGGGGAACGCCCTGTGGGGGCGCCAGGAGTGAGAGGACAAACGTCTGCCCTGAACCGTCGCGAGGTTGGGCAGGCCGCTGTGGAGCTGGCCGCAGTTCTGCCCGTCCTACTGCTCCTCGTCGTCACCGCCGTCGATCTGGGGCGAGCCTATTACTACTACACCCAGATGGCGAATGCGGTTCGGGTTGGCGCTGAGTTCGCGGTCAACGAAGCAGTCGCACGTCCCGGCTCGGTCGATGATCGGAAGACCGAGATCAAGAACATCATCGATGGGCTCTGCGACCCCGATCCCGACACCTTGGACATTGTCGGCGACAGCATGAACCCGGGGGACTCAGCCGTGATCGTCGCAACTTACAGGTTCGAGTTCATTACTCCCCTGGCGAGGACGCTGGTGGGGGGAGACGGCAAGCTTCAGCTGCGCTACAGCGTGAGCATCACCTACACGTAGGGGCGGAACGCGTTGCACCCTTTGAATCTCCGGCACCAGACTCATCGGGGAGCCCGAGGGCAAAGTCTGGTGGAGTTTGCCCTCGTCGCGGTGGTCTTTCTGACGCTGGTCCTCGGGCTGGTCGACCTGGGCCGGGCCGTGATGCTGTACAACACGGTGGCCACGGCGGCGGAAGAGGGTGCCAGGTTCGGTTCGGTTCTCAGGGATCCAACCTGGGGTACGGGTCTGTTTGGGAACGATGGAAACCGTGCAGGGGTCTACAGCGGGATCGCTGGCTATCTGCAGACGACCTACGAAGATACCATCGTTGGACAGGTAGCACGGCGATGCCAGGCGCTGGATCCAGGCAAAACGACCGTGGACATCTCCGTCTCGGGGATCAGCGGTAGTCCCGGTCGAGGGGATACCCTGACGGTGAAGGTGAGCCAGACCTTCGACCCAGTGGCAGGGAGGCTGCTGCATGTCGGTTCCTTCTCGGTGTCGGCAACGGCCAGTGTGTACATGGAGTAGCGAGAGCACAGCATCCACAAAGGGAGCGTGAGCATGCGCAGGCAACAGGGCCAGATTCTCGTCATGGCAGCCATGATGATGGTCGTGCTGGTGGGCGTGGTGGGGCTGGCAGTGGATCTGGGGCAGATCTACGCCATCCGCCGCAGCCTGCAGAACGCGGCAGATGTGGCTGCCCTGGTGGGCTCCGTTAAGCTTCCGGATGCAGTGGCGGCAACGAGCGCGGCCCAGGCGTCGGCGTCGGCTAACGTTCCCGGTGCAACCGTTCAGGTCCACGTTCCTGCCCAGACCCTTCCTGCGGTTGGATCCTACTCCGATCCTACTATCGAGGTGGCGGTGTCCGAGGAAGTGCCCCACCTCTATGCCGTGCTGTTCGGCCGGAGCAGCTCTACTATTGGGGCAACGGCCATAGCCCTCCGCCGTTCGCCTGTCGCCGAGGCCGTTATCGTAGCTCTGTCGGACAGCGACGACCGTGCCATCGATACAGGCGGTAGCGGAGAGATCTTCGTACCCGAGGGGGACGTCTGGTCCAACGACGGCGTCTGCGCGCGCGGAAGTGGCTCGCTAACTGTGGACTCTCCTGGCACCATTTCGGCCGTCGGCGGTTTCACGTGTGGCACCTCTCGCGTGTCGGGGACCATGAGCCAGCCCGGCGCGGCCATCGGGGACCCCCTCGCGGGGCTACCCCCTCCGCCGGCGCCGGCACCGGGGTCCTGTACTCGCACGAGCTGTAACACGACTGGCGTAACCTGGCAGACTATGCCGACTAGTGCCGACGAAGATGCCCAGGGGTGGCGCCCCATGCAGCCCGGCTTCTACCACGATATCAACCTCAGCAACAGCAGGAAGTACAAGTTCCTGCCTGGGGTCTATTTTGTGGAAGGGAACCTGAACCTGCAGGGTCAGGTGGTGGGTGTTGCGAACGGTGCAGAGGATGCGAATGCTGCCTTCGCTCTCGACGAGCCGAACACCGATCATCCCTGGGGAGGCGTCAGCTTCTTCATCTATGGCTCATCCTCCTGGGTGAAGCTCGAGGCTACCGCACAGGTGAAGCTGGCTGCAGACGATACCAATTACCAGAAGATCCTCCTCTGGGTGGCGAATGGGTCCACCGTGACCCTCAATGGTGGGGGTGACACCCGCATCCTCGGCACAGTGTACGCGCCCAACGCCCACATCCAGATCGCCGGCCATTACGGGGACGGCGAGCCCTTCCAGTCCTTCCTGGAGGGAAGGATGATCGGGGACACTATCGAGGTTACCGGTGGCTCCGAATGCAGAGTGGGCTACAGTGATGAGTACGCTGCTCCCGTCAGAAAGACGGGCATACTCGTCAGATAGGCGAGCGGGCGGCCGGAAGCCTACTTCGCGCGATGGCAGCGGCTCACGCCCTAGGGCGTCCCAGTTTTCCACTGTCTAACCCGCGAAGCGCGGCGCCGAGGCCACGACCGTGTCATGCTGAGCGAAGCGAAGCATTTCCCCGCGACCGGAGATCCTTCGCTGTCGCTCAGGATGACAGTACCCGTCACCTTCACCGTGGTGGAGTACCGAATAGCCGGCGGCCCCGATAGGGGCAGCGAATCATCGTTCCATGCCCGTCCCGAACCGGAAGAGGGTCCTTCCGAGAACTCACTCTTTGGCAGACAGAGGGAGACAGCAATGAAGAAGCGCCGTGGTGTCTTACTGATTGTCCTCGGGCTGGTTCTGGCAGCGGTATCGGGTTTCATGGTGCTCGAAGTCGCCCGGCGGGCATCCCAGCCATCCCAAGCGCAGGCCAGTGCCCAGGCCCAGGCTATCAAGAAGGTATACGTGGTGGTGGCCGAGAAGGACCTACCCGACAACACGCTTCTCTCCGCCACGGACCTGTCGACCAAGGAGTTCCCGGAGGATTTCGCCCCGAAGGACGCGATCGCCGCGCCGGAGCTGGCCGTGGGCAAGTACACCACGTCCCGGGTCTACAAGGGGCAGATCGTGGTGGCTCCGCTACTGTCGGCAACCCGCCGTTACAGCCTGCTCTCCGGCAAAGTACCCGACGGCAAGGTAGCCATGGCGGTGACGGTGAACGACGCCATGAACTCGACGGGCGCTCTGAGGCCGGGGGACATGGTGGATATCCTGCTCACCGTGGATCTGGCGAAGGGGCTTTCCAAGGATGGGCAAGCCCCCAGTGGCTCCAATCCCCAACCGCAACCCAGCCAACTGCTGAGCACTCAGGTGACCATCCAGGACGTGGCGATCCTGGCCGTGGGTGCTCCCGGCAGCGAGACTCAGGACGCCTCCAACAAGAATCAGCAGAACAACCAGCAAGCGCAGAGGACTATAACCTTCCTGCTGGATCATCAGGACTCGGTCACGCTCAAGTTCGTCAAGGACTCTGGCGGCATCATGGATATCGTCGTGCGTTCACCCGACGACAAGAAACTGGTCAAGACCGAGGGTGTGACCTTCGACAGGATCTACAATCAGTTCCATTTCCGCTTCCCGGAGCCCATCAGGTGACGGGCCGTGCGGCCGAAATAAGGGGGGAGGTGAATGCACTTTGAGCCAACTAGCGCTGCACCCGATCCGAGTGCTCGTCCTGGGGGACTCCCTGGATGCCCTCGATGCAGTGGAGTCGATGCTTTCGCAGGAGCCGGGGATCATCGTGACTACCTCCGGAGCGCGTTTTGGAGAGGGTATTCGGGCGGTTCACCAGTCCGAACCGGACGTGGTCCTGCTGCTGGCCGACTCCCTGGTGGGGGCTGATCCCCTCATTGCCGTGGAAGAGTTGGGAACGGCCCGACCGTGGACGGGGGTGGTCGTTCTCAGTTCCTGCGGACGCCACACTTCCCGGGATTTCGTTCTGAGCGGAGCGCGGGACTGTCTTTCGCCACCCTATGAGCGCGATACCCTGGTCGAGAGCCTTCGCCAGGTCCACGCCCACGAGACCCGTCGCCGGGAACGGCTGGCCGCGCGAATCGAGGCTGGCGACCGCAGCAGATCCTGCCAGTTGGTGGCAGTTCATGGTGCCAAGGGAGGAGTGGGCACCACGACCATCGCGGTGAACCTGGCTGTAGCCCTGAAGATGCTCACCGAGGCGCGCGTCGCTCTCCTGGACGCCAACCTCCAGTTCGGAGATGTCGGCGTGGCGCTCAACGTCTCCGTTGCCACCACGATAGTGGACCTGCTCTCGCACCTGCAGGACCTGGACAGCGACCTGCTCAACAGGGTCATGGTCGCTCACTCCAGCGGAGTCAAGGTGCTCTCGGGTCCCTCCGAACTGGAGGATGCCGAGAGTGTCAGTTCCGATCAGATGCGGCGAATCCTGTCGGCGCTGACCGGTGACTTCGACTACGTCGTGGCCGACACGGCTGCGACGCTGGACTCGGTGGGCCTGTCGGTGTTGGACCAGGCCCACAAGATCGTGTTGGTGACCACTCCTGAGATCCCCGCGCTGAAGAACACCGGTCGTTTCTTGCAGGTATCGAGAAGGCTGGGCTATCCACCGGAAAAGACTCTTCTGGTGGTGAACCGCGCGGAAAGCCGGGACTCCGTGTCGCTGTCCGAGATCGAGAAAAGTCTGGGCTTGAAGCCGGCTGCCACAATACCCAGTGCCGGCGGGGTCTTCGTGAGGGCTGTCAACCGTGGCGAGGATGTAGTGGCTATCAGAACGGCCAAGGGAATCAGCGATGGCATTCAGACCCTGGCCCGGCAACTGATCGTCAGCAGCGATTCGGATGGGGGTTCGCAACGAAATGGAGGAGGCGGAGGCCTCTTTAAACGGTGGCGACGGCAGCGATGAAGGGCAGGAGCGGCCCCATCTCTACTGCTGTCCGAGGTCGTCGTGCTCGCATAGAGACTGGGTTTTCCTTGGCAGAGGGGGAATGAAGTATGTCATCCATTGCTGAGCGTCTTTCGAGGGAAAGGCCTGATGATCCGGGGCACCGAGCAATGCTTGGCCAGGGTCAAGGATCTCCGTTATCCCGTAACGCGGCGTCGGGTTTGGGACTCAAGCCGGGCCCCGAAGTCGGCAACGGCGTGGATCTCTGGCAGCTCAAGAACCGGATACAGTCCCGGCTGGTGGGACAGCTGAACCTCGGGCGCGACCCGGCTGCCACGCCCGAGGTTCACCGGGAGATTGAGCGCTCTTTCGACGAAACCCTGAAGGAGGAGGGTATCCTGCTGGGTCGCATGGAGCGAGCCCGGCTGTTCGAGACCGTGGTGGCCGACATCCTGGGGTTTGGGCCCATCGAGTATCTGTTGAGCGACGACTCGATCAGTGAGGTGATGGTAAACGGACCCCATCAGGTGTACGTCGAGCGAAACGGCTTGCTGGAAGAGACGGACGTCAGGTTCGCCGACGAGGAACACGTCAGGCGAATCATCGACAGGATTATCGCCCCCCTTGGCCGTCGGTGCGACGAGGCGAGTCCAATGGTGGACGCCCGTTTGCCAGACGGCTCCCGGGTGAACGTCATAATCCCCCCGCTATCGCTGGTGGGGCCCGTGATAACCATACGGAAGTTCTCGCGGAACCCGCTGACCGTGAGGGATCTTATCGGTTTCGGCACGGTGACCCAGCAGCTGGCCGACTTCCTCACGGCTTGCGTTCGTGGACGGCTGAATGTGGTCGTATCGGGTGGCACTGGCTCGGGCAAGACTTCGTTGCTGAACGTCCTTTCTTCATCCATTCCCGACAACGAGCGCATAGTCACCATCGAGGATGCCGCGGAGCTGCGACTGAAGCAGCGGCACGTGATTCAGTTGGAGAAGCGGCCTCCCAACATCGAGGGGCAGGGAGAGATCACGATACGTCAGTTGGTGATCAACGCGCTACGCATGCGCCCGGATCGCATCATCGTGGGCGAGTGCCGCGGCTCCGAGGCCCTGGACATGCTCCAGGCGATGAACACGGGCCACGACGGTTCCTTGACCACGGTGCACTCCAACAGCCCTCGCGACAGCCTCTCGCGAATAGAGACCATGTCTCTCATGGCCGGCACCGAACTCTCCTTGCGGGCGGTTCGCGAGCAGGTATCCTCGGCGCTCGACCTG
>JAJZQR010000132.1 GCA_021806765.1 Chloroflexota bacterium | reverse complement strand
CATCATGAGTTCGGTGCAGGAGATGATCACGACGGACAAGCCGATTGCCGACATCCTGGCCAACGCGGAGTCCAGGTTGAAAGCGGTCTACAAGTAGGGATCAGCAGTCAGCGGTCAGCTTGCAGCACGCTGCAAGCTGACCGCCATACCTGATGACTGCATTCGTTGCAATGTCCAGACTCTACCTGCGTGGGTCAGCCGACCATGCCAATTAGCCAGGCACACTCTGAGATAGTTACTTGGTAGGGGAGGACTATCGATGATTCGGATTCGATGTGCTGTAGTGGGAACCGGCCACGGCATGTCTCACATTGTGAGGGTGCTGGAACACCCACATCTGGAGTTGGCAGCGGTGTGTGCCTCCTCACCCAAGTCGCTGGACTACCTGCGGGGCGAGCCCGTACCCGTTGACCTCGATAGCGTCACCTTCACCGCACCTCGGACAGAGTTGATCGGTCGCGCCCGCCGGCACCCCGAATTCTCCAAGGTCCGGCTTGTCACCGACTACGAGGCCGTCCTGGCCATGGAAGATATCGACGCCGTAATCCTCTCCGTCCCCGTCTTCCTCAACGCTCCCTTTGCCACGAAGGCGTTGCGAGCGGGCAAGCATGTCATTGCCGAAAAACCGTTCGCCATTACCGAGGAGCAGGGTGTCGAGCTGTATCGGGCGGTGAAGGAATCCGGGCGGGCCTTCGTCCTCGCCTTCGAGTTCCGCCGCTCACCGTTGATGAAGAGAGTCCGCCAGGTCATCGAGTCCGGCGAGCTGGGTGTGGTGAGGCAGTTGTGGTGGAACATGCACCGTATGCCGCTGCGGCCCACCCATTCCAGTCGGGAGCGGACGGGAGGGGCGTTTACGGCAGAGTGTTGCCACTGGTTCGACCTGTTCGACCTTTTTCAAGGTGGAGCCCGGTTCCGTCGAGTGGCCAGTTTCGGCGGTCTGGACGTGAACGGCCATATGGATTTCGCCGACAACGCGGTGACTATCGTGGAATACGATACGGGAGTCCGTGCGAGTCTCAACTACACATACTTCACTGACCAGCCCGGGCACCAACTGTTCGGTGTGGTGGGGACTCGCGGCAAACTGCGGGGCGAGACTGAAGGGGCGGGCAGCTTCGTCCTGTTCTCTGGCCCCTCCCAGGATCGCACTGAGTATGTTGTGAACCCGGCTCGGGCCCACCAAGGCCACCTGGGGTTCGACCTGCTCCATGACGATTTAGTGGCCCAGATCGAGGGGGACAGAAGAGAAGCGCTTAGGGAGGCCGAACGAGGTCTGGAGAACATGCGGCTGGGCCTGGCCGCCCAGCAGGCGCTGGATACCGGCCAGGTGGTAGCGCGGGAGCAAGCCGCAGGCCAGTGGCTATCAGCAGTGTAGGTGGTAACATGTCGGCGCGGGGCCGGTCCGGCGTCCCGAGATCCTGGTGCGATGGGGACGAGGCATAGCGGGTCGAGGGGCATCGTCACCCACTTGACAGGTCCTGCTCCCCAGTATACGATGGTGGCCCTAAGGATATGATGGCATAATGTCATATCCTAACCCCGTCGCGAAGAGCCGGAAACGTTCTTGCTCACGGAGCAGAGATGGAACCGCTCCCACGGATACCTCGCGGCGCCTATCTTCTCTCCATCGAGAACCACGATAGCCCTGTGGTCAGCCGCCACTGTCCGCAGGGCGACACCTTCCGCTGCTCGCGTCACGGTAGCCTCGCGAGGTCACCATTCTCATTGCCCGCCCGGCGTCCAACGACTCAAGCCCCGTGAAGCAGCCTCCTAGATGGAAGGGAGAGGAGATATAACCGGAAGAAGGACCTTTGGACGGCACCACTGTCTCGGCGAAATCGAACCCCTTCAAGGATGAAGATCAGTCGGCAATTGTGAGGAGGTTCTACCGATGTCAGAGCGCGATCTCTCGAAGACCCAGGTCAGCCGTCGACAGCTTCTCAAGGCCCTAGGGGGCCTCGCGGCAGGCGCTACCTTTCTTCCGATCCTGAGCGCCTGCAGCTCGCCCAGCCCGGCGGCCTCGCCGCAGGCAGCGGCGCCTACCAAGGCTGCGGCTCCGGCAGCCAGCGCCGCCCAACCGGCAGCGTCGGGACAGACGGAAACGATCACCTTCGTCAACTGGGTTTCGGCGGAAGAGGGCACGCGTGACCAGATGAAGACCGTCATCGATGCCTTCGAGAAGGACAACCCCAACATCAAGGTGGACGTGAAACCCATCCCGGTCTCGGACGTGCCGAACCAGGTGACCATCATGGCCACGGGTGGCAACCCTCCGGACATCTCCCAGCTGCAGGGCGACGCGGTGATCACCATCGCATCGAGCGGTTTCCTGGAGCCGGTGGATGACCTTTTGCCCAAGGCTTTTGCGGCCGACCTGCCCCAGAACATCATGGATTCCGCCGGCCTCTACCAGGGGAAGCATTACGCCGTCCCCTGGGCACCGGCTGAAAACGGTATGTGGTACAACAAGACGCTGATGAAGCAGGCCGGGCTCGACCCCGAAAAGCCACCTGTCACCATGGACGATCTGAACAGCGCGGTAGCCCAGGCCAAGTCCAAGCTGCCGAAGGAAACGATCATGCTCCAGCTGGACACGACCAACCGGACCATCGGCCTGTACGACCAGTGGCCCTTCATGCTGGCCTACAACGACGGGGTTCCTCCCGTGGACGCCCAGGGGAAGATCAGCATCAACACCCCCGGCATGAAGGCGTACGGTGAGTGGATCAGGGCGCAGATCAAAGAGGGGAACACCCTCCCGGGCAAGAAGTTCGGGGAGTTCCGTCCCATGATGGCGCAGAACCAGCTGCTGTTCGGCTTCGATCTCACGGCCACGAAGGGCATCATGAAGTCGCTGAACAAGTCCCTTACCGACCAGCAGATCTACGATACCTGGGGCATGGCTCCATATCCTGCCGGGAAGAACGGGAAGCACTACTCCGCGGACGTCAACCACGCTCTGGTCATCTTCAAGGATTCGAAGCACAAGCAGGCGGCGATGAAGCTGGCGGAGTACCTGGTCAACAGCGATGAGGCGATCAAAGACTACATTCTCCCGGTTGGCTATGCTCCCATGACGAAGAGCGCGGTCCAAAGGATCCCGGAGATATCCAAGAACCCCATCGTCAAGAGCTTCTCGGAGAAAGTGCTGCCCACCGTTGTGGCGATGCCGTATGGACCCAACTACAGCCAGATGTCGGACGTCATCATGAGTTCGGTGCAGGAGATGATCACCACGGACAAGCCGATCGCCGACATCCTGGCCAACGCGGAGTCCAGGTTGAAAGCCGTCTACAAGTAGGGATCAGCAGTCGGCTGACGGCGGTCAGCTTTCAGCTCGCTGAAAGCTGGCCGCTTATGGCTGATAGCCTAAAAGGGTGTGTGCTCCATGCAAAGAGAGGAAACGCTGGGGGAAAGCATCTCCAGAAAGAACGCGGCGAAGACGGCGGCCTTGCTGATCGCCCCTTCCCTGGTGGTCATGGGAGCCATCATTCTGTACCCCCTGCTGAACGCCGTTTGGTTGTCGCTCTTTGACTATCAGTTGACCAAGCCCAACCAGCAGGGGTTCGCCCTGCTCAAGAACTACCTGGCGATGATCAACGACAATCTGTTCTGGGGCGCGTTCCAGACCACGGTGCAATTCACGGTGATCACGGTGGCTGTCAGCCTGGTCCTGGGGCTGATCATGGCCCTGGCTGTGGATCAACTGCCGAGGCGGCTGGTCGCGGTGCGAGGCATCTTCATGGTGCCGTGGGTCATCCCGGGCATCGTGGTTGGATATCTCTTCATGTACATGTTCGACGTGGAGGTGGGGATATTCAACCTTGTCTTGCAGCAGCTGCATCTGATTCAGAAGTCTCTGCCGTGGCTGATGCGCGGGGATCTGGCCATGGCGGCCATTGTCATCGCCCACGTCTGGAACCAGGCACCCTTTTACATGTTGATGCTCACAGCAGGTATGAAGGCGATCCCGGATGACGTCAAGGAAGCGGCTTACGTGGAGGGAGCCGGGCGGTGGCAGGAGTTCTGGCACATCACGATACCGTATCTGAAAGGAATCATCCTCATCACCAGCCTGTTGATGGTGATCCGCAACTTTAACAACTTTCCCATCATCTTCACCATGACCGGCGGCGGACCGGTTTACTCGACGACGACTTCGGTCATCTATATCTACCGGCTGGCTTTTGAACAGTTCAACATCGGGTACGCTTCCGCCGTGGGCACGATATGGGTCATCGTGTTGATGTTCTTCTCCATCTTCTACATCAGGGCGCTCCAGAAAGACTTCTGAGAGAACGTTCGCGAGCTATTGCGGCGTTCCGCGATTCACACGGACTACGTAGCTGCGGGGGAAGTCGAATGATCAGGCGACGGTTTTCACCCTTGTGGACGGCAACTATATGTATTGTCGTCGCGATTACCGGTGTGTGGACACTGTTCCCCATCTACTGGATGTTGAGCACGAGTCTCAAAGAGAACATCGAAGTGTTCAAGGTCCCGCCGGATCTCTGGCCCGCGCAGCCCACCTTTGCCAGCTACGCTAACCTCAACGGCGGGATCACGCCGATCGCGGCCTTTTTCCGAAACAGTGTCATCACCTCCCTCGGCACCGTGGTCTTCGCGGTAGCCCTGGCCATGTTTGCCGGTTACGCCCTTTCCCGCCTGAGGTTTCGCTTCCGGCGCGCCACCCTCATCGGTGTCCTGATGACGCAGATGTTTCCCCTGGTGGTGTTATTGATACCCATGTACCTGCTCTACGTGCGGGCGCACCTGTTGAACAGCTACGTGGGGCTCATTCTGGCCTTTACCTCTTTTACCCTGCCATTTGGCATCTGGATGATCAAGGGCTTCGTGGACTCCGTTCCGGCGGAAATCGAGGAGGCCGCTATGGTGGACGGGTGCAATCGGCTGCAGGCCATGTGGCTGGTGGTTTTCCCCCTCGTTATCCCCGGTGTGGTGGCCACGGCGGTGTTTGCCTTCCTGGATGCCTGGAACAACCTCCTGTTCCCCCTGACGCTGGTGAATGAGGTGACCATGAAGACCCTGCCGCCGGGCATGATCCTGGCCTTCGGCGGCGAATTCAAGCACGATTGGAGTGGGATGATGGCGGCCTCTACTATCGTGACCATACCGGTCATCGTCGCCTTCGTGCTGATCCAACGCTACCTGGTGGAAGGCCTGACCGGCGGCGCGGTCAAGGGCTAAGCATCTGACCTGGGATCGCGTGCATAATCCGTCGTCATGCCCGCGAAGGCGGGCATCCAGGGTCCTCTGCGCGGGTGGTGTCCTGGACCCCCGCTTTCGCGGGGGTGACGAAGGGCAGACTATCTGGGGCCGGTTGCTTAGGGATCGTGCCCTCGTCCGGTGGCAGAAGAGAGACACCTACGTGGTATTGCAGTAACAGTCGCGAGTGCTGGGTGCTGCAGTAGATGTTCATCAGCACTCAGCACTTAGCACTCAGCACTGATCATTTGGTCGGGAGGCAACTGGCTTCAAATGGAGATGCAGAAGATCAACGTCGGCCTGGCGGTGATCGCCAGGAAGTTCTTCGACGTGGCCTACCTGGAGCAGATGATACCGGGGATGCGCCGGGCACTGGAGGGCGAGAGTTCCACTCTTCACTACGCCGGCCTGGTGTTCACCCCTGAGGAGGCCGAGGGGGCGGCTCGCCTCTTCGCCGAGAAGGGGTGCGGCCTCGTGGTGGTCGCCTTCGGCACCTTCGCGGATGCCAGCCCCGTGGTCACCCTGGCCCAGGCCGTGGAGACGCCCCTGGTACTCTGGTCGCCGGCCGAGCCGGCCTCGGAGACCGGGCGGTTGCGGCTCAACTCCTTCTGCGGCGCCAACCTGGCGGGCAATGCCCTGGCCGGCATCGATCGCCCCTTCCAGTTCGTCTACGGCTCTCCGGACGACGCTCGCGCCGTTCGCGAGCTGCAGTTGCGCATCCGGGTGGCGGCCGTTGCCAAGACACTGCGGGATGCTCGCATCGGCCTCTTCGGGGGCCGGCCGGACGGCTACTACGCCTGCAACTTCGACGAGATGGAGCTGCGTCGGGTGGTGGGCACCCAGGTGGAGTACTTCTCGATACCGCAGCTGCGGGCCAGGGCGGTGCAGTCCTCCCCGGAGGCAAAGCAGAGCTTTGTCTCCAGCCTCAAGGCCCGCACCGTGGGTATGGAGAAGCTGGATCCCCAGCAGGTGGACGATACCGCCGCGACGTACGCTGCCGTGCGCAGCCTGGTGGAGGAGAAGAAGCTGAGCGGCGTGGCGGTGCGCTGCTGGCCCGAGTTCTTCGTGGACTACGGCCACGCCGTTTGCGGGGCGGTGGGCCAGCTGACCGACGACGGGATCATGGCCGGCTGCGAGGCCGACGTCAACGGCGCCGTCACCATGATGGCCCAGCACCTCCTGACCGGCGAGCCGACCTTCATCGCCGACGTGGTGGCCATCGACGAGGAGCAGAACGGCTGGGTGCTGTGGCACTGCGGCGGCCAGCCCGCCTCCCTGGCCTCGCCGGACCGGCCTGTGGAGGCGGCCTACCAGCCGAACCGCCGGCTGGCCCTATCCCTCTGGTTCGGGGCGAGGCCCGGCCCGGTCACGGTGGCCCGCCTCAGCTACCAGCGGGGGCGCTATCGGATGCTGGTGATGAAGGGCGAGGTGCTGGACCAGCCGCCCAGGTACTCCATGGGAGCCAGCGCCCTGGTCCGTCTAGAGGGGGACGCGGTGGCGGCGGCCAAGGGGATGGTGGAGAAGGGATTCGAGCACCACGTGGTGATGAGCTACGGGGACGTCTCGGCCGAGATGATCGCCCTGGCGGACAGCTGGGGCATCGAGGTTGTGAGGCTATGAAGATCAGCGCATCCGTCGCCGACAAGCCCGGCGCCTTCTCCCCTTTCCTCTTCGTAGGTGATCTCTTTGAAGGGATGGACCGGGCGGTCGCCCTGGGATACGACGCCGTGGAGCTGTTCGTGCTGGATCCCCGGGAGGTGGGCTTCGAGCGGATCGCCGACGGGGTCAGGACCCGAGGACTGGCCGTCAGCGCCGTCGGCCCCGGCCTGGGCAGCTATCGGTATGGGTGGCTCCTCACCGAGCCCGACGCCGAGAAGCGACGCAACTGCGTGGAGCGGATCAAGGAGGGGGTCCGCCTGGCGGCCTACTTCCAGACCTCCGTCAACATCGGCGGGACCCGCGGCAGTCTGGCCGATGATGCCGACCTGCGGCGCCGTCAGCGGGGCTGGTTCCTGGAGGCCATCCAGGAGTGCGCCGATTTCGCGGCCCACCTGGGCGTTCAGCTGGGGATCGAGCCCCTCAACCGCTACGAGACCAACTACATCAACACCGCGGACGAGGCCCTGGAGTTCGTAGCAGAGGCGGACCGGTCCAACGTGGGACTGCTGCTGGACACCTTCCACATGAACATCGAGGAGCCTTCCCTGGAGGCCGCCGTCGCTAAAGCCCAGGGGCGGCTGCTGAACGTCCACCTGGCCGACAGCAACCGCCGGGCGCCGGGTCTCGGGCACACCGACCTGAAATCGGTGGTCTCCCAGTTGAAGGCGATAGGCTACGACCGCTACCTCAGTATGGAGATCTTTCGGCTGCCCTCCGCCGAGGAGGCAGCAGCCCAGGCGATCGAGCACGCCCGGAGGCTGCTGCAGGGCTGATCCGTGGGGCGAAGCTTTGGCCGCGGCCAATGCTTCGCCCCACTTGATCTCTCAGTCCGCGGGGCCGCCGTGGGCGATCGGGACGTGGATGAGGGTCGGTCGGTCGGCCGATAGCCCCCGCTCGATGGCCGGGCCGATCTCCCGGGGATCCTCGACCCGCACCCCGTGGGCCCCCAGGGCCTGAGCCGCCAGGTCGAAGCGGATGGGGCCAAGAGAGCAGCCCACCATCTCCTCCCGACCGTACTGCTCCAACTGATTGGAGGCGGTGATCCCCCACGCCTGGTCGTCGGCCACGACGATCACGAAGGGCAGCCGGTGGCGGGTAGCGCTCTCCAGGTCGGCCAGGTTGAAGCCGATGGAACCGTCCCCCGACAGCAGGATCACGGGGCGGTCGGGGTAGGCCAGCCTGGCGGCCATGGCCCCGCCCAGGCCGTAGCCCACCACCCCACTGGCGCCGCAGGTCATCCAATCGCCCGGGTAGCGGTCACACAGCGCCATGTGCATCCACTGGCCGATGTTGCCGCCGTCCGTCACCAGCACGGTGTCTCCCTGGACGAAGGGGCGGAGTGCCTCCACCACG
This sequence comes from Chloroflexota bacterium, assembly GCA_021806765.1. The sequence goes on along the minus strand of JAJZQR010000132.1, from coordinate 5,561 downwards.
TGCCAGCCCGTCGCCTTCCCGTTGGCCTGATACGCCCCCGGCCGCCAGCGCTCCCGAAAGGCCCGGTCCCGGCGATGGGCTTCCTCCAGCCAGAGGGCGTGGGCCGGCGCGGCTGCGCCACTCAACTGCGCCGAAAGCTGCTCCAGCACCGATCGGGGATCGCCCTGCAGGGCGATGTGGGGATCGATCCCCTGCCGCAACTCCAGGGGGTCCACGTCGATGCGGATCACCCGGGCATCGGGCCGGACGGCGGGGGGCTGGAGGTAGCCGAGGCGATAGTCCACCCGGGCGCCTGCCAGCAGGATCAGGTCCGCTTCGGCCAACAGGTCGGAGCTGCCCGAAGCGGCGCCGATCACCCCGATGAACTGGGGTATCCGGTTGGGAATCGAGCCCCGATCCCAGATGGGGACCATCACGGGCATCTGGGTCAGCGCCGCGAAGCGAGCAAGGACCTCCTCCCCATGGGCGTAGTAGACACCGCTACCGGCGATCAGGAGGGGACGCTCGGCCCCGGCGATAGCGGCAGCCGCCTCCTCCACCAACCGGGGGTTCCCGAGGCAGTTGGGCTGTACGATCCCGCAGTCGGTGGACCCGAGGGAGGCCGCGGGGAAGCCTGAAACCTCGGCTTCCAGGATATCCTGGGGGATGGTCAGGTGCACGGGGCCCGGCCGGCCGCTTGTGGCGTGGGCCAGGGCTTCGTGGAGATAGAAAGGGATCTTCTCCGGCCGATCCACCAGCCGGGCGTACTTGCATATGGCGGCCGCAGTGGCGACCTGATCGAAGTCCTGGAACTTCCCTCGGTCGCTGAGGGCGTGCTCGGCGGAACCGGAGATGAGGAGCACAGGGGCCCCGTCGAAGCGGGCGTTGAGCAAGCCGGTGAGGGCGTTGGTGTGGCCCACGGAGGCGCTCACCCCGCAGACGCCCACCCGTCCGGTGAAGCGTCCATAAACCTCTGCCATGTAGGAGGCGGTCTGCTCGTTGCGGGTATCGATTACCCTGAGCCCTGCTTGCCGGGCCGAGTGCAAGACGGGGTTTATCCCGTTGCCCACCAGCGCGGACAGAAAGGTGACCCCGTGGGCCTTCAGGGTTTGAGCGACTAGGTCGGCGCCGATCATAGAACCTCCTTGTCGTACGGTAGGGGCGAAGCATTCGCCGCGGCGAATGCTTCGCCCCTGCACGGGGTCGCGTTAGCTGGATTACTTCTTGGCCGCTGCCTGGACGAACTTGGGGTTGGCCCAGGACTCGAAGGGGATCGTCTTCTTCAACTGGTTGTTGTCCGTGAGGAACTTGGCCTGAGCCTCCATGCTGGCCTTGAAGGTGCCATCCTCGAACAGCTTCACCTGCTCCGCCGCCGTGTAGTACTTCACCGGGTCGAGCATCTTGGACAGATCATCCACCGACTGGTTGAAGTTGACGGTGGTCTTCAGCCAGTTGGCCAGATCCTGCCGAGCCTGGGCCTTGGTGGCGGGGTCGTTGAAATACCTGTGGGTCTTGTTGTACAGCACGTCCACGAACTTGGTCACTGCGTCGGGGTTCTTGTCGGCGAAATCCTTGCTGGCCGTGGTAACCTCGAAGATCCTGACGTTCATCTGCTTTCCGGTCGAGGCGGACAGGTCATTGCCCGTGAACAGGATCTTGGAGTCCTGGGCCTTGGAGAGGATCTGGGGCCAGAAGGCGGTGCCGATGGAGGCGAAGTCGCCCTGGTTGGCCACGAAGGCCGTCACGGCGTCCGCCATATCCATGTGGATCAGTGTGAGATCCTTCTCCGTCAGACCGTACTTGTCCAGCATCAGGTCCAGGAAGTAGTGGTTCACGGAGCCTTTGGCGGTGATCCCGGTCTTGCCCTTCACGTCGGCCGGGGAGTTGATGTTCTTGCGGGAGACGATGGTGAACACTCCGGTGGACTCGCCGTGGGAGCCCACGAAGTAGATGGCCGGGGCCTGAGCAGCAGACACGCTGATGGTGGGGGTGCTGCCGGTGATACCCATGTCCAGCTTGCCGGCGGCCATCGCCTCGAAGAGGGGCGCACCGGTGTCGAAGGCGGTCAGTTCCACGTCCAGGCCGGCTTCCTTGAACCATCCTTTCGCCAGGGCCACGCCCTCCAGTGCCATGTGGGGAGCGACGGCCCAGCCAACCCGCACCTTGGTCAACTGAGCGGGGGCAGCGGCGGTGGGTTGGGCTGCCTGCGCGGGCGCCGCGGGGGCGCTCGTAGGCGCGGCGGCCGGAGCGGCGGGTTTTGCCGTGGGGGCCGGTGCGGGGGCGGAGCTGCTGCAGGCCGCCACCAATCCCACCGCCAGCAGCAGGGCCAGTACCAACAGGAAAGGTCGCCTGTAGACAGTGCTTCTCATGCCGAAACTCCTTTGTCTTTGACTACTCGTCGGATAGAGCAAGTCCAGTAAGATCCACAAGGTCGGTTGAGAATTCCCAGGCGTCGGTGTGCTAGCTGTCTGATCCACCTCCTTGGTGCGTTCTTGCCTGTCTTAGCGCCCAACCTCCCCGGTCGCCTGCATCACCCCGAACTCCTCCTCGAATTGCTCCCAGAGTTGCCGCCGAATGGCGCCGAACTCCTCGGAGACCTTCATGTCGACGTTGCGGGGGCGCGGCAGCGGGATCTCGAACATCTCCCGTATCCGCCCGGGCCTCTTGCTCATCACCGCTACCCGATCGGCCAGGAAGATCGCCTCGTCCAGGTCGTGGGTGACGAAGACGACGGTCTTGCGCTCCTGGCTCCACAGATCCAGCAGTTCCGCCTGCATCCGGGTCTTGGTGAAGAGGTCCAGGGAGCCGAAGGGCTCGTCCATCAGCAGCACCTTGGGGTTGTAGGCATAGGTGCGGGCGATGTCGACCCGTTTCCTCATGCCACCGGAAAGCTCCTTGGGGTAGGCCTTCTCGAAGCCGGTGAGTCCCACCAGCTGGATGTACTTCCGGATGATGAACTGCCGCTCGGTTCGGCTGTATCCGTGGAGCTTGAGGCCGTATTCCACGTTCTGCTCGACGGTTAGCCACGGGAAGGTGGCATCCCGCTGGAATACCATCCCCTTGTTGGCGTCGGGCCCCATGCTGGGCTGGCCATCCAGCAGCACCATCCCCTCCGTCGGGTCCACCAGCCCGGCGATGATCCGGAGCATGGTGGTCTTGCCGCAGCCGCTGGGGCCCAGCAGGCAGAGAAACTCGCAGTCTTGCACCTGCAGCGAGATGTCCTGCAGGGCCACGGTGCCCTGGTCATCGCCCGTCTCGAAGATGTGGGATATGTGCTGGCACTCGATCTTGGCCAGAGCGCTATCGGTAGACATCTCTTCTCATCCCTCCCGGCGTTCCATCCAGCCGGTCATGCGCTGGTTGAGGTAGCGAATGGCGCGATCCATGACGAAGGCCAGGAGGCCGATGCAGATGATGCCGACGATGATGGAGTCGGTCCGCACGAAGCGGCGGGCGTTGGTCATCATGAAACCGAGGCCTCGCTGGGCGGCGATCAACTCGGAGGCCACCAGGATGGCCCAACTGGTGGCGAGGGCCACCCGCATGCCGGTGAGGATGTAGGGTAGGGCCGCCGGCAGGGCGATGGTGAAGAAGAGGTGCCTGTCCTTGGCCCCCATGGTTCGGGCCGCCTCGATGTAGACCAGGGGGGTGTTCCTGACGCCGGCGACGACGTTGATGATGCAGCTGACGAAGGCGCCCAGGGTTATCACCAGGATCTTCGGGGTCTCGTCGATCCCAAACCAGAGGATCATCAACGGGATGTAGGCCAGGGGCGGGACGGGACGGATCAGCTCCACTATGGGGTCGAAGATGGCGTCCGCGAGCCAGAACCATCCCATGAGAGCCCCCAGGAAGATGGCCACGGTGACCCCGATGGTGTAGCCGCTGAGCACCCGCATCAGGCTGGTCAGGATGTCCAGGGGCAGGTTCTCCTCGGTCCAGAGGGTGACGGCAGCCGAAACAACTGCCTGGGGAGGCGGAAAGAGAGTGGGGTTGATCCGACCGGAGTTGCTCACCACGGCGTATACGGCGAAGAGGGTGAGCAGGGAAGCAACACTGATGATGGCCCGTTTGTGGGAAGGGAGAAAGCCCTCTTCCTGCCGCTTCCTCTTGGCCCGGGGGACTCGGCTCGATGCTACCGCCATGCTATCACCTACCTTGACTGAGTTGGACCACCTCGCCCGTCTCCATGGCCCTCTGGGCTGCCAGGGGCACCAGGGCGCTCTGGAGGGCCGCATCGACGCTGGCAACGGGCTGCTTGCCGGTTTGGATGGACTCGATGAAGGCTCGATGCTCTCGATAGATCATGCTGCGCTCCCACAGAATGGAGCGCTCCTTCTCCCGCATCTCCTGCCGGATGTCGCCGAAGAGGGGATCGAAGGCCACGTGGTATTCGGTGTTGTCCGGCCTGTCGGCACCCCACTGTCGTAAGATCTGGTCGAAGGCGAAGGACTCCACCTTGCCCCGATCCCCGATGGCGCTGACCTCCAGGTCGTTGCCGTAGGGAGAGAAGAGGCAGAGGGCCAGGCAGGCGCGAACCCCATTGGCGTACTCCACCACCACCCAGGCGTTGTCGATCTGCCCGTCCGGGTTCACGTCGTTCCCGCCCATGGCCGTGACCCGTAGGGGTTGGGAGTCGGCGAACCAGTTGAACAGGTCGAAGTGGTGGCAGTTCTTCTCCAACAGGGCGCCTCCGGAGCGGCCCGGATCGATGCGCCATCCCCCGGACCCGGAGAGCATCGGCCAGCGGAACTCCTTGCAGAACAGCATCCGGAGTTGCCCGATCTGGCCGCTGTGGACGATATCGGCCATCTTCCGGTAGAAGTCGGAGTAGCGCAACTCCATCCCGTACTGGAGGACCGTACTGGATTCGCGGGCCGCCGCGTGCACGGCCCTGCAGTCCTCCTCGGTGGTGGCCATCGGCTTCTCGCAGAGGACCTGCTTCCCTGCGGCGAGGGCGGCCAGGGTGATCTCTCGATGAGTATGGTTGGGGCTGGCGATGACGACGGCGTCGATGTCGGACCGGGCCAGAAGCTCCCGGTAGTCCTCCAGCAGGTCGGGCCTGCGGCGGCAGAGGGCCGCGCCCTGCTCTGCTTTGGCCCTGGATGGGTTGCAGAGGGCGACGACCTCGACGTCGTCCATCATGTTGAGGGCGGGAAGGTGAGCCCGCAGGGTTACGGCGCCGACTCCGATGATACCGTAGCGAATAGGGTCCATCCGTGTCCTCCCTGGGCTGCAGCCACGATGGCTGTCTGTATGGCCGTTAGGGCGTCCAAGCGGGTGGCTATGGTCGATGTCGGGTGGGGTGTCTGGCTACCCTCTCCCGGTCGGAGGAAACGCGACCGGCGAAAGCGGTCTACCCAAACCTGCGAGTAGGGCATAACAGCATAATGTTATATCCTCAATTCACCCCCATTCTAGGGTGGGCTCGGCGGGTTGTCAACGCTTCGACACCTGGGGCTTACGCAGCGGGTGGGAGAAGGGGATCGAGGAGAGAGTAGGGGGATGTTGCCAGGAGAGGGGGCTTGGGCACGCTGGATTGGGGTTGGCGGGAGTTTTTCGAGGTGGGGGAGTGGTCGTGG
>JAJZQR010000131.1 GCA_021806765.1 Chloroflexota bacterium | reverse complement strand
CCAGGCAGGGCCAGCGCGTTTCCGATCGCCACTACCCAGTCACCCACACCCAGCTGGCTGGAGTCGCCCAACTGGGCTACCGGCAGATTGCTGCCGTCGATCTTCAGCACCGCCAGGTCGGTCTGGGAATCCCCGCCCACCAGTCTGGCATCGAAGGAACGCCCATCGGTGAGAGCTACCGTCAGGGTTTGGGCCCCCGTCACCACGTGGTTATTGGTCACGATGTAACCGGCGGAGTCGTAGATGACGCCGGAGCCCACGCCGGTCTGGGGCACCGCCTGCTCGAAGCCCCCGAGGGACTGTTGCTGCGAGGTGATCTGAACTACGGCAGGCTTCACCTTCTCGGCCACTCGTTGCACTGCTGAGGCGAAATCCGCAGGTTGAGAGAGAGGCGCGGGCGAAGTCGACTGGCCCCCTGTCCCCTGAACTGAGGCAACGGAAGAGGATGTAGGAGTGGCAGCCGCCCGCTGGCCCGTGAGTTGCGCGGCCTGGGAGCTAAGGAAGCTGCACGATACCGTGCCGAAACCGACGGCCGCAACAAAGACGAGAGACGCGGCAAGGCGCCTTGGGTTGGCAATCATGTATGATTTCTCCTTAGGACACTGCATACAGCCCAGCCATGTGATTGTGGCACATCCCATGCCAATTCTCGGCCTGGGCACAGCGAACATTCGAGCCAGGAGCCGATAGGATGGCGAAGAGGTTACTGCTGGTAGACGACGACGCGCTGCTTCGGCGCAGCCTGTCTTTCAATCTAGAACGGGCAGGTTACGCCGTGAGCGCGGCATCCAGCGCGGAGGATGCCCTCGCGCTGGCACGACGAGAGTTGCCCGACCTGGTGCTGCTGGACATAGGGCTCCCCGGCATGGACGGGCTGGAGGCCCTTGGCCGCTTCCGCGAGCACCTCGGCGTCCCAGTCATCTTCCTGACTGCGCGGCGGCGGGAGTTGGACCAGGTGCTCGGACTGGAGATGGGTGGAGACGACTACGTCACCAAGCCCTTCGATCTGGACGTGTTGCTGGCCCGCATCAAGGCAGTGCTGCGGCGGGCTCACCCTCTGGGCGGGGATGCTCCGAATCCGGCTCCTCTGGTAGTGGGAGATCTGGCCATCGATCCAGAAGCCCACTCGGTCACCCTCGGCGGGGAACCTCTGGATCTGCCACCGCGCCAGTTCGATCTGCTTCATACCCTGGCCCTGCAGGCAGGACGGGTGGTTTCCGTGGACGACCTGCTCACCCGCGTTTGGGGGGCCGAGTACGAGGGTCAACCGGAGGTAGTGTACGTACACATCCGTTGGCTGCGAGAAAGGTTGGAGAAGGATCCCCATCAACCTCGCCGTCTCCTGACCGTTCGGGGCGTCGGCTACAAACTGGAGCCCCAGGGGGACTGATGCTACGGACCCTGCGCCGCCGTCTGGTTCTCAGTCACGTTCTGCCCCTCATGGTGATCAGCCCTCTGATGGGGCTGGCCCTCGTCTACATCCTGGAAACCCAGGTGCTGCTGACCAACCTCTCGGGCGAGATGAAGGCCGAGGCTTTCCTGGTGGCCCAACTGGCCGGCAATCGACACGGCTTGTGGGACAGTCCCCCCACGGCTCAGCAACTGGTGGCCCAGATCGCGCCCAATATGGCGGCTCGGGTCATGCTGCTGGATCCCGGCGGCCACCTGCTCGCTTCCAGCGACCCGACAGATGCGTCCAGGGTGGGACAGCAACTGGATATCCCGCCCTTGCCCCGGGGAAGCACCGGGTCAGTAACGACGCGCACCGCCTATAGCCGAGACCAGCAGGCAGAGGTAGCGGACGTGTTGGTGCCGGTCCAAGACGGCGAAGGCCACCTACTGGGCATCGTCCGGCTTACCCACCGGCTGTCCACGGTATACGAGTGGTTTCTGCGTCTCCGCTACCTGATCGCGGGGGTGCTCACCGCGGGAGTCCTTCTCGGGGCAGGGCTGGGGTGGGCCCTGGCCCTCAACCTCAGCCGCCCGCTGGGACAGGTAACCCGAGCCGTCGGACGGCTGGCCGGCGGACAGCAACCGGTACCGATCCCCGAGCAGGGACCCGAGGAGATCCTGCTTCTGGCCAGGGCTTTCAATACCCTGTTGGAGCGACTGCAGACCCTCGAGAAGACTCGCCGCCAACTGTTGGCCAACCTGGTCCACGAACTAGCCCGCCCCATGGGCGCCCTGCTGTCCGCCCTTCAGGCCCTTCAGCGGGGCGCAGGCGAGGACACCGCTCTCCGGCAGGAGTTGCTGGCCGGCATGCAAGAGGAAGTAGTCCGGCTTCAGCGGTTGGTGGACAACCTGGCTCAACTTCGCGACCGGATCCTCGAACCACCCAGCCTGGTCCGGCAAGAGGTCGACCTGCGGGAATGGCTGCGCCGAACCCTGGCACCCTGGAGAGAGGCCGCCCACGGGAAGGGCTTGGACTGGCAACTCACCCTGCCCGATCAACTGCCCGAGGCGGAGGTCGACCCGGATCGCCTGGCTCAGGCCGTGGGCAACCTGCTCAGCAACGCCATCAAGTACACCCCGTCCGGCGGGACCGTCTCGATCACCGCCGGCTTCGATCAGGGATCGGCCTGGATCAGGGTGAGCGATACGGGACCAGGCATCCCGCCCCGGGAGCAGTCTCGCATCTTCACACCCTTCTTCCGCGGAAGCCAGGCGGGGCGATTCCCCCAGGGTATGGGGTTGGGGTTGGCCATCGCCCGGGACCTGGTTCTCGCCCACGAGGGCGAACTCCAACTGGAGAACACCGGACGCGACGGCGCCCAATTCCTCCTGCGCTTCCCCCTCAAACCCCAATAGTCCGAGGCACGGTCCACGACGATCACCTTAATCTGACCTTAAGGTCCCCTTACGCAAAGAATAAGGATTCGTGGCACCTTCGTGTATTATTCATAATGGTGGAATTATCGTTTAGAGGAACGTGTTATGAGTTCGTCACAAGCTCGAGCAGATCGCAGGCAGCAGGCTGCCAGGTTCAATATAGATCCCGAAGTGATACCGTTGTTGATGGACGATCTGTCCAGCCACGATGGGTTGGTGCGACTGCACGCCCGAGAGCAACTGGTATCCCTGGGTCGAGAAGCGGTGGATCCTCTGATTGAGGCGATAGGAGACCACCGAGGCCAGGTACGTTGGGAAGCGGCCAAGGCTCTGGCCGAAATCGGCCATCCCGCAGCGGCCGGTGCGCTGGTGAAGGCCCTGGAAGACGAGCGGGCAGGCGTGCGATGGGTAGCCGCCAGAGGGTTGACCGCTCTGAAACGGGAAGGGCTCAAGCCACTGCTGCGAGCCCTCATGGAGAGGTCTGATTCCGTCTGGCTGCGTCAGGGGGCCCACTACGTGCTACGGTGTCTGGCCGAGCAGGGCTTCCATGAGGTGGTGGCACCGGTGCTGGCGGCCCTGGAGGGCAGGCAACCGACCCTCGAGGTGCCCCAGGCGGCCTTCGCGGCTCTGCAGAGTCTGAAGGCAGCCGCCTGACCGCCACGTCACTAATGACGGTAAGGCGCTGGGGATCCTGGGGGTGCTCTACACCCAATACTTCACGGGTGGTGGAGCAGCACTCCACTACAACTACTGGTCTTCAGCCGATGCCTTTGGCACCAGCACAGGCAGCCACGGCTGCGTGGGGCTGGAACTGGACGACGCCGCCCCGCTCCTGGTCCTGTTGTTGCGCAAACCATCCCGAGAGACCGAGACCGAGGTTTTCGATGCCTGTTCCGGCGGCGCTGGCCTACTCGTTCCTGTTCGGGTTGCTGCACGGGATTCTGCCCGACGAGCACACTTGGCCCATCACCTTCAGCTACGCCATCGGCGGGGCCAGCGGGAGGGAGGGGATGAAGGCAGCCCTTTTCTTCTCCGCCGCCTTTACCTTCCAGCGCACCCTGCTCTCGGAACTGGCCTATCTGGCCCTAGCACCCTTCTTGCTCTCCCCCACCATCAACGGGATCATCTACGTCATCGTGGGCATCGCCATGGCAATCGCCGGTGCAATCGTCCTCCGGCAAGGCCGTTACGTCCACCTCCATCTCCTGGGTCACCACCACGAAGAGGCCGGAGAGATGGAGACCTCCAGACAGGTGGTCGCCCGAGAACACGCCAGCCACGACGAGCCTCCGACGACGCCCCCAGTCCACTGGACCATCATCCACGGTTTCATCGCCGGCTTCGGTTTCGGCGGCTTCTCCCTCTTCGTCAACACCGTGGCCGCCCCCTCAATGACCAGCCCCTGGCTGGGGTTCCTCCCCGGGCTCCTCTTCGGGCTCGGAACGATGGTAACCCTAATAGCGGTCGGCGCCCTGTTTGGTGCGTCCCTCCGTTGGACCCGAGCCCTGACGGAGCAGGAGATCAAGCGCGTTGGAGCGCAGACTGGGGGAAGAACCCTCTTCTTCGGAGGACTGCTCTTCGTCGCCTTCGGCGGAGCGATTCTCCTGGGCCTCGACCGTTACCTGCCGGTGGATGCGGGCTACGTCCTGATCGGGGCGTTCATGCTGGTTGTCGCCATTCCCGCCTTCGTATATTCCTGGAGAGAGGTGATGGCCAAGCGGAACCAAGATATCAATCGCTAGTGGTCTGTGACTAAAGAAAGCGGGTCCAGGGCGCAGCGCTTGGCGGGATCTGGGGGATCGCGTGCACAATCCGTCGTCATGCCCGCGAATGCGGGCATCCAGGGTCCTCCCGCGGTGGTGTCCTGGACCCCCGCTTTCGCGGGGGTGACGAAGGGCAGACTATCTGGGGCCAGCTGCTTAGTGGCCCTGGGTCACCTCCTGGAGCGCCCGCAGCAGTTGAGTGTCCTGGCTGGACTGTAGCTGTTGTGGAGTCATCGAGTTCTCCTCGTAGGGGGTCAGGGGAACCGCACCGTTGGGCAGCGTCACCGGAATGTCCGGCGAGATACCATGGTGCCAGATTTGCCGGCCGCTGGGCGTGAACCATTCCTCCGTCCCCAGGAACATGGCCGATCCATCGCTCAGGTTGAAGAGGCTCAGCACTGTGCCGGTGCCGAAGGTGGTGGCCCCCACCAACGAGGCACGGTGCTGGTCCTGGACGGCGCCGGCCACTATCTCAGCCGAACTGGCTGTGCCCTCGTTGATCAGTACCACCAGCGGCACGTCTGTCGCCACACCCCCCGGCTTCACGGCATAGGTGGTCTGATGCCCCTGGGCATCCTGCTCTATCAGCACGTTCCCGCCATTCAAGAACTGACTGGCCACCCCTATGGCCTCGTCCCTCAGCCCACCGGGGTTGTTGCGCAGATCCAGGACGAAAGCGTTCGCGCCCTTCGCCTGAGCATCTTTGACCGCTGAGACCAGATCATTGGTGCAGTTCTCGGCGAACTGGGCGACCAGCAGGTGAGCGACGGTGGTACCAGGCAGCAGCGCCCATGTGACGTTGGGGACGCTGATGCTGGCTCGCGTCACCGTGATGTCGGTCAGACTCGTGTCACCTTTGTGGATGACTGTCAGGGTCACAGAGCTGCCGGCCGGTCCCCGCACCAGGTTCACCACTTGGTCCAGGGTGAGGTTCGACACGTCCTTGCCGTCCACCTTCACGATGACGTCGTCGGGGCGCACTCCAGCCTTCTGGGCCGGCGAGCCCGGCAGGGGAGCCACAATGGTGGGCTGGCCGCTGCGGATGGAGATCTCGGCACCAATCCCCTCCAGATGGCCCGACAGGGAATCCTGCTCCTGCTTCAGGGTCTCGGGGGCGAGAAATCGCGTATGACCCGTGTCGCCCAGGGAATCCAGCATGCCCTCGATGGCCCCGTAGGTCATCTGCTGGGGATCCAGCGCCTTCTGATCGACGTAGTGTTGCTCCACCAGGTCCCAGGCCTGCCAGAATACGGAGAAGGTAGGAGCCACCGACGTCGGCTCGCAACGAACGGCACCGGGCAGGAGGTCCGTCCGATCCAGGGCAACCCCTGCTCCGAGGCCGACCCCCAACAGCAGCACGACGGCCGCTACTACTCCCAGATAGCGCAGCTGTCTCATGGATGGCCACTCACCTCCTGCCGGCTACCGGTATCATCCACCCACTCCTCCGTCGCGCCACCGGTCGCGCCGAACCTCTGGAGCAGCGCCTCCAATTGCTCCGCGTCCAGTGTCTCGTGGACCAACAACTCGCCTGCCAGGGCGTCCAGCAGCGACCGGTGACGCTTCAGTATCCCTTGGGCCTGAAGGTGGGCCTTGTCGATCAGGGAGCGAACAGCCCCATCCAACTGAGCTGCCGTCGCCTCCGCATACTCCCGAGGCTCCGCCAGTTCCCTTCCCAGGAAGGGGTGTCTCTCGCCGGCCCCATACCATATCGGTCCCAGCTCTTCGCTCATGCCCCACAGCCCCACCATACGCCGGGCCAGGTCAGTGGCCTGCTTCAGATCGCTTTCCGCGCCCGTCGTCGGCTGGGCAAAAACCAGCTCCTCGGCGGTGCGCCCTCCCATCAAGACCGCAAGCCTTCCCAGCAGGTAATCCCTGGGATAGTTGTGGCGATCCTCCTCCGAGAACTGCTCGGTCACCCCCAGGGCCCGGCCGTGGGGAATGATGGTGATCTTGTTGACCGGGTCAGTACCGGGGGTCAGGCGGGCGACCAGGGCGTGACCCGACTCGTGGTAGGCAACCAGCCGCCGCTCCTCCTCGCTCTGGAGGCCGGCCTGTCGGGTTCCCAGCACGATCTTGTCCATCGCCTCCTCGAAGTCTTCCATGGTGACCTCCAGGCCACCTCGGCGAGCGGCCGTTAGCGCCGCCTCGTTGGCCAGGTTGGCCAGATCCGCGCCCGAGAAACCCGGGGTGCGGCGGGACAAGAGATCCAGCTTTACGCCGGAGCCGAGCCGCAAGGGGCGGGTGTGGATCTTGAGGATGGCCTCCCGACCTGCCCGATCGGGTAGACCCACCGTGACCTGGCGGTCGAATCGGCCGGGGCGAAGCAAAGCAGGGTCGAGTACGTCCGGCCGGTTGGTGGCCGCGATGATGATGACGTTGGTTTGATCGTCGAAGCCATCCATCTCCACCAGCAACTGGTTGAGGGTTTGCTCCCGTTCGTCGTTCCCGCCGCCCAAACCGGCCCCCCGCTGGCGGCCAACGGCGTCGATTTCGTCCACGAAGACGATGGAGGGCGCGGCTTTCTTCGCCTTGTCGAAGAGATCGCGAACCCGGCTGGCGCCCACACCCACGAACATCTCGACGAACTCCGAGGCAGAGATGCTGAAGAAGGGGGCACCGGCCTCGCCGGCCACGGCCCTGGCCAGGAGGGTCTTCCCCGTGCCGGGCGGGCCAATCAGCAGCACACCTCGGGGGAGCCGGGCACCCAGGGCCCGGTAGCGCTCGGGATGCTTCAGGAAGTCAACCACCTCCTGCAACTCCTTCTTGGCCTCCTCTTCGCCTGCCACGTCGGCGAAGGTCACGCCCGGCCGCTCCTGGTTGTACAGGCGGGCGCGGCTACCGGCGAAGCCGAAGATGCTCTGCGCTCCCCGCTGACTCTGGCGGCCCATCATGTAGAGCATCCCAAAAAGTAGGACCATAGGCAGCAGGTTGACCGCCAGGTCCGCCAGCCACGACCCCCCGCTGCTGTCCTTAGCTGAGATGACCACCCCCTGTTGCTCCAGAAGGGGAAGGAGGCTGTTGTCGCCCTGCAGCGGTATCACAGTAGTGAAGCGGGTGTAGCTGACCGGCTGTGCCGCCGTCGTGGCCGCGGGCGCCGCTCCGCTACCGGAGGCCCCGGAGGCAACCGCCTCCGCAGGCAAGGTTTCTGCTTTCTTGAAAGTGCCATCGATGTTCTGGCCGTTCATGGTCACGCTGGCCACGCTGCCCGCACGAACCTGATCGAGGAAGGCCGAGTAGGAAAGGGTTGCCGCGCCGGACGGCTTCGGCACCAGGAAGGTGTAGACGTTCCAGAGCAGGATGACCAGCAACCCTATCCACCATGCCCAAGCAGGCAGGGTAGACCTGGGAGGTTGCGTTTCCGGCTGGTTGCCACCCCTTCGCCGGTCGCGGGAATCAGACGGTCTGGGAGGGATACTCATCGCCCCACCTCACTCTCTTGGTGGTTGGCCGCCAGCAACAAGTGCAAGGAGAATGCCATAAGCTTCCCTTAAGACTATCTTGAGGCGGGTGTAAGGACGCGGCCGGCAGGTTGAGCTTATGCTGCCGGCCATACTGAACTGGAAAGCGGGACTATGGCACAGAACAACCCTGGCTATCACGCGGGGCGGAGGAGCGATCTGACCAAAGCTCGGGGCCTTGCCTCCAGGTACCTGGATCGCACCCACTCGAGGAGGCAGGGCAACGACCCCCAAAGCCCCTTCAGCCTGAAGTTCTTTCTACTGGTCCTGGCGACGGTGGTGGGCGTGCTCGCGGTAGCGCTCTTCGAGGAAGCCGCCGCCGCCTTCGCCGCATATGCCGCGGAGCTGCCACCCGTCAGCGACCTCTCTCTGGGGCTCTCCTTCAAGACGACCCAGATCCTGGACCGAAACGGCAACCTTCTCTACGAGATCGACGACAAGAACGGCGGCCGCCGGTTTCCCGTCCAACTGCAGGACACCTCTCCCAATCTGATCGACGCCACCATCGCCACCGAGGACAAGAACTTCTACTCCGATCCGGGAGTCGATCCGGTAGGGATCATCCGGGCCGCGGTCCAGGACACGATCCAGGGCCAACTCGCCCAGGGGGCCAGCACCATCACTCAACAGCTGGCAAAGAACGTCCTGATCGACCAGCAAGAGCGGACGCAGAAGAGCTATGTCCGGAAGATCCAGGAAGCGGTCCTCGCCTTCCGGATCACCCGAGCCTTCTCCAAGAACGACATCTTGCAGATGTATCTGAACCAGGTCTACTACGGGCACCTTTCGTATGGGGTCGAGGCAGCGGCAGAGACCTACTTCGGCAAACACGCCAATGAGCTGGACATCGCCGAAGCGGCCATGCTGGCAGGACTGCCCCAGGCCCCCAGCGCCTACGACCCTCTGGTCCACCTGGATGCCGCCAGGGAACGCCAGAGCCACGTCCTGGATCGCATGGTGGAGCAGGGTTACATCACCCAGCAACAGGCCGCCCAGGCCAGGGTGGAGAAGCTCGACCTGAAAGCCAACGTGGACGTCCCCTTTGAGGCGCCTCATTTCGTCATGTACGTCAAGCAGTTGCTGGAACAGCAGTACGGTCCGGACGTGGTTTACCAGCAGGGGCTGAGGGTCACTACCACTCTGGATCTGCGGATGAACAGGATCGCCGAACAGGCAATCCAGGCCCACATGGTGAACCTGCGACTCCAGGACGCCAACAACGCCGCACTGGTGGCCATCGACCCCAGGACGGGCCAGATCCTGGCTATGGTGGGTAGCCGGGACTACTACGACGACAGCATCGCGGGCGAGGTGAACATGGCCACCTCCCCCAGGCAGCCGGGCTCCACCATCAAGCCCATCGAGTACGTCACGGCCTTAATGAAGGGTTGGGGACCGGAGACCGTCATCACGGACAACCCGACAGCTTTCCCCAACACCCAGCCCTATCTGCCGCCCTACGAGCCCCACAACTTCGACTACAAGTTCGACGGGCCGATGACGGTGCGATACGCCCTGGCCAACTCCAAGAACATCCCGGCCATCAAGACGCTGATGTTCGACACCATACCGGCTTTCCTCAAGGTGGCCGGCGAGTTGGGGATTCAATTCGACCACCCGGAGCAGTATGGGCTCAGCCTGGGTCTCGGGGCAGGGTCGGTGAGCCTGCTCAACATGGTGGGAGCCTACGCCGCCCTGGACAACTACGGCGTCTACCATGCGCCGATAGCCATCCTTAAGATAGAGGACTGGCAGGGAAACGTCCTGGAGCAGTACCAGCCTACCCAGGGGCGGCAGGTGGTCAGCCCGGTCCAGGCATACATGATCACCAGCATCCTGTCCGACAACTGGGCCCGCACGCCGCTCCAGGGGCCTAACAGCCCGCTGTTGCTCAGCCGGCCCGACGCAGCCAAGACCGGTTCCACCGACGACTACAAGGACTCCTGGCAGATTGGCTACACGCCGGACCTGGCGACAGGGGTCTGGGTGGGCAACACCGACGACAAGCCGATGAAGGAGGTGCTGGGATCCCTTGGGGCGGGCCGCGTCTGGCACTCCTTCATGGAGGACGTGCACCTGGGCACCCCCGTGTACCAGTTCACCCCGCCTCCGGGCATCAAAGAGTACAAGATCTGCCAGGATACCGGGCAACCCGCGGGTCCCGACTGCAAGAATGTCCTGACCGAGGTATGGCCCACGGGCTACACCCCTGCCCAGTACGCAGCGATCCCTGGCCTTCCGATCGAGAACGCTCCCAGCTTCAGCGGGGTCGCGGTCCGGCAGGGAAACCCTCTGGGGCAAACGGTCTCGTCCACCGGAGCGGACCTGCAGCCGATCCCGAACCCTCGCCTCGTCCAGACGGCGCCCTCCTCCCAATCTCAACCGGCTCCGCAAGCGACACCGGCGCCCGCGACACCGACTCAGCCTGTGCCGCCGACGCCTACCGCGCTGGTCCAGGCGTCGCCACCTGTGCCTCCCGGAGGCACTCCCGCACAACGATAACCGGGTATTGATCCTGCGTCAGGCCAGCGACCTGGCAACTATTGATCGTGGACGGTAGAGCGACTGCTCTACCGTCCACGACCGCAAAGGAGCGGAACAACTATGGTCGCTAGCCTGAAGAAGTTGGTGCCTGCCATGGCGCTGTCCATTTTGCTGTTGGCCGCAATGGCCCCAGGCGTGGCCCAAGCCCAAAGCCCCGCGCTGGCTGACGATGCAACGCTGGAAGGCAGTATCGAGAGCTATCTGTCCGGGTTGAGTGCCAGCTACGGTGTCGCCGCAGTGAATCTGAACGACGGCCGGGCTGCCTTCGTGAACGCCGATACAGAGTTCCCCACGGCCAGCATGTACAAGGTGCTGGTAATGTATCGGGTCTTCGAGGCCATCGACCAGGGGAGTCTCTCCATGGACGACACCCTGACCATTCAGGATAGAGATGTGATCCAGGAAGACAGTATGGGACTCTCCCCCGGCGACACTGTGACGGTGGCCGGTGCCTTGAACGACATGATCACCGTCAGCAGCAACACCTCTGCCTTCGCCCTGACCCGAGCGGTGGGAGGCTGGGGCGTGGTGGCCTCAGCCGCCGGCGAGTTGGGGATGCCCAGCACCTATCTGGATGGCCAGGACTTCTGGAGCACGCCAAACGATATGGCTCACTTCTTCCGGTTGCTGGCCAACAGATCGCTGGCTAGCTCATGGGCCAGCCAGCAGATGATCGATCTGCTGCTCCAGCAGACCGCGAACGACCGTCTCCCGGCGCTGCTGCCGGGCGGCGTCGAAGTAGCTCACAAGACGGGAGAGTTGGAGGGGGTGCGTAACGACGGCGGCATCGTCCATGGTGCCGGAGGTCGCTACGTCATCGTGGTGATGAGCCAGTCGGGCGATCCAGACGAGGAGATCGAGGCCGCGGCCAGGATCTCCCAGATGGTCTACGGCTACTACGGTGAGTAGCCACCTGCATCGGCCGTGGCACTCACCCTGCTCTTCCTTCTTAGCCGGTATGGCACGAGGCCGGCCGTTGGCCGGCCTCATCGCCCACGTTTCGTTCAGAGACAACATGCGGGGTGGATATCCGATGCAGAAGAGGATCTCTCGATGGGTTGCGGCAATCTCCGTGGCCATGCTCTTTTCCCTTGTTGCGCCGCCGGCCTATGCCTGGCCGACGGAACCCAGCTCTTCGCCGGCCACGCAATCGGTGCTGGCCAACAACCTCTTGGTAACCTGGTACGGAAACCCCAACGACGCCAGGATGGGCGTGCTGGGGCAGTTCTCGGGGAGCGACCTGGCAGCGAGACTTAGCCGTCAGGCCAATGCCTACGCCGAACTGACCACGAAGAACGTCTTGCCCGCCTACGAGTTGATCGCGGTCGTGGCCCAGGGCAGCGCCGGAGCCGACGGCAAGTGGCGCCTGAGAGCGTCCGAAGAGATGATCGACAGCATGTTGCAGCAAGCGCGGGCTAACGGCTTCAAGCTGGTGCTGGACGTCCAGCCCGGCCACAGCACGGTCCAGGACGAGCTGGCTTACCTGCGACCGTGGCTGGAGCAGCCGGACGTCTATCTGGCCCTGGATCCGGAGTTCGACATGTGGCCTGGTCAAACGCCGGGGGAGGAGATCGGACATACGAACTCCGACGAGGTCAACTACGCCCTCGACTACCTGACCAACCTGATCCAGCAGAACGGCTTGCCCCCCAAGGTGCTGATCGTCCACCAGTTCACCATGAACATGGTGCCCGACAAGGAGAACATAGGGAGCAGCCCGGTGGTGGACCTGGTGCTGGACATGGACGGCTTTGGGGCTCAGTGGCTGAAGAACGATACCTGGAACATGATCATGAACCAGGGGCAACTGGAGTTCTCAGGCATCAAGCTGTTCTACGACCAGGATCCCAACATGTTCACGCCCCGACAGGTGATGGATATTACTCCGGTTCCTTCAGTGGTAATCTACCAGTAAGGAGTACCCGATGCAGGAACCGCGTACCCCGGAGTCACAACTCGGACGGCCCGATCCAGAACCGCGACCACGCCGTCCTAAGAGAGTCCCCTCCGGGATTCCCGGAGGTCGATGGACGCTGCTGGCCGCAGTTCTGGCAGCGGCCGTCGTGGTGGTGCTGGTTTCCCGCACGGTGGGCATGAGCAACGGCCTGCCGCCGGCATCCAGCGCCCCCACCGAGCAGCCGAGCGGGCCGGCCATAGCCAGACCTTTGGAGCAGATAGCCCCACCTCAACCACAGCCCACACCGACGCCGGTGCCCACCCCTGATCCCGACATTCGGCCCCTGTCGACGGCCGTCATGCCCCGGGTGGTGGACCACGGCCCGGCTCCGGTGCGGAAGCCCGGTACTCCCGATCCCGATCCCACCACCGACCACGTCATCGTGGTGGACGGCGAGTCGGGCGCCGTGCTGTTCCATCGAAACGGCTACCAGCCGGTGGCGCCGGCCAGTCTGACCAAGATCATGACGGCTATCCTGGCGATCGAACACGGGAATCTCTCCGACCACGTGAAGATTGACGTGGACGCCAGCTCCATGGAAGGGAGCAGCCTGATGGGGCTGGAGCCCTGGTTCGACGTTACCTTCGAGGATCTGCTGTACGGACTGATACTCCCCTCCGGAAACGACGCCGCCCTGGCCATCGCCCGCTACGTGGCCGGGAGCGACGCCAAGTTCGTCAAGATGATGAACGACAAGGCCCAATGGCTCGGGTTGCGCTGCACCCACTTCGCCAATCCCCACGGGCTGGATCAGTCCGACCACTACTCCTGTCCGGCCGACATGGTGACCATGGCTCGCTACGCCATGCAGTACCCGCTGTTCCGGCAGGTGGTGGAGACCAGGCACTACGACATCCGGGAGAGCAACATCTCCTACACGATCTTCAACGTCAATCCCATCCTGGGGTACCCGGGCGCGGACGGGGTCAAGACGGGCTTCTCCGACAGCGCGGGGAGGGCCCTGGTTGCCACCGCCGTGCAGAACGGCCATCGGGTCTACGTGGCCTTCATGAGGTCCGAGAACGGTGCGGAGGCGGACGGCGTCCTGCTGCTCGACTGGGCCTTCAGCTCCTTCGACTGGCCCCCCGATAGCACGACCTCCTCGACCGGGTAGTGCTTTGCCGCAGCGGTCTTGATAGTAGCCTGGGTCGTCCCCTACTCAGGCGTTGCCGTCATTGTGGTGCTGCCGTCCACCCCCCATCCCCCTGCCCCCTTCCCCCACGAGGGGGGCAGGGGAATTGTCTCCCTTCCTCCTCGAGTGGAGGATTGTCTCCCTTCCCCCTCGAATGGGGGAAGGGTCGGGGAAGGGGGTGGCACGCCTCGCCGGCAGGCTATCTCACACCGGAAACCTGCGCCGCACCCC
>JAJZQR010000130.1 GCA_021806765.1 Chloroflexota bacterium | reverse complement strand
TCGTGGAGTTGCCGTGGCTGAAGCCCGGTGCCCACATCAACGGGGTTGGATCTCATGCCCCAGGGGTCCGGGAGATCGCGGGAGAGGTGGTGGCGAAAGCCCGGGTGGTGGTGGATTCCCGCGATGCAGCCCTGCAGGAGGCCGGCGATCTGATGATGCCGATAGCCGACGGCCTGGTGACCGCCCAGCAGCTCTCCGACGAGCTGGGCGAGGTGGTGGAGGGGCTCAAGCCCGGCCGCAGCTCCCCCGACCAGATCACCCTGTACAAGTCGGTGGGTATCGCGATCCAGGACATGGCGGTGGCGAACCTCGTGTACCAGAAGGCGCTGGCGGCAAAGGTCGGGACCGAGGTGGAGCTGCTGGCGTGACGTGACGGCGCAGGGGCGGCTCGCGAACCGCCCCTAGTTGCCCAATCCCTTTTCCGGTGGATGCCCCTGCCGAAGAACTGGTGGTGGATATCCCGACCCTGACCGTCCGAGGCCGGACGATCCCCGAAGCGGTGGTGAGCGTCAATCGATCCCACGACCCCATCTGTGAGACTTCGGTCTGCCGCCCACGTCTAACGTCACTCTGTCGGCGGATAGCGAAACCCGTGGAAGGTGGACAGCATCGCCTCGGCGTTGGCGAGCGGCACGTCCGTCCCGATCTGCCCGTAGCCCACGTACCCGCCGTTAGACCGGCCGAAGGCATCGAACAGCCGCTGCGCGTAGCTCTCCACCTCCTGAGGGGTGCCGAAGGGCAACGTGTACTGCCGATCCATGTCCGCTCGGAAGCAGACGCGCCCGCCGAACCTCCGGCCCACATCCTCGATATCCATGCAGGACATCTGGGGATTCAACTCATCGAAGCCGATCTCGATCAGATCATCCATGATGGTGTCGGTCACACCATCGGAGTGCAGGTGGGCGTTTAGCCCCCCGCTGTGGATAGCCTCTATGATCTTCGCATAAGCCGGCTTGTATACCTTGCGCCAGTACTCTGGGCGGACCATCAACGTTTGCTGGGTGCCCCAATCGTCGTTGACCAGCACGCCATCTATGTATTCCCGATAGCCCAGGAGGATCTCCACCCGCTTGAGCAGGAAGTCGGTAATCCGGTCCCGCAGGTAGTACAGCTCGGGGCGATCTTCCAAGACGTCCATGAGGGAGTTCTCGAAGCCGCGCAGCCAGTTGGTCCGGTGCCACAGGGTGCCCACCTCGATGAGGGAGTAGTGCTGGTGGTCGTCGGCCTTCACGACCTCCAACATCTCCTCCACCCCCTCGAAACCTACCGTGGGCTCCGGGAAGCGAAATCCGTCCAGCGCCTCCCAGTCCTTGAGGGGATGGCCGAAGACCTGGCCGAGGTAGTCGTCGGTGAGGCTGTCCCAGACGCAGCTCCACTCGTCTACGGCACCTCGCAGCTGGCCACTGGACTCGCCAACGACCCGCTTGAAAGCGAACCATCCGTGAGTGGAGGGTGAATTGAGGACGTCGCTGGGGAACCGGGCGTAAAGCTCCTCGATATCCTGGCCGCGCCGTCTATAGCTGCCCGGCAGGGTCCGGTGCATGATGGGAACCCGATCCGGCCGATCGAACTTGATGGCGCGGATGTAGCGCTCTCGGCTGTTCATAACGGGTGCACCTCAACTGGAGGCTGGGGGTTGGGGATGTCCCAAACCCAGCGAAGAGACTATGTCCCTGGAAACCCCGCATGCTGGGACCGGCCCGGGGAAATCCAGAGCCGATCCCGCATGCCCATGAGCGAGCCTCGCTAGATCATGCCGTTCTTCTTGTAGATCTCCTGGATCTTCTTGTCCGCCGCGTTGATGGCCTCGTCCACGGATTGCCCCTGAACGATCACGGCCTGAATGGCGTCGGTAAGGACGTACTGCCGCATCACCTCCCCAAAGGCCCCCGTGGGCTGCCCGGTGTAGGCCATGATCCGGCCCGTTTCGGCCATGTTCGGGTAGGTATGGTAGTACGGGTCTTCCTTCCAGAACTTGGTGTCGGTGAGCTTCTTGTAGATGGGCACGTAGCGGCCTGCCGCCATGTCGATGAACTTGCTGTAGTGATCTGGGTCCATCACGTAGGCGAGGGCATCCCTGGCCGCGTCAGGCACCTTGCTGTCCTTGAAGACCCCCAGCGCCCAGCAGTCTACCTCGCCAAAGCTGCCCACAGGGCCAGCCGGGACGTTCTCCAGCACAGTGGCCTTGGCCAGATCCGGCTTGTTGGCCTGCAGCCAGGCCAGGACCGAGCTGGGGTTGGCGACAAAGACCGCCTGCCCGGCCTGATAGGCGTTGTTGTTGCCGGCGTTGTCCCAGTTGATCGCGCCGGGCGGGATGATCTTGTGCTTGGTGTACATGTCGGCGATCATCTGGAAGGCCTTGCGGGTCTCCGGCGAGTTGAATGCGGGCTTGTTGTCCTTGGTCTGCATCTGGGCGCCGTAGGTCCACATGATCTGGATGATGTTGTCGTTGGCGTCGTCGTTCTTGCCGAGGCATAGGCCGTAGCCGTACAGTTGCGGCGGGTTCTGGATCTTCTTGCACGCCTCGATGAAGGAGTCCCAGTTCTCGGGGTACTTCAGGCCGGCCTTGTCTAGGAGATCCTTGCGGGCATGGATCGGCCAGGGGTTAATCACCACAGGGATCGACCATGCTTTGCCCTGCCAGTTGCTTGTATCGGCGGCCGGCGCGTAAACCTCACCGCCCTTCTTCTTCAGACCGTCCCAAACCTCGGTGACGTCGACCAACTGGTTCTGGCTGCGGTAGTACTGGGTGTCGGAGTCATAGAGATAGGCGATGTCGGGCGGGTTCTTGCCCTGGATAGCCGCTGCCAGCTTCTGAGGCAGTTGGGCAGAGGGCACTATCTGGTAGTCGACCTCGATACCCTTGGTCTTGCCGTAGTCCCCGAACATGGAACCCAATTGCTTATCCAGCGACTCCAGGAAGCTCTGCCCCATCCAGATGGTGAGCTTCTGCCCCTTGACTACCGCGGGCGCGGAAGTGGCTGCCGCCTGGGCGGCCGGAGCAGCAGTCGCGCCCCCGCCGGCCGGGGCGGTGGCGGCCCCTCCTGCCGGCGCCGAAGGCGCTGGGGAGGAAGAGCAGGCAGAGAGCAGGCCCCCACCGACGGCCGTCCCCGCGAAGGCCGCGGCGAGCTTCAGTAGCGAGCGGCGAGATAACTTGCGGTCCCGCGACTCCGTATCAGACATGGTAGCGACCTCCATATTCGCCAGTCTTTGTGGATGATGCATGCGACCTTCCAAATCCCCTAGGGCACCCAGGAGCCAATCAACTCTGCTTTTTCCCTGGCCTCCTTTCTTCTCGAGCTGTCTCGAGGCGACTACGACTTCACGGCGCCGGCCGTAAGGCCGCTGACAACCCATCGTTGGCCCAACAGGTACAGGAGCACCGGTGGGATCGCCACCAGGACGGAGGCCGCCATCATTACGCCCCAGAAGAAAACGTCCTCCGCCACGGTCGAGGCGAGCCCCACGGTGACCGTCTTGGAGGCCGCATCGGAGGTGAAGGTAAGGGCATACAGGAATTCGTTCCAGGAGAGGGTAAAGGAGAACAGGGCCGTAACGACGATGGCAGGCGCCGAGAGAGGCAGGGTGATCCGGATCAGGGCCGAGAGCCGATTGCAGCCGTCCACCAGAGCCGCTTCCTCCAGATCCACCGGGACGGTGCGGAAGTAGCCCATCAGCAGCCAGGTGGTGAAGGGAACCGTGAAGGTGAGGTAGGCCACGATCAAGCCCTGGAGGGTATTGAGCAGATCCAACTTGTAGACCAGCTCGAAGAGGGGGATGAACAGCAGCACAGGGGGCACCAGGTAGGAGAAGATGAGCCCCCGCGCGAGCAGGTTCTTGCCCTTAAAGTCCAGCCTGACGATGGCGTAGGCCGCCAGGATCCCCACCACCAGGGAGAGCACCGTCGTGGAGACGGCCACGACGGCGGAGTTCCGGAAGAAAGCTGGGAAACTGGAGTCGAAGAACACTTTGTGGAAGTGCTCGAAGGTGATCCGAACCGGGACCAGCAGCGGCTCGGGTCGGTACATGTCGTCGTTGGGTTTGAGCGCGGTGGTCATCAGCCAGTAAAAAGGGAACAGGGTCCAGAGCAGCCCTATCGCCAGAATGGGCCACGTGAAGAATCGCCAGTTGCTCCGCTTGATCTGTCCGGACCTGATCATGCCTCAGCACCTCGCAGCATAAAGCGTCCTGCCAGCACGATGAGGCTGGCCATCATGGGGAAGAAGGAGAGGGCCACCGCAGCGCCGAGACCCAACTCACGGCCGGGGATACTGGTGAAGAAGGCCAGCGTCGGGAAGATCTCGCTCATGTGGGCAGGCCCACCGGAGGAGAGGATATAGACGAACTGCAGCTCATTGGAGGTCCAGATGGTTGAGAGCAGGGTCACCACTATCAGGACGCTGGTGAGCCCCGGCAGGGTCACGTGCAGGAAGCTCTGAAAAGCGCCTGCGCCATCGATCTTCGCTGCCTCGTACTGGTCATCAGGGATCGCCTGGAGCCCGGCCAGGAAGTTCATCATATAGAAGGGGGTGCCCTGCCACACCACCACGGCGATGATGGCCCCGAGGACGATCCTGGGGTTGGAGGTCCAGAGGACGTACTGGTCGATGATGTGGAGCTTGAACAGGACGAAGTTCAGGATGCCGTTCAGGTCGCTGTAGATCCAGCGCCACACGAAGGCGTCCACGACAATCGGAACCGACCAGGGTATGAAGAGCAGGGCACGCAGAAGCGTGCGACCCTTCAGCTTCTGGTGCAGGATGAGGGCAAAGGCCAAACCCACCATCGTCTTTAGACCGACGCCGAAGATGGTGTACAGGAGGGTGTTCTTGAGGGTCAGCCACCAGATGGGATCCTGCACCAGCGTCGCGTAGTTCCCAATGCCTATGAAGTGGCCCTCACCCCCAATCGGCTGGCTTTCCATGGACAGGGATATGGCCCGAAAGAAGGGGAATGCTATGAGACCCAGGAGGACGACCAACGCCGGCGCTACCATCAGATAGGCCAGCGCGTAGTCTCTTCCCAGCACGCGCTTCGCGTCGAAGCGCCTGGGACGAATAACCGCGGTTGTGGTTGCCGATGCCTCTGCCATACCTGCAACTTCCCCCTGCGCTGATAGATTTCGGTCGACTGTCCCGAACGAGGGTCGAGTCAGGAATGGACGGGTTTCGCCGTTGAGACCCGGTTCCAACCTGGGATCAGAGAAGAGCGCTCAACAGCTCCTGGGCCTGAGCAGGGCTGTCACACCGACAGAACATGGCAAGACCGCGGCTTGGCAGTGCCTGCGCCATCTCCCTGACGGCGTCGACGGTCATGATGCCGTGGAGGATGAGGGATTTCCGTTCCAGGATGCGCGACATGAGGGGAAGATGGGGACGCATGTCCTCCCCGAAGTCCGGCGTTATCTCGATGGCCCTGATCTCTGGCAGCTCCAGCAGGTTGGGGACGGTGTGGAGCTGCGCCGAGTGCAGGTGAACCAGGGTGTATGGGAATCGACGGCCGATCTCACGATGCAGGGGTACCACGAAGCGCTGGTGGGCGGCTGGAGAGAGCATGAAGGTGATGTCCTCCGACGTCTCCACCAACTTGCCGGGGGCCCAGAGGTAGCGGCTGGTGCCGCAATACCCTCCACCGTAGCTGCCGGTCACCTCGAGGAGGGTCTCGGCGGCATCGATGCAGAGCGAGGCGCAGGTCCGGCCCAGGGCCGCTACCTTTTCCGGCGCGTCGTACAAGTCCAGTGCCAGAGCCTCCCGGCCTCGCCATTCCATCATGATATCAGCCGGTCCCACCATCAGCGGGCCGATGCCCACCGGAAAGCGGCCGGCTGAACGTGCCTTGAGGGCCTCGGTCATTTCCACCAGTAGCCTGACCCAGCGGCTGGCGGGATCGAAACGCAGGGAGGCCAGCCTGTCCCAGCCGCCGGAGATGGGGTTCACCCAGAAGTTGTCGGCCGCACGGCTGATGGGGCAGCCTGCCATGGCCGAATGCCACGGGAAGGCCCAGAGGGGGAAGGCGGACCAGAAAGCATCGCCGCTGACCTCATGCCACTGCTCCCACTCCTCCTCCAACTCCTTCACGTTCGCCTCGAGGTGGAGATCCTCCGGCGATAGCTCCCCCTCGGTCCCCCGGACCGAGCGCAGGGAGGGGAAGGTGCTGATCGTCGCCCCGATCATCGGGCGGTCCGTCTCAGTTCGCTCCCAGAAAGCCCGATGCCGGTCTAGCTTCTCCTGTTCCGAAACCACCATGGACACCGCCGTCCTCCAGCCACTTTAGGGATGCGACTCATCTTCGCCTGACTGTTGCACGGACATTGGGAGTTGGACTGTCGGAACTGGGCAACCAGAGAATCTCGTCGGGGAATAGGACACCAGGGCAGGGTTCTCAGCTTTGCTGCGGGTGGATAGCCTCGAACATTTGCCGGGTCTCGGTCAGGTGGCGCCTCATGACTGCTTCGGCGCTGGGGGCATCCCGCAGCCTGACGCACTCCAGCAGCCCTTTGTGGTTCTGGTGACGCTCCCGGATACGGCCGTGGAAGAACTCCGCGCGGCCCACATCCTGTATCAAGTCGACGAGGGGACGGATCATCGTGAGGAAGAGGGGGTTCTGGGTGGCACCGGCGAGGGCGGCGTGGAACTCGCCGTCGGCCTGCATGTACCGATTGGGGTCGTCCTCATCCAGGCTCCTGTCCATGGTGTTGATCGCCTCCTCCATCCTGGCGATGTCCTCGGGGGTGGCGCGTTGGGCGGCGAGGGAAACGACGAAGCACTCCAGACACCATCGGGCCTCGTGGAGGTTGTCGATGGTCCAGCCCTGCATCCGGTAGACGACGTTGAGGGAAGAGCTGACGGCATTGGGACCGGGCATCGTGACGAAGGCGCCCCGTCCGTTTCGGGGCTCGAGCAGACCCCGCTGTTCCAGCAGCTTTATGGCCTCCCGAACGGCCGTACGGCTGACACCGAACTGGAGAGCAAGCTCCCTCTCGGAGGGCAACTTGTCGTCAGGGCGCAGCTGGTTGTCGAGGATCATCGACTCGATGCGGTCGGCGATCGACTCGGACAACCTGATGGGAGAGAGCCTGCCAAAAGTGGGAACAACCAAGTGCAACCTCCGAGCCCGCCGGCGGGTTGACCTGTATGGCTGTCATACCACCCATACTATAGCCCTCCGGTTGAAGTTGTCAATGGCGAATAGTAGCGTAGTAGCGTTCTCTCGTGCTTGGGATTCTCGACTCGGTGACCATCACGATTGGTGGGGCGGACCACTAGGTTGATCGTCTGGCTCACGTTGGGGAAGGGGACCGGGAGGTGGGGCTCGGGGAAGAAGGGGTTCGGGCAGGAGGCACGCTGGGGGGCCTCCTGCCCCCGGAAGCCTCAGGCGCTTTCCGCCTCGACCTCCGCGGCCACCCGCGATCGGGCGGCCCGCCAGGATCCCATCACCAGGGGCCCGAAGATGATCACGACCGCGACCAGCATCAGCCCCACGGTGATCGGCCGGGTGAAGAAGATCGCCGGGTTGCCTGCCGACAGGGCCAGGGCCCGACGGAAGTTCTGCTCCATCAGGTCGCCCAGTATCAGAGCCAACAGGCAGGGTGCCATGGGGTAGTTGTAGCTCCGCATGAAGTAGCCGATGATCCCGAAGGCCAGCATCAGGCCTACGTCGAACATCGAGAGCCGCAGCCCGTAGACCCCCAGGATGCAGAAGGCGATCACCATGGAGTAGAGGACCGCGCCCGGCAGGTCCAGCAGCTTGGCGAAGAGGTTCACCAGCGGCAGGTTCAGGATCAGCAGGATCACGTTCCCCACGTACATGCTGGCGAAGACGGCCCAGACAAACTCCGGGTTGTTCTGAAACAGCAGCGGCCCGGGCTGCAGGCCGTAGACCATGAAAGCTCCTAACAGCAGGGCCGTGACCCCGCTGGTCGGGATCCCGAGGGTCATGAGCGGCACCAGTGCCGCCTGGTGAGCGGCGTTGTTGGCCGTCTCAGGTCCGGCCACCCCCTCGATGGCGCCATGTCCAAACCGCTCCGGATGCTTGGAGAGCTTCTTCTCCATGACGTAGGACATGAAGGAGGATGTGGTGCCGCCCGCGCCGGGCAGGGCTCCGATGGCGAACCCCAGGGCGGTGCACCGCACGTAGGAGGGGAAGGAGTCCTTCAGGTCCTGCCAGGAGATCCACACCTGGCCCTTCACTTTCAGCACCTCGGGCGTGACCTTCTTGAAGACGCCGGCCGCCATCAGCACCTCGGAGATGGCGAAGAGCCCAATGGCCACCACGATGAAGTCGATCCCCTCCATCAGCTCGGGCATGCCGAAGATGAAGCGCTGGGCTCCGGCCTGCGCGTCCAGTCCCACCATAGAGAGCAGAAGGCCGAGGAGGGTGGATACCAGCCCCTTCACCGCCGAGCCGGTGGTCAGGCCGGAGACCATGGTGAGGGCAACCACCATCAGGGCGAAGTACTCCGGGGGAGCGAACTTGAGGGCCAGGGCCGCAACCAGCGGGGAGATCAGCATCAGGAGAACGGTCGCGACGGTACCCCCGAAGAAGGAACCGATGGCCGCGGTGGCCAGGGCCGTCTTGGCCCTTCCCTGCTTGGCCATCTGGTAGCCGTCCAGGCAGGTGACGGCGGAGGAGGCCTCCCCTGGGGTATTGATCAGGATCGAGGTGGTGGAGCCACCGTAGGTGGCCCCGTAGTACATGCCGCACAGCATGATCACCGCCGTGGTGGGGGGCATGTTGTAGGTGGCGGGCAGCAGGATGGCGATGGCGGTGATGGGACCGATCCCGGGGAGGACGCCGATCACTGTCCCCAGGATTGTCCCGACGAAGCAGTAGAAGACGTTCTCCGGGGTGAGAGCTACGCCGAAGCCAATGGCGATGTTGTTGAAGAACTGATCCATCTACTACGCTCTCCTCACCATCCCAGGATGCCCTTGGGCAGCAACACGTCCAGGAAGTTGACGAAGGTGGCGTAGACGAACACGCTGAAGCCAACTCCACTCAGGACGTTGCGCACCCAGTGGCCCGTCTCGAAAACAGCGGCTTCGTAGATGCAGAGGAGGGAGGTCGATACGATGTAGCCGAGGGGCTCCATCGCAAAGACGTAGACCGCTATGCCGAGCAGCGCCAGCATCTGAGTCCGGCGGTCTTCCCTCACCCCCTCCGGCAGCTCCGAGCGCCGGGCGCTGGCGGACTTCTCCCGCGTGGTCTTTACGAACAGGGAGATGGCGGTCAGCATAATGCAGACGGAGATGACCATAGGGAACACTTCAGGCCCCACCGTCTGGCGTATCGCCGTCTTGGGCATGGTGATCGACAGGTAGAGCGCCCAGGAACCGAAGAGGAAGAGGCCGATGGAGAGGCCCCTGTCGAAGCTCATGATCCACCCCCTTTGGCTATCAGCCCTCAGCGATCAGCCGTCAGCTGCCTACCTAACCCCCTGCCCCCTTCCCCAAAAGGGGAAAGGGGGCTCCCCTCCCCACATAGGGGAGGGGTAGGGGGAGAGGTCGGCCGGCCGATGGCTGATCGCTGTCAGCTAGCCGCCTACTACTGCTTCAGGCCCAGCTCGCCCGCGACCTTGTCGATCAGCACGCCCTTCTCGTCCATGTACTTGCCGAGGTCCTTGACGACGAAGTTGTCGACCCAGCGGTACTTGGCCATGTTGTCCTTCCAGGTCTGGGTCTTGATCATCTTGTCCAGCATGCCCTGCCAGTAGGACACGGCGTAGTCGGGCATGGCGGGGCCACCCGCGATGAACCGGAAGTTCGACCACTCCAGGTTCACCCCAGCCTCTTTGAAGGTGGGGACGTCGGCCAGCACACCGGTCAGCCTTTGGCTGCCGCTAACCGCCAACGCGCGCACCTTCTTGGACTCGATCAGCCCCATGATGTCGTCGATGGTGGTGATCTCCGCCTTGGCGGAGCCTTCCAACAGCACCGCGCTCGCCTCGGTCCCGCCGGAGTAGGCGGCGTAGTTGATCTTCTTCAGATCCGCGCCGTAGGCCAGGGCGAGGGCACCGTAGGCGATGCGGTCGTCGGACTGGCCACCGCACAGCGGTGTCTGATCGGGCTTCTCCTTCAGGTCCTTCAGCAGGTCCGTCAGGGTCTTGTAGGGCGAGTCCGCCCGCACGACGACACCGTAGTAGGTGGAGAGCAGGGATGCGATGGGGGTGATGTCCTTATGGCCGTAGGGGGATGCACCACTGGCCTTGTTCAGGAAGGTGGTGATGGAGCCGACGTTGATCATATCGGCCTTGCCCTTGAACTGCTGCACGATGGTGGCCATGCCCTCTGGCGGGCTACTGGAGTTCTGCACCGGCAGGGCGAAGGTGATCAACTTCTCCTTCTCCAGGGTCGAGGCGATGGCTCGCGCCGTGGTGTCGAAGCCGCTGCCCGGCTTGGAGGGGGCGATGAAGGTGACGGTCTTGGGCGGATAGTCGACCTTCGGGGCGGCAGGCGCTGCAGTAGGCGCCGCCGGGGCAGCGGCGGGAGCCTTTGCGGGTTCGGCGGCAGCCGGTTTGGCCGCCTGATCGGCCGGTTTGGCTGGAGCCGGCGCTGCAGCCTGCCCTCCGCACGCGACCAGGGACAGGGATAGCGCCAGAACGCCAACGACGAGTAGCCAGAGCCTGGGTTTCCTAATCACGGTAACCTCCTTCTCCTTGCTCAGCCCTGCTGAGTCCGTTGGCTCTCTCTCGATCATCCTGGGTAGCGGTTTCACCTTCCCGGGGCGATGCTCTCCCGCCGCACCTCCTTTCGACGGCTGATGGCTATCCAACCTTCTGCTGCTCCTTGGGGGCCGGCTTCAGCTCTGTCCGCCTGCCGGCTCGCACCATGCAGCTGTCCAGCCGGTGGGGGATTACCTCCTGGACCCTCTTGGCCAGGGCGATCAGGGCGTCCAGATCCACCCCCGCCTCGATCCCCATCTCCGTCAGCATGTTCACCAGATCCTCGGTGGCCACGTTTCCGGTGGCGCCCGGCGCATAGGGGCAGCCCCCCAGACCGCAGATTGAGGACTCGAAGCTGGTCATGCCGGCCTGCATGGCGGCCAGGATGTTGGCCAGCGCCATGTCGCGGGTGTTGTGCAGGTGGAGGTTCCACTGAACCTGGGGGAAACGGTCCAGCATCTGGGCGGCCACGCGGTAGACCTGGCGGGGGTTGGCCACGCCGATGGTGTCGGAGAGTCCCATCTCCGTGATGCCCATCTCCAGGTATCGCTTCGCTATCCGCTCGATCTGCTGGATCGGCACCTCCCCCTCGAAGGGACAGCCGAAGGTGCAGGCCATGCCACCGACAGGTTGAACCCCCGCCTCGTGGGCGGAGAGAGCCATTGCCTCGAACCCCTTCAGCGACTCCTCGATGGAGCAGTTGGCGTTGGAACGGTTGTGGGATTCCGTGACGGACATCATGAAGTTCATTCGTTTCGGCTTGAAGGCCAGGGCCCGCTGAAGCCCCTTCATGTTGGGCACCAACACCCGGTACTCCACCCCCGGCACCCGATCGATCCTGGCCATCACCTCCTCGGCGTCGGCCAATTGCGGCACCGCCTTCGGATGAACGAAAGAGGTGGCCTGGATGTCCCTTATCCCGCTCCGCGAGAGGGCGTTGACGATCTCGATCTTGGTCTCGGTGGGGATCCACTGCCGCTCGGCCTGGAATCCGTCCCGCGGCCCCACCTCGACGATCTTGACCCTGGCTGGTAACTGCATAGGAACCTCCCAGCTGTCGGCCATCAGCTGTTAGCCGTCAGCAGGCCCTTGAAGGCTGATTGCTGATAGCTGACTGCTTCTAAATCACTTCCTCGGCCGCGAGGGCTTCCATCTCCTCCGGAGTGAAACCTAGCTCCTGGACCAGGATCTCCCGGTTGTGCTCGCCGATGGTGCTGGGCCCCGGGAACCGCACGGCTCCGGGGGTAGCCGAGAACTTGGGGACCAGACCCGGCATCGTCACCTTTCCCAGGACCGGGTGGTCCACCTCGATCAGGTCCTCCCGTGCCCGATAGTGGGGGTCCTGGAAGATGTCGGCGATGCTGTAGATGGGGCAGCAGGGGACGCCGTTCCCATCCAGGATCTTGAAGGCCTCCGTGGCCGTGTATCGGGAGAACCACTCCTGGACGACGTCGTAGATCTCCTGTCGGTGCTCGGCTCGGTGGGGGTTGGTGTCGAAGCGGGGATCCTTCAGCAGATCCATGCGGCCGATTACCTCGGCGAGGCGGACGAAGGTGCGCTGGGTGCTGGTGACCATCACCACCCACTTGCCGTCCCGGCACCGGAAGGTCCCGCTGGGGGCCGCGCCCTGCCCGATATGCCCTCCCCTCTCCTTGACCTTGCCTGTGAGACCGTACTCCGCTACCACCGGTTCCAGCATCCGGAAGGCCGCTTCGAAGAGAGCTATGTCCGCTACCTGGCCTTCGGCTCCCCTGTGGGCCTTGAGGTGGTACAGTGCCATGACCGCGGCCAGGGCGCCGTAGGTGCCGGTGATGTAGTCCACCAGGGCGAGGGGCGGGCTAACCGGCGGCCTGTCCGGGTAGCCCTGGAGGTAGGTGATCCCGCTAAAGGCGGCCGCCGGGGTCCCGAAGCCGGCCTTCTCGGCGTAGGGGCCCGTCTGGCCGTAGCCCGAGATCCGCACGAGGATGATCCTGGGGTTGACCTGCTTCAGCACGTCGTAGCCCAGCCCCCAGCCCTCCAGGGTGCCGGGGCGGAAGTTCTCGATCACGACATCCGCCGTCGCGACCAACCTTTTCAGGATCTCCTTGCCCTTGTCCTTGCGGACGTCCAGGCTGAGGGATCGCTTGTTTCTGGCCAGGATGGTCCAGGTACCCGGGATTCCCTTGACGACCGGGGGCATCCCGCGATTGGCGTCGCCCACCCTGGGCAGTTCCACGTGGATGACGTCGGCGCCGAAGTCGGCCAGCAGGCTGGCAGCGAAGGGGCCGGCGAACATCGTCGCCAGGTCGATCACCCTGACACCGGCCAGCGGTCCCTGGAAAAGGCTGCCGTTGCTCGATTCCGCCCCTTCCATCAACAGCTCCTCCTGTCGGCCGGCCCCTTCCCCGCGGTCGGCTCGTTCCTCTCCCACTCTACATGCGGCTGTACAGCCGGGCTACCTCCCGGGCGGCTCGCCGAACCTCTATCGATAGCTGCTCCACCCTCTCCTGGGTCATCCGAGTGGGAGGGCCGGTGACGGCCAGGGCGGCGATGGTGCCGCCTCCGGGCCTCACCACCGGCACCGCCAGCGAGACGACCCCCACCTCCCTCTCTCCCAGGCTGACGGCGAATCCCTCGAGCCGGAGCTGCCGCAGCCTCTCCAGAAGCTCCTCCCTGGTCACGGTCTCGCCATCCGCGAGACGGAACTCGCCCAGCGGTTCCAGGAACTGCCGAAGCTCCTCCTCAGGCATGGAGGCCATCAACACCTTGCCCGAGGCCCCCACGTGGAGGGGAAGACGTTGCCCGATGTTCAGGGTGTACCCCAGGGAGTGGGGGCTGCGGACTCGCTGGACGACGACCCGGTCAAACCCCTGCCGCACCTGCAATGAGACAGTCTCCCCCGACAGGGCGGCCAGCTCCTCCAGGACCGGCAGGGCGGCCTTGGCGAGGCTGTTTCCCGCCAGGAAAGCGCCGGCCAGGGGGACGATCCCGGCGCCCAGCTGGTAGGATCCTCGCTCCTTCTGTACGAAGCCACGGCGCTCCAGCACCCCCAGGAGGCGCTGGGCTGTGGTCTTGGGTATATCGACGATGCGGGCCAGCTCGCTCAGCCCCAGTGGCTGCTCGGCCCTCTCCAGCGCCATCAGCAGATCCAGGGTGCGCTCTACCGAGCGGACGGAAGCGGTGGATCGTCGCGGGGCCATAGTGAGGACCATCTTCCCACCTGATGGAACAACATCCTGCAAGATGAAATTACCACCCGGGGCAGCCGTTGTCAAGACCTTCGCACTTACAGAGGCCACAAAAGAGGCCACAAAAGGTGTTGACA
>JAJZQR010000476.1 GCA_021806765.1 Chloroflexota bacterium | reverse complement strand
CCACTCCTTGGTCAGGTTGGTGACTGCCCGCACGTCGCCGTTCGGTATGATGACGACCGAGCCATCCAGGGTCCGCAGCACCGTCCGGCGCAGCTCCAGCTTCTCCACGACTCCCGAGTGCTCCCCCACCTTGATCACGTCGTCCACCGAGTACTGGTTCTCCAGCAGGATGAAGAAGCCGGCCAGCCAGTCCTTGATCAGGTTCTGGGCGCCGAAGCCGATGACCACGGTGGCGACCCCCGCGCTGGCCAGGAGCGGGGTCAGGTCTCGCCAGACGAGGGAGAGGAGGGAGAGGCCGGCCACGACGAAGATGACGACCCGGCCGGTGGTCTCCACCACGTGAGAGAGGGTCTTGGCCTTCTGGGCCACTTCCCTGGTGGGCTCCTTGTCCCGCTGAAGCGCCACCCGGGCCACGCCCCTTACGGCCATCCCCAGCAGCCGCAGGGCCACCATGGTGATGAGGACGATAGTGGCTACGGAGAGCAGGGTGGCCCAGTCGAGCTGAAGGGCAAACCCGCCCCCGGACATCAGGGCGCTAAGATCCAAGAAGGTACCTCCCAGGTGGTGGCGGCGATCCTGGGGATCGCCGAGTAGCGAAAAAGAGGGCTCTCGCCTACGTTATGTTATCAGAGATCCGCGTTCAGCGCAGGTAGAATGTCATGCTGAGCGGTCGGTATTGTCCTGGCTGGCCCCCGATCCCCGACCCCCATTCACCCACTTCCGTACCGGCCTCGGGCCTCCAGGGCCGCCTCCAGCAGCTCTCTCCTAGCGGTGGTCGGGAAGGTGCAGCCCGGCGCGATCACGCACCCTCGGCCGCCCGTCTCCTCTATCCCCCGGGCCACCTCCTGGGCCACCTGCTGGGCGCTGCCGGATTCCAGGGTCCGGGTGTGGCTCACGCCGCCCACCACCATCTTGCCCGATCTCGCCCTTCCCTCGCGAAGGCTCGGGTTACCCGGCAGGGTGGCGTCCCAACTGAGGGCATCCACCGGATAGTTCATCAGCCTATCGAAGAAGACGTTGTCGCCGCACAGGTGGAGCAGGTTGAAGCCGGGGCGGTCCTTCACGGCGGCCAGTAGCTGCAGATCGTAGGGAGTGCCGAACTCCTGGTACTGCTGCTCCGTCATCACGTCCGCGGAGGCCAGCTTGGTGGGAGCGAAGAAGATGCCGCTGGCGCCCAGGTCGATGCAGGCCTTGGCGAAGCCGGTGAAGGTCTCGGTGATGGCCTCCAGCGCGGCGTGGAGCTCCTTCGACTCCCCCTCCATGGCCTGGACCAGCCCGTCCTTGGAGTGGCCGGCCAGCCGGTAGGCGATGGCCAGGGGCGAGAAGACCGTCTGGAGGAAGTAGACGTTCTCCTCCTGAAGGCCCTCCTTCATCAGCTCCAGCAGCACGAGCTGCTGCTCGAGCGGATCGGATTTCCAGATATCCAGCACCCCTATCTTGGCCCAGTCCTCCTTGTGGTGAACCACGTGGCTAACCCTGGTGGGCGCGGAGTGGGGGGCGTCGGTGTACTTGTAGCGGTTGCCCCAGGCTTCGGTGTGATAGGAAGCCCTGGGGTTCACCTTCACGAAGTCCCACTGGAACTCCCTCTGAAAAGCCAGCAAGGCATCGGCCAGCAGCCCGGCGTCCCTCTCCTGGAGGTAGAAGTGCCGCCAGAAGCTGATGGGGACTAAGTCGACCGGCTCCCCCTTCAGGGCGGCGTCGATCCGTTCTCTCTTGGTCATGCTCCGCATGGTCGTCCCTTTCTCTCAGCAAGCACCCTGAGGCCAACCGAGCGGCAACACAGCCAGTATATCACGGCCATAGGCTCTCGGCGGCCCGCCCTCCAGCTAACAGCAAGCAGCAATCCAGGGGAGATGGGAGTGGTATAATTGAATCTCGCGTATACTCCTTTGGACAAGGGCTATGACTATGAGAATTCTGCTGTACACCGGAAAAGGGGGCGTAGGCAAGACCACGACGGCTGCCGCCACGGCGTTGCGCGCCTCCCGGTTGGGGTACAAGACCATTGTGCTCAGCACCGACGCTGCCCACAGTCTGGCCGACTCCTTCGATCTACCCCTGGGGCCGGAGCCGACCCCCATCGCCGAGAATCTCTGGGGCCAGGAGGTGGACATCTACCACGAGGTGGAGAGCCACTGGGGCACCATACAGAAGTACCTGGAGACGCTGCTCTCCTGGCGAGGCGTCGACGGCATCGTAGCTGAGGAGCTGACGGTTCCGCCCGGCATGGCCGAGCTGGCCAGTCTGCTGCAGCTGGTGCGGCTGCACGACAGCCATCAGTACGACGCCATCATCGTCGATTGTGCGCCCACCGCCGAGACGCTGGAGCTGCTCACCTTCCCCGAGATCGCCCGCTGGTGGATGGACAAGATCTTCCCGGTCCAGCGGAGGCTGGTCCAGGTGGCCCGTCCGATAGTGAAGAGCGTGGTACTGTATCCAGGATTGCGCAAACTTCGTTGGAAGGTCTCAGGCGGCGAGGAGGGCGGCTTCGAGCCGACGCGCCCAGTGTTCGGTGGATTGATCGGCCAGGTGGCGATGGCTGATAACCA
>JAJZQR010000129.1 GCA_021806765.1 Chloroflexota bacterium | reverse complement strand
GTGCTTGGCGTTGCTGCAATCATCCTGGTAGGTTCGCTGCTGCTCACCCTGCCCATGGCCAATCGGGAGGGGGTGATTACCCCCTACCTCACGGCGCTCTTCACATCCACCTCCGCCGTCTGTGTCACAGGGCTGGTGGTGGTGGACACCAAGAGCTACTGGAGCCCCTTCGGGCAGGCGGTGATACTGCTGCTGATCCAGGTGGGAGGGCTGGGCTTCATGACCAGTTCAACCCTCTTGCTGCTGCTGATTGGCCGTCGCTTCAGCCTCAGAGAGCGGGTACTGCTGAGGGAGGCCCACGGGGTCACCACCCTGGGCGGGATCCTGAGGCTCACCAGGCAGGTGCTGATAGTCACGGCCATCATCGAGGGCGTCAGCGCCCTGATCCTCTTCCTCCGCTTCCTGGGGGAGTTCACCCCGGATTGGGCCCTCTGGATGGGGGTTTTCCAGGCCGTCTCGGCCTTCAACAACGCCGGCTTCGACATCATCGGGGACTTCCGGTCCCTCACCGTCTACAACCGTGACCCCATGGTAGTGCTGGACATCGCCTTCACCATCATCCTGGGAGGGCTCAGCTTCACGGCCATCATCGACTCCCTCAAAGTGAAACGGTTCCACTCCCTGCTGCTGGACACCAAGATGGTTCTGGTGACGACGGCCGCTCTGCTGCTTCTCGGCACCCTGGGCTTGCTGGCCATCGAGTACGCCAACCCCAACACCCTGGGCCCCATGGATCTGCCGGCCAAGGTTATGAACGCCTTCTTCTCCGCCGTCACGCCACGAACCGCCGGGTTCAATACCATCGATACGGGGAAGATGACCGAACAGGGGCTGCTGCTGACTATCGCCCTGATGTTCATCGGCGCTGCTTCGGGCTCCACCGGAGGTGGCATCAAGGTGAACACCTTCGCCGTGCTCACCGCCGCGGTGATATCCTCCATAAGGGGGAGCACCGTGGCGACGGCCTTTGGCCGAGAGTTGCCTCAGGATCACGTCTACCGGGCCCTCACCGTGGCGTTGCTGGCACTGGGGCTGGTGTTCGGCGTGACCTTCATCCTGACCATCACAGAGCCCTTCGGCGCCATCAAGCTGCTGTTCGAGACCACCTCGGCCTTTGGGACCGTGGGGCTCTCCACCGGGTTGACCCCGGATCTCTCCACTATAGGAAGGCTGTTGATCACGGCGACCATGTACGTAGGACGAGTGGGGCCCCTCACGGTGGCGCTGGCGCTGGCTCAGCGAGAGGAGCACTCGGGCTTCCGGTATCCGGAGGGCCGGCTCAAGATAGGGTAGGTGATGCCAAATGGCCAAGAAGCAGGTGGTAGTGATCGGGCTGGGGCGGTTTGGAAGCAGCCTCGCACGAACGTTGACCGAGCGGGGATACGAGGTGCTGGGGCTGGACATGGATATGAAGCGGGTGGAAGAGGTGGCAGAGTACGCCACCCAGGCCGCCCAGGTGGACGCCACCAACGAGGAAGCCCTCCGGGAGATGGGGGTGAGGAACTTCGACGTCGGGGTGGTGGCCATCGGCGACGACATCAAGAGCAGCATCCTGGTGACCCTGCTGTTGAAACGGCTGGGGCTGAGGACGGTGATCTCCAAGGCCCAGGACGACCTCCATGGGGAGATCCTGGAGAAGGTGGGGGCGGACCGGGTGGTGTATCCGGAGAGAGAGACCGGGGTCCGGGTGGCACACGCCCTCACAACGCCCAGCCTGGTCGACTACCTGGAGGTGATGCCGGGCTACGGCATCGCCAAGGTGATGGTGCCCTCCTCCCTCGAGGGCAAGGAGCTGGGCCAGCTGGACCTGAAGGGGACCTTCGGCATCACGACCCTGATCCTGCGGCGTGGCAACGAGCTGATCGTCAATCCCTCCCGCAGCGAACTGTTGGGACGCGGGGACATCCTGGTCCTCGCGGGTCGCGACGAGAAGCTGGAAGCCCTCAAGACATCCTGATAGCCCTCAGCTGCCAGCTATCAGCTACCAGTATCGTGTGATCCTTCCATTTGGTGGCCGAGGGTCGCCCCTGACCCGCGGCGTCGGAGCGATGAGCTGGATCGGAGCGATCCCACCTTACTATTGTCGGCTGACTGCTGAAAGCTGAAGGCTTGCCTGTGGTAGAATAGCCTCGGGTTCTTGCGCGCAAAGACGGCTGAAGAGTGTTCCATGTGGCAAGTCATTGGGCACGACCGCCCGGTTCATTTGCTCCAAAACAGCATCGAGGCCGGTCGGGTCTCCCACGCCTATCTCCTCTCAGGCCCCAGACGGGTCGGCAAGCTCACCCTGGCTCGGGAGTTTGCCAGAGCGTTGAACTGTCTGGAGCCCGACTGCCCTTGTGGCCGGTGCCGTGCCTGCCGGAAGATCGAGCGAGGGGTTCACCCCGACGTCCAGGCCATCGAACTGGAGGAGGGAGCCAAGAACATCAGCATCGACGCCGTCCGCGGGATCCATGAAAGGGTTGCCCTGCGCCCCGCCGAGGGTCGGGTCAAGGTCTACATCATCGAGGAGGCCGAACGGCTATCGGAGCCGGCCGCCAACTCCCTCCTCAAGACGCTGGAGGAGCCACCCCCATCGGTGGTGCTGATATTGACCACCCTGGACGCCACAATGTTGTTGCCTACCCTGGTGTCCCGATGCCAGCAGGTAGACCTCCTTCCGGTCCCGACCCGGACCATCGAGGGGGCGGTCCAACAGCGGTTTGGGCTGGAACCCGAGCAGGCGCGTCTGGTGGCATCCCTCGCCCAAGGTCGGGTGGGATGGGCCCTGGAGGCTGCTACTAACCCGGCGATGCTACACCGCCGGGCGGAACTGATGGACCGCCTGATAGCTCTTCCCCGAGCCAACCGGGTCGACCGTTTCGCTTACGCGGCGGAGCTATCCACTCTGTGCAACCGGGACCCAGAAGCCGCACGCGGTGTGCTGGAAAGCTGGCAATCCTGGTGGCGGGACCTGCTGCTCTTCCGATTGGACATGGAGGATCTGGTGGTCAACGTGGACCTGAGGGATCGTCTGAAATCGCAGGCCCGCCTCTACACCGTCGAGACCCTGAGCCGGATGGTGAAGGCCATTCAGGAGACCCTCTCCCTCCTGGCCCAGAACGTCAACACTCGCTTGGCTCTCGAGGTGCTGATGCTGCGCGTGCCGCGCGCTTAGAGTGCTAGGTAGGGAACGAGCCACACGCTTCCTGCCAGATTAGGTGAGAAATGACTTGGATCGTAGGCGTCCGCTTCAAGAAAGCCGGCCGGATATACTACTTCGACCCTGGGCAGAACTCTCTGGAGAGAGATGAACTGGTCATCGTCGAAACCTCCAAGGGTACCGAGCTGGGCAAGGTGATCATCGCCCCCACGGAGGTGGCGGAGAGCGAGTTGACGGAGCCTCTCAAGCCGGTTCTCCGCAAGGCCACTTCCGAGGACCTGGACAGGCTCCACAGCTTCAGATCTCGGGAGGCTGATGCCCTGGCCAGGTGCAAGGAGCGGGTCAAGCACTTCGGGCTGCCCATGAAGCTGATCGCAGCCGAGTACAACTTCGATGGCAGCCGCCTGGTGTTCACCTTCACCGCCGAGGGCAGGGTGGACTTCCGTCAGTTGGTCAGGGACCTGGCCAGCATCTTTCGAACCCGCATCGAGCTACGGCAGGTCGGGGTGCGGGACGAGGCCAAGCAGTTGAGCGGCTACGGGCGATGCGGCCGGCCCCTCTGCTGCTGCGCCTTCCTGGACGACTTCTCCTCCGTCTCCATCAAGATGGCCAAGGAGCAGGAACTTCCCCTCAACCCTATGAAGATATCCGGCCTCTGCGGTCGCCTGCTCTGCTGCCTGGGCTACGAGAACAAGGCCTACTGCGAGATGCGACAAGAGTTGCCCAAGGTGGGCGAGCGAGTGCTCACTCCCCAGGGCGAGGGCCGGGTGGTTGCGATCAACGTCCTCAAGCAGATAGCAACGGTGGAAGTAGAGGAGAAGGGACTCATGGAAGTGGGTTCCTCGGAGATCAGCCGGAATCAGGAGAGAGAGAACAAGCCTTCCGAGAAGCAGAACTCCCCGAGAGGTAGGTAGCACAGGTGACTCGATCGGAACCGACCGAGATCGTGGTGCTCGGGGCGACTTGCCTCGACATCAAGGCCCGCCCTCTGGCCCCCGTGCAGCCGGGCACCTCCAACCCTGCCCTGATCCGCTTGAGCCCGGGCGGTTCCGGCCGCAACATCGCTGAGAACCTGGCACGACTGGGGGTAAGGGTCTCCCTCCTCTCCGTCGTGGGCGCCGACCTGTTGGGCCAGAGGCTGCTGGACCGCACCGCCGAGGCGGGCGTGGACGTGAGCCGAGTCATATCCAGCCCGAACCGTTCCACGGGGGCCTATCTGGCGCTCTTCACCGACGAGAACCAACAGGGCTACGCCCTGGACGACGTCACACAACTGAGACTGGCCACCCCCGACTATCTGATGGCCAACCGCGACCTCTTCCAGGAGGCTCGGATGGTGATGGTGGACGGCAACGTGGATCGGGAGACCGCGGCAGCCGCCCTCTCCATGTCCAGAGAGTACGGCATGCCGATAGGGCTGGATCCCGCCTCGGTGCGCCGGGCCTACGCCCTCAGGCCCCACCTGGCCGAGTTCTCCATGGTTACGCCCAACCGCGCCGAGGCTGAGGCGCTCCTGGACACCCCCATCGGCAACCCCGAGGAGGCACTGGAATCGGCCAGAAGAATGGTCGCCCTGGGGGTAGAGGTGGCCATCATCACCCTCGCCGAGGAGGGGCTGGTTTACGCCACATCCGAGGGACACGGAAGGATCCCCGCTATCCGGTGCGACGTGGTGGACTGGACAGGGGCTGGGGACGCCCTGGCCGCCGCCGTCATCTACGGCCTGATCAACCAGATGCCAGTGGACGATGGGATGCGGCTTGGGATCGCCGCTGCCACCCTCACCCTCAAGTCCGCGGATAGCGCCAACCCCGAGATGAGCCTCGAACAGCTCTACGCTAACATGGTGATATAGCGAGTTGTTCTGAGTTCTGGGTTCTGGGTTCTGAGTGAGTCCCCAGAACTCAGAACCCAGAACCCCACCGCACTAAGGAGGTCCTCGCTCGTGACCGAGAGGATTGGCTTCATCGGCATCGGAACCATGGGCACCCCTATGTCCAAGCGGCTGCTGGCCGCCGGCTACCCGCTGGTCGTCTTCGACGTCAAGCCCGAGGCTGTGGCCCCCCTGGTGGAGCTGGGAGCCGAGGTCGCCTCATCCCCCGCCGATCTGGCGGAGAGGTGCAGCAAAGCCATCACCATGCTGCCCAACTCTGCCGTCGTCGAGGAAGTGGTCCTGGGGGAGAAGGGACTGATCCATGGTTTCGCTCCCGGGTCGGTACTGATCGATATGAGCAGTTCCGCGCCTGCCAGCACCAGGAAGCTAGCAGCCATCCTGGCCGACAAAGGCATCGATATGATCGACGCTCCAGTGAGCGGCGGAGTCTACGGAGCAGAGGCAGGGACTCTGGCCATCATGGTGGGTGGCAAGGAGGACATATACAGAGAGTGCTTGCCGGTCCTCCAGGCCATGGGAAAGAACATGTTCCATATCGGTGAACACGGGGCAGGGGACACCCTCAAGTGCATAAACAACATGATGTTCGCGGTGAACATGCTGGGGGTGTGCGAGGGGTTGGTGCTGGGGGTGAAGGCGGGGCTGGATCCGGCGAAGATCGTCGAGGTGGTGAGCAAGAGTTCCGGCAGATCCTTCGCGCTGGATACCAAGGCGGTGCGCCAAATCCTGGCCGGCAACTACCAGCCCGGCTTCACCACCGACCTGCTGTACAAGGACGTGGACATCGCCACCACCCTGGGTCGCCAGTCGGGAGTGCCGATGCTGGCGGCCAACCTGGCCCTACAGATCCTGTCCGTCGCTCGGGGTCGAGGAATGAACAGCCTCGACAACTCCAGCATCGTGAAGCTGCTGGAGGAAGCAGCCGGCGTAACCGTGATGCCCGAGTAGACACGGGGACACGGGGAAGCGGGGACACGGAGACACGGGGGTTATGTTGTCTGCCATCTCCGCGTCTCCGCGTCACCCTGTCACCGCGTCTCGGGAGGCGGCGGCTCCAGCACCGTGGCATCTATCGGCAGCAAGCCGATCTCCTTGGCGATGTCCCCACCGTTGGCCACCGTCACGTCGCCTGCCTTGGCCCACGGCACGTCCTCCTTCCACCGCTGGAAGACCGCCCGCTGAGCCCGCAGCACCACGGCGTTCCCCATGTCGGCCAGACTGATCGGCAGGCCATAGTGGGAGAGGGGGTCCTTATCGGCCTCGAAGACGGCCTTGATCTGCGGGTCCCCGTCCAGGATGCGCCAGTGGCGCTGCTGGATCGCATCCCAATTCAGCCCCACATCGGCGGCGTTGCCCGGATCGCGGGGCGTCTGCCGGACGCTGAACAGCCAGTCGTCCTTGTTCTTCTCGTGGAGAACGTCGAAGACGTTGACGAACCAGACCTGCTTCTGGTCGGGTCGCCACTGGAGGATGAACTTCTGGGTCGCCTGGGAGATGAAGCCATCCATGAAGAAGCGCCGGGAGACGGGATAGCCCAGCACGTTCACCCCGCCCAGCCGCTGGAACTCGCTCCAAAAGGGCACACCCGCGTCGTCGGTAATGCTGTAACCGTAGGGGCTCCTCCCCAGAGGGGAACCGTTGGCCTGGGTGAAGAACTGCCCGTTGGCTATCGGGTAGTCCTGCTTCGCGCCCGCCAGCATCATGGCGGCGGCGGACCCGGCCGGCGTGGTCATGGAGGAAAGGGCAGTCACAAAGTTGGGGGTGCCGGCCGTCTTGGGCATCTGGCGAAGCCTCTGGGCCGTGGGAGAGAGGTTGATGGGATTCCCCGCGGCGTCGGCGTCGAACATCCAGAAGACCTTAGCCTCCGGGTTGTAGAAGTGGGGCGTGGCCGCGACCACCCTGGGATCTTTCATCCAGTAGTTGAAGGCCGTCTGGTAGTAGTCGGCGATCTTCTGGGGATCGTCGACGAAACCGACGTAGGACTCGGTGATGAACACCGGAAGGTTCATCCCGATGTAATCCAACTCCAGGGAGTAGCCCCGATAGGTGTAACGGACCCCCCTATCCTCGAAGAAGTGGTAGGGATTGGTAGCCCAACCGTCCAACCGGGCGAAGATGTCGGGGACCTCCGCCTTCATGCCCGCCAGGAACTCGAAATCGTCCATCATCCCCGCCTGGGTCAAATTGGACAGATCCATGGCACCGTTCAGGATCTTGAAGCGGTCCCGAACGTCGGCGAAGGTGTCCATGAAGGACTTGAGATATCGGGCGTACTCCTGGGGGTTCGGCTGCCCGCCCCACTCGATACCCAGGTTCGGCTCGTTGCCAACCTCCAGGTAGGTGGCCGGGGTGTACCACTTCAGACTGGTGAGGAACTTCTTCCATTGAGCCGCCTGGTCGGGAGCCGGCTTAACCCAGTACATGCTGTCTTGATGGGTGGCAAGCCGCAGGATCGGTATCAGGTGGTAGCGGTTGGCATCGTCCAGGAAGCGCTGGATGCGGGCCGGGTCCTTCCGGTCCTCGTCGACCAGCAATACGTTTACGTACCCCCAGTCGCCGCCCGAGGAGTCGACGATCTGGGAGACGGCGTTCAGGTAGCGGGCGTCGAACCAGCGAATGACGTTTATCCCCATCTTGTTGTTAGGGGCCAGGGGTTCGGCGTGAGCGGAGGGAACGACCCAGGTCAAGGAGACGGTGATAGAAAGGGTAGCCAGAAGCCAACGGACAACAGCAGTCAAGGACGACCTCCCAGCAAATGGAGGATATGGCACACG
Source organism: Chloroflexota bacterium (assembly GCA_021806765.1). The sequence goes on along the minus strand of JAJZQR010000129.1, from coordinate 6,164 downwards.
CAAGGGATCAACTGTCGGGGGACAGAGCAAGAAGTTGCAGATTGAACCGGCCAGGAGAATAATGGAGAAGGACCCACTTAGTCAATCCCCTGGAGCCCCTTTTCGGGCGTAACCGCCAGAACCTCAGCACATTGAACCGGGTGTGAGCAGCGTGACGCTGAAACCGACAGACCAACAACTCACGTCCTGGCAGAAGCTCTCCAGGGCGCCGGTCACAGGGTACGCCGCCGCCCTGGCCGCAGTGGCCCTGGTGAGCGGCTGTCTCGGCCTGCTGACGGACCGGGTCAACACCGACAACCTCTCCATGCTGTACCTGATACCGGTACTGGCCGTGGCCACGGCCTTCGGTAGCGGCCCAGCGGTCCTGGCCTCCATGGCCGCATTCCTCACCTTCAACTGGTTCTTCATCCAGCCGCTGTACACCCTCAACGTCGCCGATCCCCAGCAGTGGCTGGCACTGCTGCTGTTTCTGTTGACCTCGGTGGTGACAGGCCAGTTGGCCGCCGGGCAGCGGAGCCGGGCTCGACAGGCGCAGCGACGGGAGAGGGACGCCATGGTCCTCTACGACGTAGCTCGCCTGATGAGCGAGCCAGATCTGAGCCAGGCCCTCCACGCTGTCGCGGAGAAACTGCGGCAGGAACTGCAACTGGCAGGCGTCGCCATCGAATTGGACTACGGCACCGCGCTGAAGGCCCACGCCGAGGTGGGAGAGGCCAGCACCCAACTGTGCAGCCAGGCGGCCGCCGCCATCCCCTCCCAACTGCTGGCTGAGGGCTCGGCCCCCACCGAAGACCGACGGGGCGCGCCGGGACGATGGGTGCGGGTGGTGCCTCCCCACCATCGAGGACCGGGCCTCCCGGACCTGGGAGACAGGCTCCACACCATCCCCGTCAAGAGGGAGAACCGGCGGGTGGGGACGATCCTGCTGGTACAGGAGGGGAGCGACCAGAGGTTCGGAAAGGCCGAGGACCGGCTGCTGTCGGCGGTAGCGACCCAGCTGGGGCTGGCTGTGGAACGGGCCCGCCTCCGGCGAGAGGTGACGGAGGCGGAAGTGCTACGGCGAACGGACGAGCTGAAGACGGCGCTCCTCAACGCGGTCTCCCACGACTTGCGGACACCTCTGGCCTCCATCATCGCCTCGGCCGGCAGCCTCCTGCAGCAGGACGTAGAGTGGACCGACCAGGAGCGGCGGGAGTTTGCCGAAGCCATAGAGCAGGAGGCCCGGCGGCTGAACAGGCTGGTAGGCAACCTGTTGGACCTCTCCCGAATCCAGGGTGGCAACCTCCAGCCCGAAAAGGGCTGGTACGATCTGGGTGCGTTGGTGGACGACGTGCTGGGCGGGCTGCGGCCCATCACAGCCCGACACCGGGTGGTGGTCCGGGTTCCCGAAGAGATGCCGCCGGTGCTGGTGGATCGCGTGCAGATCGGCCAGGTCCTCTCCAACCTGGTGGAGAACGCATCGAAGTACTGCCCCGCCGGCACCGAGATCGAACTCTCCGCCCGGCTGGAGGGCAACGAACTGGAGATCGAGGTAGCGGACCGGGGTCCTGGCATCCCCGCCTCGGAGTCGCAGCGAATCTTCGAGCCCTTCTTTCGCGTACGAACCCACGGGAGCAGGGAGAAGGGCTCCGGCCTGGGGCTGGCCATAGCCAGGGGGCTGGTGGAAGCCCACGGCGGGAGGATATGGGCGGAGAACCGCCCCGGAGGCGGCTCTCGCTTCCTCTTCCGATTGCCCATGGTCGGAGACGGCAGCCGAGAGAGGGAAGAGGATAAGGGATAAGATGGGCGCCCGCATTCTGGTGGTGGACGACGAAGCCGCTATTCTGCACACCCTGCGCAGCAACCTGGCTCATCGAGGCTTTCAGGTGGAGACCGTGGAGACGGGCCGGCAGGCCCTGGAGAGCTATTCCCGCTTCCACCCCGATCTAATCCTGCTGGATCTGGGATTGCCCGACATAGATGGCCTCGCCGTCATCCAGGAGGTTCGCGCCCGAGGCAGCACCCCCATCGTGGTGCTGTCGGCCCGGGAAGCAGAGAGGGACAAGGTAGAGGCCCTGGACCAGGGCGCCGACGACTACCTCACAAAACCCTTCGGGCTCGAGGAACTGCTGGCGCGGGTGCGAGTGGCTCTCCGGCACGCGGCCCGCCCGCCAACGGGGGCCTCGGCCGTCTTCAGGGCCGGGGATCTGGAGGTGGACCTGGAACGCCGGATTGTACGGGTGAGAGAGCAGGAGGTCCACCTGTCGCCCACCGAATACGATTTGCTGAAGGCATTCGTGAGCCATCCCGACAGGGTTCTCACCGACCGGATGCTGCTCCAGCAGGTGTGGGGCCCTGAGTACGGCTCCGAGGCCCACTACCTTCACGTCTACGTGGCCCGCCTCCGGAAGAAGCTGGAGATGGACCCCCAGAACCCCCGCCACCTGATCACCGAACCGGGCGTGGGCTACCGGCTCCTTTCCGAGGTACGATAGGGAGAGGGCTCCGCCGTCCTGTAGTGTCGGACCTTATGCCCGACGACCCCGTGCGATGGCGACCACTTCGGGGACAAGCCCCTACGCTACAACCCATCGAAACGTTGAGCGAACGTTGATGCTCCCTCGGGCGACGTTGACCCCCCGTTGAGCCCCCTGGACCTATCCTGGAGATCGTAGAACTGGGCGTTGTCGTGGCAGCGATCTTGGGAAGGGGTAGCTCCCCGGGGGAAAGATGGATACTACCAGAACCACCAAGGCTGGAGTCGACAGGGAGACTGGGGCCGTCTTCGGGCGAACCCTCAGCCTCCGACTGCTGGGCACGCTGTCGCTCCTGGTGCTGGTGGCCACCGCGGCCTTCGCCCTGTTCACCCTGGCCCCTGCGGTAGCCGGGGCTTCCCAGGCCACACCACCGGCCCAGGCGACGGTGGCCGCGCCGGCGCCGCTGCCGCTCCAGACCGGGGCATGGCCCTCCAATACGGTTCAGCCGGAGTACCGGGTGGCGTTGCTTTCCTCTTCGGCGAAGCTACAGGGAAAATACGTTACCGTCGAGGGCACCGTGCAGAACCTGACGGACAGGCATCTTCCCGGCCTGCTGGCCGTGGTCACCCTGTACGGCCAGGACGGGACGGTCATAGGCTCCGGCGATGCCCTCATCCAGAAGGACCCTCTGCCGGCGGGGGAGATTTCCACCTTCCGGGTGACCCTCAAGGAGGATCCCGAGGCACCCTTCTTCGGCGTCCGGTTCCAGGAGTGGCACGTGGGGAGCGTCCCAACCCGGGACGATCGCCAGCGCTAACCCTGAGTCCGCTGGACCGGGCATTGGTCGCACCACTTCGTCTTGCACCAGCTCCAGTACAGGTGGAGAAGTCCCTGCTGCCGGCAGGCGGAGCGGGCCGCCCGAGGACGAGGGACGCCGGTAACGTGGGTCGCCACGTAGCGGGAGAGTTCGTTGTCCCCCCGCTTGGGGTAGAGCCGGTAGACCTCCCAGATCCGGCCGCCCAGGCGAGAATCGTCGAGGTGGGAGGCCCGGGCCACCAGGAAGGGCAGGAAGACGTTGACGGCTATCTCGGCCGCCCTGTGCCGTCCGACCAGGTCCATCGGACGGCGGAGGCAACGATCGAAGTCGCAGCGCTCGTCCCAGTAACTCCGAGGGCTCCTCAGGAGCGCCAGTTCCTCCAGGGCCCTGGGAACGGCCCGGGATTCCAGGGAAACCACCAGGTCGGCGAGGGTCTCGGCCAGCCCATCCCGGGGCCACCGAGCCACCAGTCCCGCCAGGGCCGCGACCCGTCGCGTCGGAAAGTTGGCCGGCCGCACCCGGAAGAACTCCCACTCCCGGGGATCCATGGGATCCCACACCCAGGACGGCCCGTCCGCCGCCCATCGGGCCTCCAGGGCGGCGACGTAGCGATCGTCCCCCTTCAGGATCAGACCCCGTTGGGAGGGCAACAGCCCTGCCGCTCCCAGCAGTAGCGCCTCCCTGTCGCCTCGCCAGGTCAGCAGCAGATCGAGCGGCACCCGCTCGGCCAGGCGGTGGAAGGGCAGCCGGTTCTGGGAGTAGCCCAGGGCGGCGGCTATGCCCTGGTACAGCAGTTGATCCGGGGGTATGCAGGTAAGTCCGGCCTCGAAGCGGGCGGCCTTAGCGGCCAGGCGATCCCTCCCGCACCCTTCCAACATCGCCTCCAGGGAATCATCCTGAGTACCCCGCCAGCAGGGAATGGGGGGTGGGGCAACCGGCAGGGGGGAAGAGAGCAGGATCTCCAGGGGCACCGTGAGGTGAGGGGCGAGGGTCACGACGGGCACCGTGACTCCATCCTCCCGGATGGTGGGGACGGAGGCATCGTCCCAGAGGACCACCTGGAGGATGACGCCGTTGTAGTGGGGATCCCGGTGGTGGCCGTGGGCCCACCAGTCGGAGGAGCGGAGGTGGATCTCCACCTCGCCGATCCGAAGCTCTGCGCCCGGCCAGGCGATCAACGCCCCGGCGAAGTCCGGCCCCCGATCCCAACGGCGCCAGCCCCGGTAGACTACCTGGATCTCCTCGCCTCCAGTAGTGACCAGGGGGAAGCGGAGGGGTCGCTGCTCCTCCCAGAGACGGGCCACAACCTTCTCCGAGAGGCTTGGAACCGCGAGGACACCAGGCGTGGAATCCACCACCCTCTCCCAGCCAGTTCTCGCCAGGCCGAGGCACAGTCTGTAGATGGACGGATGTTAGCAGCTACAAGGCAGAAGATACAAGACAGTAGGTCACAGCGGGGCATCGTGGCCGAGGTCGCGGCAGCGGCGGAGCCAGGGGAGCATCCAGTGGACGCCGAAGACACCCAGCGCCTCAGGACGGGCCTCCTCCATGGCCGCCACCGCCTCGGCGAAGGCCTCCCGGTAGTTCACGCCCCTATCCGAGGGAACCGGTGCTGCCCCTCCCGTGGCGCCAACACAAAGGGAAACCGGCGCTTCCATCTCAATAGGGCGGGTTGCCCCAACCCGCCCGTCGGTTCCCTGATCAAACTCGGCCAGCCGGGCCACGACGGCCCGGTGGAAGGCTTCCTCCAGTCGGTGGGCCTGCAGGGCATCCATCAGCCGGGGGATGCCGGCCGAGCCGGCGGCCACCCGGTCCAGCAGCCCCCGAGCCTCCCGCAGCAGTAGCTCTCCCCGCTCCAATTCCGCACGATGCCGAGCCACCTCCTCCACCGGCTCCGCCGGTGGGAAGGGCAGGGTGGCCCAGGAGCCGTCCTCCCCATAGCCACAGAAGCGCAGGTGAGTGCCGGCGGCCTCCCCCTCCAAGCGGTAGTAGCGAGCCAGCAACTCTCCCCCGGCCTCCCCCGCCACGCTCCGGCAGTAGTCCGCCGCCGCCACCCCAGCTTCCGCAGGATCCCAGCTCCCTCGAGCGTAAGCGTAGAGCTGCAGCGGGTAGAGCCACCAGGAGAGAGCGCCGAAGACCAGTGTGGAGACGTTCCTCACCCCCTCGGCCCGGTAGGCGGCCAGATCGGAGGCCACCATATCCGGCCGGTTGGCGGGCCGCCCAAAGAGGATGGGATCGCCGTAGTACTCCAGGAGGGAAAGGTCGCCGCCTCGCCGATCCACCGCCTCCCGCAGATCCTGGAGATAGCCCCGATTGCGGGCGCAGTCGCCGTCGATGGGGTGGAGGTAGCAGCGCTCCCTCGGGGCGAAGAGCAATCCCATCCCTTCCGGGGCCCCGTCCGCAGCCCCCAACGACTCGTGGTACAGGAGACCGGAGATCCTGGCACCGGGCCGAGCAGTCCCCACTCCCTCGGCGGCAGCAGCCACCGCCCGCCACATCTGTTCGTCGCCGGAGAGAGCGGCGCAGTCGGGGCAGGAACACCAGGGATCGACCTTGGCGTCGTAGGACCAGAGGTGGTAGAGATCGGCGGGGGGGAGCTGCAGGGCGAAGTGGCGTGCCTCCTCCCGCAACAGATCCAGGGTTCGGGGGTTAGACGTGCAGAAGTTGCCGTCGGGCCTCCGCTCCCCCTCCACCATGCGGCACAGCTCGGGGTCCGCCTCCCTGGCCCCCGGCGGCAGCAGCTTCGGCAGGCTGTGTCCCCCCAACTCCAGTTCGATGCCCCTGCGCTCCAACTCGAGCAGGAGGGGGGAGAGGTCGCCCGGCGGCAGCCGGTTGAAGTGGACGAAGAGGCGGTTCATCCTCATCTTTCCCATCCAGTCCACCACCCCACG
>JAJZQR010000128.1 GCA_021806765.1 Chloroflexota bacterium | reverse complement strand
TGGTAGCTCTCCCCGGCGGTCTAGGATCAACCCTGTTCCTTACTCCAAATGGCAGGGCCTTTTAGTTGTCACCCTGAGCAGAGCGACGGTCTCCACGCACGTGCGTAGAGACGCGACATGTCGCGTCTCTACAGGGGGTGTTGTAGCCTCCACGCTGCTCCTTGTGGGTTCGGCACCGGAAAACTAAAAGGCCCTGCTCCGAATGGGCCTGTAGCCGCAGCCTGGTCCTGATCTTGATACACTTATTAGATGGTCGCCTATCGATCCGCTCGATTGTTCCGTTCGGTTCGAGTACACTTCTTATCGATTGCCGCTGGCAGCAGGCTTGGTCAGGGGGAAGAGAAGGTGTTGCGTTACGAGAGGGATGGTCTCGTCCTGGTGACGGGTGGAGCCGGGTTCATCGGCAGCAATCTGGTCGCCCACTATCTCTCCAAAGGTCGGAGGGTTCGAGTGTTCGACAACCTCTCCAGGGCCGGAACGGAGAAGAACCTGCGCTGGCTGCAATCCCTGGACAACCCGGGGCTGGAGACCGTCATCGGCGACGTGCGTGACTTCGCCGAGTTGAGAAGAGCCGCCGCCGACGCCGACGTGGTCTTCCATCTGGCTTCTCAGGTGGGAGTCACCAATTCCCTTTCCGATCCTCGCTACGACTTCGAGGTGAATGCCTTAGGTACCTTCAATCTACTGGAGGCGGCACGCCAATCGGGGCGCTGGCCCGCCGTGGTCTTCGCTTCCACCAATAAGGTGTACGGGAGCATGGAGAGGGCGGGAGTAGAGTTGGGTGGGAGCGGGTACCAGTACCGCAGCCTGCCCCAGGGCGTATCGGAGGACTGGCCTCTGGACTTCCATTCCCCTTATGGCTGCTCCAAGGGTGCGGGGGACCAGTATGTGAGGGACTACGCCCGTATCTACGGACTCCCTACGGTGGTGCTCCGCCAGTCCTGCATCTATGGACCTCACCAGTGGGGCAACGAGGACCAGGGCTGGGTGACCCATTTCGCCCTGTCGGCCATGTTCGGGGTCCCCCTGACGATCTACGGCGATGGCAACCAGGTGCGTGACGTGCTGCACGTGGACGATCTGGTGGCGGTCTACGATCTGGCCGTGGAGAGGATAGAGACCACTCGGGGAAAGGTCTACAATATCGGCGGTGGGGCGCACAACGCCATATCGCTACGATGGCTGGTGTCCTTCTTGGGCCGGGGGTTGGACCGCCCCGTTCCCGTTGGCTACGGCGAGTGGAGGCCCGGAGACCAGAAGGTCTACGTGAGCGACATTCGGCGCGCGACCTCGGACCTGGGTTGGACACCCGGGATATCAGCGTGGCGAGGGATCGAGCGGCACCTCCGCTGGTTGCAGGCGAACCGCGATCTTTTCATCTGGATCGAAGACCGGGCGCGGATTTCCATCGGCTGACCAGTCCCAACACCCCCTTCCCCCTACGGAGAAGCGATTGCCTGCGCGGGGCACGCATCTTGCCGACCAGCCCATGTCTCCAGGCAACCGTCGCTACCGGCTCGTTCTGGAGAGAAGGGCAGCCGTCGGATATGACGCGCGGGACGGCAGGCCGCTGAGGTAACTGCGCCGCGAAGCTGTCTGTAGGGGCGGAGGGTAGCCTTATGGCAAGGGGCAGGCAGCCTAATCTACATCTCGATGAGTTGATCTCCCGCGGCAAGAAGCGGGGCTACGTCAGCGAGGACGAGATCCGGGAACTGGTGGGAGATCCCGAGCTGGCCGATCAGGTCGACCAGGCCCTGCATGACCAGGACATCGAAGTGGTGGAGAACGAGGACGAGGAAGAGGCCGTCCAGGAGGATAACCTCCTGAATAAGGAGATGACCGAGCTGGAGTCCGGCGGGCGGGCCGTCGGCGAGGACCCTCTCCTGTCCTACATGCGCGATATCGCCGATGTGCCGCTGCTGAAGGCAGCGCAAGAGGTGGAACTGGCCAAACGGATCGAGCAGGGCGACACTGAGGCGCTGGAAAAGTTCATCATGTCCAACCTTCGGCTGGTGGTTAGCGTCGCCAAGCGGTACACCGGCCGGGGTTTGCCGCTGTTGGACCTGATCCAGGAAGGCAACATTGGCCTCATGCGGGCCGTTCAGAAATACGACTGGCGGAAGGGCTTCAAGTTCTCCACCTACGCCACCTGGTGGATACGTCAGGCCGTGACTCGGGCCATCGCCGACAAGGCCAGGACCATCCGCCTGCCCGTTCACATGGGCGAGGCGATTACCCGGCTGAACCAGGTGACTCAGCGACTCACCCAGGAGTTGGGGCGGGAGCCCACGGAGGAAGAAGTGGCCTCGGCGCTGGGTGTGGCAGTGCAGAAGGTCAGGGATGCCATTAAGGCCGCTCACGTGCCGTCTTCCCTGGAAGCGCCCATAGGCGAGGAAGAGGAGTCGGAGCTGGCGGACCTGGTGGCGGATGTGGTTTCCCAGCGGCCCGAGGACGCCGTCTACGAGATGCTGCTGAAGCGAGAGACCCAGGATGCGCTGGGATCGATCCTGACTCCCCGGGAGCAGCTGGTGCTCCAGTTGCGGTTCGGGCTGGGGAACGGCCACGTGTACCCCTTGGAGAAGATCGGCGAGGTCCTGGGTATCACCCGCGAGCGGGTGCGCCAGATCGAGGCCAAGGCCCTGGAAAAGCTACGCCACCCCTCGGTGGCCAAGTCGCTGCGGAGCTACCTGAGTTAACGCGCCGAATGTAGCCGCGCCCTTTACGGGCGCGCGTGGCCCGTCCGGTGGCGAGGCGCTAACGGGCGAGGTACGCGCAGGCTGCAGCCTGCGGCTACACTTGGTGCCTTACGGTGCCGGCGCTCGTGTCTGATACCGGGTGATGAACCTCCACAGCCCGATCGCTGCGAGGCCCGTCGCAAACCCTCCTACGTGGGCCCAGAAGGCCACCCCCGTGCTGGTGCCTGTGCTTGCAGTCAGTTCCACCACTCCGCTCACCACCTGGAAGATGATCCATACCCCGATCATCAGCAGCGCAGAGAGCCTGCTGAAGGTGAGGAAGGGGCCGATGAATAGCAGGGCGCGAACGGTGGCGTTGGGGAAGAGCAGCAGGTAGCCCGCGAGGACGCCGGCGATCGCCCCGCTGGCCCCGATGCTGGGCACCGTGGAGGTAGGATCTACCGCCACCTGAACCAACCCGGCGATGATGCCGCAGAGGAAGTAGAAACCCAGGTAGGGCAGATATCCCAGGGTATCTTCTACGTTGTCGCCGAAGATCCACAAGAACAGCATGTTGCCACCGATGTGCAGGAACCCCCCATGGATGAACATGGCGGTGATCAGCGTCAGATAGACTGGAGAGGGGGTCGAGGCCGTCAGGGGATGGCCCGTGGTGATCTCCAACGGCACGACGCCGTAGGATTGGACGAAGCTGGGTAGCGCGGGTCCCAGGGTCAATTCGTAGATGAACACCGCCACGTTGGCGACTATCAGCAGCAGCGTGACCAGGGGCAGGGTTCGCCTTTGCCGCCCAGGGCTATCCTGAATCGGGATCATCTCTTGTTCCTCAGCTTGTGCCCTCTGGCAGCCGATAGAGACGCAAGATGCAATCCAGGGGCCCGCGGGCAGAAAGCGTAGGGCAGGGACTTGTCCCCGCCGCCCCCGACCGTCATTCCGCTGGGCGGCGGGTCACAGGGCCCCGCCCTACGTCTTACGTGGTCAACTGCTCTTGGGGACGGGGGCCAGGTCGGCAGGGTCCAGGGGCTCGCCGCGGCTCACCTTGAGGATGTTGGCGTAGGCCCGCCGCGCGCCCTCGATCTCGGAGTCCTCTGTGCCGCCCGCATAATGGGGGGTGACTACCACGTTGTCCAGGGAGAAGAGGGGGTGGTGAGGATCGGGGGGCTCCTTGGCGAATACGTCGATGCCGGCACCCCGAATCCGTCGCTCCTTGAGGGCCTCGTAGAGGTCCTCCTCGTCCACCACCGCTCCCCGGCAGCTGTTCACCAGGATAGCCGTTGGCTTCATGAGGGACAGCTCTCTCCGGCCGATCAACCCTCTGGTCGAGGGAAGAAGCGGGACGTGCAGGGTCACCACGTCGGAGGTGCGCAGCAGGTCGTCCAGAGGTGCGTATCTCACCCCCAGCCTGGCCTCCTCGGCCTCGGGCAGTCGCAGGGCGTCGTAGTAGACGGCGGAAGCATCGAAGCCCTGCACCTGCTTCGATACTATCCTCCCTATCTTCCCCAGACCAACGATCCCCACCTGCCTGCCCCGCAGTTCGTAGGAGCCCGGCCGCAGATCGAACTTGAGCCAACCGCCGGAAACCGTGCTGTTGTGAGCCTTCGGCAGCCACCGCATGGTTGCCAGGATCAGGAGGGTGGCCAGCTCAGCCACCGAAGTCGCGTTGCTGCCGGAGGTCCTGGCCACCGGAATGCCCAGTCGGGCTGCCGTGGCCACATCGATTCGGTCGGTGCCCTCACCGGCCTTCTGGATGAGTTTCGCCTTGCTTGCAGCCTCCACGACTCGAGTCGGTACGTAAGCCGACCAGACGAACACGAAGTCGGCGTCGGCCACTGCTGCCATAGCCTTCTCCTCCGTATCGGCGTCGGCGAAGACCAGTTCGAAACCGGGAGGCAGGTTCTCCGATAGCACCTTGCGCATAGCCGGGGTTGCCACGTCCAGGAAGACGATCCTCTTTCCCTCCGCCAAGCTTTCCCTCCCATGCTAACTATCAGCTTTCAGCCATCAGCCGTCACCTGCCAGGACCTGGCCCGACCTCCAGGCAAACAGTTGATCGCTGATGGCTGATGGCTTCCTCAGTGTCCGTTGGTGTCGTTGATCTGGAAGGTAAGGCGGCACATGTCGCCGCGGATGACGTGCTTGCTGATCATGACGGCCCGGTCGTCCACGTCGTAGCGGACCCGCTCGTACAGCATGGCCGGCGATCCCTTGTCGACGTCCAATAGCGAGGCCTCGTACTCGTTGATCAGGATCGGTTCAAACCAGCCTGTCACCCGGATGACGTGAACGCCGTACTTCTGCTGGAGCATCTCGAAGAGCGAGCCAGAGGAATGGTCCTCCTGCTCCAACCCGAGGCAGAGACTCCCCGGTACGTAGGAGGTTGCCAGGAAGTAGGGCTGCTCGTCGGCCAGCTTCACCTTGCGAACCCGGACCACTTCCGACCCCTCCGGGATGCTGAACTTACCCGCCAGCGACCTGTTGGCGGGGACCATTTTGGCGTCGATAAGCTGGCTGCCCAGCTCGCTACCGACCACCAGTTTAGCGTACTCGCTGAAGCCTGAGGCTACCCTCATGAGGTCTTGAGGTATCTTCGGGGTGGCCACGAAACTGCCTTTGCCCCGCCGCCGGTGAAGCATTCCCTCCCGAACCAGGTCGGCCAAAGCCTGGCGAACGGTCCCTCTGCTCAGGTTGAACTCCGCACACAACTCGGCTTCGGGAGGTAGCTGCTGTCCCTGTGCCCACTGTCCACTTTCGATCCGCGATCGAATGATCTCCTGCAGCTGATAGTACAGTGGGACCGGGCTCTTCTCGTCGAGCATCAGTCACCTCTTTCTATGGGTAACGCCATGGCGGCGTAACGCCATGGTGAACTTAACGTTGGATAACGTCCGGCGTAGTCTACTGTCGCGGCGTACAGATATCAAGACTATTGTTCGGGGCTACAGGTGCGAGAGGCTCCTGCCGCTGCAATAGGGAATTTTTGCACGAAGGGGCACATCGGCGCAAGCGAGCGCGATGAGCCCCGTCCTGCTGCTCTTTCGCTGCGGGGCTCTGGCGGTGTACCATATCTCCAGGGATGCCATACATCCCCAGGTCAGCCGCGCGGAGGTTGGACGTGAGCAAGTCGGCCGAGGTCAGGCGCCGGTACACCATCGTGATGGACTTGTGGAGAGCGCCTGGCGAGGACATAGAGAGCTTCGAAGGGACGGAAGGGCCCAATACCACCGATCTGGTGGAAGAGGCTCGCTTCAACCTGGAGACAGCCGGACGAGCCCACGAGGCCGCGTACTGGCTGGCGCAGCGGGGCTGGGCTTCTTATGGGGCGTACGATGGCCTGGTGTTCGACCGCTCCGGACTTACCCGACAGGATCTGGCCCGACATCTCCTGGAGGCTGGACTTCAGCGGCAGGTGGTCGAGGAGTACGACGATCCCGACTCGCACCGGCCGAGCCGGTTGGTGCACCTGGACCCGGAGAGCCTCGACATCCAGGAATGGCCTGAGAAGCAGAGCCTGGAGCACGACTCCGACCATTGCCCCATCTGCTTGAAAGGGGAGTCGGCGCCGCCTTCCCCTCCGGAGCCCGATAGCGTGCTCCAGGAGGCCGAGATGATCCTGGCGGCGGCCCGTTTCAAGGATGCCGTTCGCCGGGCGGGCCTACGGCTCCCGGAGGTGCTGGCTCTCTTCTTCGGCTACTCTCAGGTGCGGCAACTGTCCCAGGAAGAGGTTTATCCGCTCATCGAGCAGTACCGGGAGTACCGGCAGGATCTGGAGCGGAGAGGGGTCATAGAGGAGTAATTCGCCCCACCCCTGCCCCTCCCCCGTTCAGGGGGAGGGGTTTTGCATTTCCGCGGCGTGAGGGTGGTTGGCTGCTTACTTGAGGGATTCGGGTACCGGCCGGCTCACCCGCACCGGCTTGATCCATCGATCCACCAGTTCCCGAGTATTAGCCACCGCTAACTGCTGGTAGTAGAAAGCGAACTTCTCCTCCAGCTCCTTACCCAGCGCGTCCCTGGTCGCCTGCGGCAGATCCCACAGCTGCTTCTTGAAGGGACCGAAGGCGTTCTTGCGGGTCTTGTAGAGGAACTGCTCCTCGGTTTGCCCTTCCTTCTTTTGGTCGGCCAGTTCCCTATGCAGGTAGTCGTACATCTGCTGCCGCAGTTGATCCGGGAAGGTCCGGCTCTCGTACAGCATGTTCTGGAAGGCGGTGGCCAGGTGTACCTCGCAGCACTCCGCCTCGACGAACTTGTGGAATGCCTCGTCGGGTAGGGTGGAGGCACCATGCTGCACCGCACCGGCCAGACCGTACTCGCTGCGGGCCATCTGGGAGAGGCTCTTCAGCACCCCGAAATCCAGGGCTACGTCGGCGATCCGTCCGTCGGGCAGCACCACGCCCCCGTGCTCAGTACCCGTCTGGATGCTGATCTTGCTGATCCCCTTCAGGTCGCTCCCCTTCCGGTGCAACTCCTCCTGGTAGCCCTTCATGTAGGCTCTCAACTCCTCCGGGGTGCTGTTCTTTCCACCTACCTCACCGATCTCACCGCCCACGGAGATGGTGATCCCTTTGGGCTCGTGGGAGCGGATGTAGGCGGTCAGGTCGGCAGCGTTGGCGAAGTTGTTGTGCTGCTGGGTGTCCACCGTGGGCTGGCTGAGGTCTACCAGGGTGGAGGTATCGATGTCGATGTTGTAGAAGCCGGCGGGGATCGCCTCGTCGATCAGTTTCTTGATCCCGCCGATCTCGGCCGCGGCGTCCTTCTCCCACCTCTTCCGGTTGGCCTGGAAGTGATCCCCCTGGACGAAGAGGGGGCCCCGGTACCCCTCGCGGATGGCAGCGGCGATGAGTACGGTGGCATACTCGTCGGGACGCTGGTCGGTGTACCCCATCTCCGAACGAGCGATCTCGAAGATGAATGGACCGACGTTGCGCTGCATCGCTGCCCGAATGGCACCTCGGGAAACGTCGTAGGTGAGGGCTCGCAGGTTCATGGCGGGGACGGTGTATCCTCCGCCCGCCTCCCCCCGGCCTCGGGCCTCGTACAGCCCCTGGATGGAAGAGGGGAGCACTCCCAATTGCTGGCCGCTTTCCCAGATGATCCATCGGGCCGCGGCCTTCACCTCGTCGCTCCCAAAGACGGCGTTGTATACCAGGGAGTCGATGGCCTGGGAGCGCAGCTTCCCCTCGTCCTGCAGCTGCAGTTGTCCGGCAGTGACGCTGACGATCCCCTGGAGTGAGGTCAGTAACTCCTTGACGTTGGAGTAGCTATTCATGGGTTGGGGCCTCCTTACTGGAATGATGAACGGCGGCGTGAGGGAACAACCTCGTAGTCGCTGTGCACAGAATGGACCAAGGAGTCGATTTCAGTCAACCTCCCTTGCGATTTGCCGTCCCTTGCCAGCCCAAAGAAGGGCCGACAGCAGGCCGCAGGCCAGTTGAACGGCGGCGGCTGCCGCTAGAATCGGGGCTATGCTGGCGGCGTCGGTAAAGAAGCCCGCCAGCTGGTTGGCGACCAATACCACCAGGTGAGTGACCATGTGGCGAAGGGAGAAGACGCGGCCTCGCAGGCTGTCGGGCACGGCTTTCTGATACATGGTTGTCGCGGCGACCTCCACTGCCATTCGGCCGACGCCCGCGAAGAAGTAGCCGGCCGCTGCGGGCAGCAGCAGCTTGCTACCCGCAAGCCCTGCGATGGCGAGAGCCGTGACGATGAATCCGAGGGGGAAGAATCGCCTCAGGCCGATGCGATTTCCAATGCCTCCCGCCATCAGGGCTCCCACCAGAGAGCCCAGCCCCACAGCGGTGAGGAGCAGGCCGTACTCGGTGGGGCCTCCCGCCAGCAGCTTCTCGGCGATCACCACTGCCAGCACGTTGATGGATCCCCAACCCATCATCATCCCCATCTCCAGCAGCAGGGCTGTCCGAACCGTCGGATGGGAAGTGGCGAATCGGAGGCCCTCCGCCAGTTCTTGGCGGGCGCTGTCTCGATGCCCCGTCTCTCTCGGTGAGGCTCCTTCCACCGCCATGGAGGAGATGGCGATGGCTGAGAAGACGAAGGTGGCGCTATCGAAGTAGAAGGGGGCGGCCATGCCTCCCGAGGCCAGGATGATTCCTCCCAGGGCTGGCCCTACCACCATAGCCATGTTCTGAGTGGTGGAGGAGAGAGAGTTGGCCGCCAACAACCGCTCGCGGCTGACGATGTGTGGTATCAGGGCGTTCTTGGCCGGTGAGAAGAAGGTGGCCACGACGTTGAAGGCGAGGGTGATCAGCAGGATAGCAGTCACGTCGTGCACCAGGGGAAAGAGCAGCACCAGTCCGGCCCGGAGGAGGTCTACGACTACCAGGGTTATCTTGCGGTTCCAGCGATCCACAAACACTCCGGAGAAAGGTCCCAGTAGCAGGAGAGGGACAGCGTGGCAGGCCCGCAGCAGTGCCACCATCCAGGCTGAGCCGGTTAGATTCCACACCAGCGCTGTAAGGGCGACGTAGTTCACCCAGTCGCCGGCGTTGGACACCATCTGGCCCAGCCACAGGCGGGCGAAGTCCCGTTCCTGAAGGGGTGTTAACAGCCCCGATTTCGACAACAGGGACCCTTTCCTACAACGGTGGAGCCCCAGTAAGCTGGGGCTCCACAGGAGGTTCGCGATTGTGGCTCAACTGCGGCGAGTATAGCATTTGGTGCGATGCTATACTAGGCGGCACAGTTTGGCCGAATCTGGCGGTCCGTAGAGAGGAGTCAGGAGAGTGAGGTTTGCTGTATTGGGTGCCGGCAGCCTGGGGCTGCTGGTGGGGGGATACCTGGCCAAGGCGGGTCATCAGGTGGTGGTCGTTGGCAAGCCCGAGCAGGTCGCCGTCCTGAAGGAGCGGGGGATCGAGGTGGTCGCCCCCGAGGGGTTCAGAGTTGCCGTGGAGGCAGCCTCGCGTCCCGAGGAGGTGGGGCCGGCCGACTATCTACTCGTCGTGGTGAAGGCCCGGGACACCCTGGCGGCCCTCGATAGGGTGGCCGGTGTGGAGTTCGGTGCTGTTCTCTCCCTGCAGAACGGCATGGCCAAGGATGGACAGCTGGCGGAGCGGTACGGCTGGCCCAGGGTGATCGGGGCCGCCACTATCCTGGGGGCTACCCTGCTCGAGCCCGGCCGCACCCAGCACACCATGTTTGGCGCCACCTATTTCGGGGAGTTGGACGGCAGCCGATCGGAGCGGGCGGAGCGGCTGGCGGCTGCC
Source organism: Chloroflexota bacterium (assembly GCA_021806765.1). The sequence goes on along the minus strand of JAJZQR010000128.1, from coordinate 4,110 downwards.
TTTAACGAGGCGGGGATGAAGACAGAGGTCCCTACCAGTGTGCTCTCGGCCGAGTGGTCGAAGCTGTGCCAGATCGTTCCTGCGGCTCTACTCTCCTCAGTGAGCCGCCTGGAGTACTACAAGGTGTGCAAGAGCAGAGACCTGGCCGAGCTGTTCGTTGACATAACCCGTGAGTGCGCCGCCGTCGCCCAGGCCTGCGGCGTGAGGGTGGAGGATTACCAGGGCTTCCCCATCCGCTCGATAGTGGATGCTTCCCGGGAGGAGGCTGTGGAGATGATCCTGACCCGGGGGGCCAACCTGGAGCGCTCGGGCCAGACCAGCACGCGGATCTCGATGCTCCAGGACATCATGAAGGGGCGGAAGACGGAGATCGAGGAGACTGCCGGCTACGTGGTGCAGCGGGCCCGGGAGCAGGGGGTAGCGGTCCCCAACGTGGAGTTCGGCTACCGGGTGGTTCGAGGGGTAGAAGCCTACCTCTGAGACATGGGGACGCGGGGAAGATCTCCGCGTCCCCGTGTTCGCTACGCCTTCTCTACCTGCACGAGATTAGAGAAGAAGGCGGCCCCGCCGCCCATGTCGGCCAGTCTAGCGGAGGTCAGGCGGTTCACCCCTGCCTCGGGGTAGTGCTTCGTCCACCAGAGGCCCGTGCTCACGACGACGCCGGGCAGAACCGAGTTCGTGGCGTGGGCGTGAAGACGGCACTCGCCCCGATCGTTCCACACCCGCACCAGGTCCCCTTCAGCGATCCCCCGGTTGGCCGCGTCCTGGGGGTGGATCTCCAGCGATGGCCGCTGCTCCTTCTCCCTCAGTACCTCGATGTCTGCGAAGGAGGAGTTCAGGAAGTGGTGGTTGGGTACGGCCATCATCTGCAGGGGGTAGTTGCTCAGCAGGTCCCGATCGCCCTCTCGCCCCTCCCTGGCCGGTTCGTAGATGGGCAGGGGGTCCAATCCCTGCGCCTCCAGTTGAGCGGAGTAGAACTCGATCTTCCCTGAGGGGGTCGGGAATCGGCCATCGGCGAAGGCTGTGTAGGGCTTTCCTCCAGGAACCTTCAGGTGCACCAGCCCCTCCCGTCGCAACCTCTCGGCGGTGACCCCCTCCAGGAAGGGATTGGAGGGATTGTCGAAGCCGGCGTCGGCGATCGCGTCCATGCTTTCCTGGAAGCAAGGCTCTTCGAATCCCATCGCCTTGGCCAGCAGTTGGAACACCTCGTAGTCGGACTTGCTCTCGCCCACGGGCGGAATGACGGCCTCGGAGTACGAGGCGTACAGATGCCAGGAGGAGGTGAAGTAGTCGTTCTGCTCGAAGCAGGTGGTGTTGGGCAGCAGGATGTCGGCGTAGCGCGCCGTATCGGTCATCACCTGTTCGTGGACGACGACGAAGATGTCCTCCCGAGAGAGCCCCGCCACCACTTTGTCCTGCTCCGGCAGGATGACGGCCGGGTTGGCGCTCCAGACGTAGAGGGCTCGGAAGGGCGGATCGCCCTCCATCAGCTCTCGGCCCAGTTGGGCCATGTTGATGGTGCGCAGCGGGCCCGGGGCCAGATCGGGTCGCTCCAGCGCCCTGTTGTTCAGGGAGGAGTAGCCGCTGTTGCTGCGAATGGCTCCGCCCCCGGGCGCGCCCCACGATCCCACCAGGGCCGGCAGCAGAGAGCAGGTTCGGGTCGACATCCCGCCCTTCTCGTGGTGCTGAGGACCGTTGCCCAGGGCCAGGAAGGCCGGCTTCGTGATGGCGTACTTCCTGGCTAGCCAGCGGATCCGGTCGGCCGGGACCCCGGTGATCTTCTCGACCCGTTCCGGCGGATACTCCTCCAAGCGGGGAAGCAGCCGGTCGAATTCCAGGGTGTTGGCCTCGATGTATGCCCGGTCGTGGAGATCCTCCTGGACGATGACGTGCATCATGCCCAGGGCCAGAGCGGGGTCGGTGCCGGGGTAGAGCTGGATGAAGTGATCCGCCGCTCGTGCAGTGGGGTTTCGATGCACGTCGACCACCACCACCTCGGCTCCCTTCTTCCGTGCCTGTTGAGATAGGGTCATCAGGTGGATATTGGTGCTGACGGCGTTGACCCCCCAGATCACGATCAGCCTGGCCTCGGGGATGGTTTCCGGATCGGATCCCCGAACCGCCCCCATGGTGTGGGCGTAGCCGATCTGGCCCGCCGTGCTGCAGATGGTCCGGGTGTGGGTCGCGGCGCCAAGCCGATTGAAGAAGCGGGAGCCCGTGGCGTACCTCTGGACTACCCCCATGGTGCCACCGTAGGCGAAGGGCAGGATGGTCTCGGGACCGTAATGGTCCCGGATCTCCCTGAAACGGCCGGCGACGGTGGCGATAGCCTCCTCCCAGCTTATCCGCTCGAACTGGGCCTCTCCTTTCGGTCCCACCCTCTTCATGGGGTAGAGCAGCCGCTCTGGCCCGTAGATCCGTTCGGGATACTCCATTACCTTCCGGCAGATGATGCCTCGGGTTACGGGGTGGTTGGGGTCTCCCAACACCTCGACGACTCGGCCGTCCTGGACCGTAGCCAGGAGGCCGCACCGATCGGGGCAATCGTGGGGGCAGGTGAGCCTGCGCGTCTCCGGTGTCTGGCCAGCTACGGGGGTCTTCACTTCGTGGTCTCCTTACCCAGCGAGCGATCAGCGATGGCAGCAGAGCCTATTCTACACGCAGCCTCGGACAAAAGTAACTGAACCCCTCCCCCTCGCCTCGTTGGGCTTTGAGACGGGTGAGGTGGTATGCTAAGATCGGCGCGGCGGTGAGCACCGGGTGCAGCGCGATCCTCTCAAGCGCTCTGGGGTTCTCGATGACAGGTACAGAGGTTAACCGACAAGAGTTTGAGACCATGGTTCGGCAGCCGGACGGCGAGATCGATCTCGCTGCCGCAGCGCTGCTGATCGCCAGGGAGGAATACCCGCCCCTGGACGTAGCTGGCTACCTTCGGCAGTTGAACCAGATGGCCGGGGAGGCGAGAGACCGGATCGGGGCAGAGCGGCACCCTCTTACGGTAGCGGCGGGGCTGAGCCGCTACCTGTTCTCCGAGTTGGGCTTCTCTGGTACCGAGGATGAGTACTTCGACCCTCGCTCCAGCTATCTGAACGACGTGTTGGATCGGCGAAAGGGCATCCCCTTATCCCTGTCCCTGGTCTACATGGAAGTCGCCCGTCGGGCCGGGTTCGATGTGCAGGGAGTCGGCCTCCCCGGCCATTTCATCGTCAAGCATCCTCATCCCACTGACGAGATCTTCGTGGACCCGTTCAACGGTGGCACCGTGCTCTCGCCCGAGGACTGCGCAGCCAAGGTGGAGCAGATCTACAGTGGGGGGGTGACCTTCCAGCCCTTCATGCTGGGGGCCGTCACCAGGCGCCAGATCCTCTCTCGGGCCATCCACAACTTGAAGACCATCTACCTGGCCGGCAGGCATCACGACAGGGCACTGGTCATGGTGGAGTTGCTGTTGGTCCTCGCCCCCTGGGACCTGGACGAGATCCGCGACCGAGGGATGTTGCGCTACCACCTGGGGGACCTGGCCGGAGCAGTGGCAGACCTGGAGACCTATCTGGACTACTCAAGGGAGGCTGGAGACGCCGAGACGGTCAAGCGCAATGTGCGGGCCCTTCGAAGGCTGCTGCGGGAAGACAGCGCTTCCATCAGGACCGAGGACTAGCCACCTGTAGGAGCCAGCTCCTGCTGGGGTTGGTGGCGTGCCGGCCAGGGCAATCGCCGAGGACTTCTGTCTCAGTCTTCAGTCCTCAGTCCTCAGTCCTGGGTCCTCTGTACTGTCCAGGAACTCCCTCAGGATTCGGGCCGTGGCCCCCCAGACTGTATGATCCCCATAGCGGAAGAAGTACACCTTCCGTCTTTTCCCCTCGTGCTCCGTGCGCTCTTCTTCCCACCATATCGACCGGTCTCGGATGACCGATAGCGGCAGTTCGATCACCTCGGCAACCTCTGCCGGGTCGGGCTGGTACCGTGGCGGAACGGTCAAGCGAGCGACGAAGGGAGTGATGTTGAAGTTGCTGGCGGAGACGTAAACCTCCGGCAGTTGGCCCAAGACCGTCACCTGATCGGGCCGTATCCCCAGCTCTTCCTGGGTCTCCCGTAGCGCCGTAGATCGGA
>JAJZQR010000127.1 GCA_021806765.1 Chloroflexota bacterium | reverse complement strand
TCTCTTCCTGGGTCAGGGATACCAGGTCCCGGCCGTTGAACAGGATCTGCCCGCCCATGATCTGGCCGTTGGGGGGCAGCAGCTTGATGATGGACTTGGCGGCCGTGGTCTTGCCACAGCCGGACTCGCCTACCAGTCCAAAGTTCTCGCCGGGCTGGAGGGTGAAGGATACGTCGTCGACCGCGTGGGCGTAGCCCGCCTTGGTCTTGAAGTAGGTCTTCAGGTTGCGAACTTCTAGCATAGGGCTACCGTTCCCGTAGTCGCGGATTGATGATCTCCTCGTAGGCCCGGCTGATGAAGAAGCCCGACAGCACCAGCAGGACGATGGCCAGCCCAGGGGCCATAACCCACCACCAGGCAGTCGTGACTGCCTGAGCCACGTAGGCGTTGAACAGGATCTTGCCCCAGCTCATCAGCAGGGGGTCACCGTAGCCCAGGAAGCTGATGCTGGCCTCCGTCAGGATGGCCCAACCCATGGAGAGGGCGCCGTAGACGAAGGAGAGGGGCAGGACGTTGGGGGCGATGTGCAGGTAGAGGATCCGGAGGTTCCCTGCCCCCGAGATGCGGGCGGCGTCGATGAAGGCCCGCTGCTTCAGGGTGAGCACCTGGGAACGAACCACCCGAGCGGTGGTGCGCCAGGTGATAAGGACGATGGCCAGGATGATGTTGGGGAGACCCGGCCCCAGCAGCGCCACCAGGATGACGGCGAAGGGGAGGAAGGGTACCCCGTAGACGATGTCGGTGAGCCTCATCAGCAGGTCGTCGATCTTGCCGCCGTAGTAGCCGGCCAGCAGCCCCACGTTGGTGCCGATAAAGACCACCATGGCGGCCGAGAGTATCCCCACCAGCAATGCCACCCGGCTGCCGATGATCACCTGGCTGAGGATGTCCCTGCCCATCAGATCGGTGCCGAAGGGGAAGATGGTGGAGGGCGGGTCCATCCTGGCCATGGTTCCATCGGGCCGCATCAGGGTCTCCATAGGGTCGTGGGGCGCCAGCCAGGGGGCGAAGATCGCCATCAGCAGGAAGAAGCCCATGATGGCCATGCCGGCCAGACCGAGGCGGTCCTTGCTCAGGACCACGATCTGGCCCGTGATGCCCTTGAGGGCTCGCTGGACCCCCTTCCACCGGCTGCGGCGGGGCAGGGGCCGTCTGGCTACGACTTCAGTTGCGATTTGGGCCATGCCAGTATCCTCGTTTGATTGCAGGGGGTCCAGGGGGCGAAGCCCCATGGCGGGGTTTGGGGTGTCCCCAAAACCTCTGCCATTGCCCGGTATCAGCTAGGAATAGCTGATCCGCGGGTCCAACCACCCGTAGACCAGATCGGTGATGAAGTTCATGCTGATGACGATGACGCCCAAGATTAAGAAGCTCGCCTGGGCCACCGGGTAGTCGTGGCGCTGCACCGACAGCACCATCTCCCGGCCCATGCCGGGCCACCGGAAGATGATCTCCACCAGAACCTCTCCGCCGACGGCGAAGCCGACCATCAGGGTGAGCACCGTCACCACCGGCAGCAGGGCGTTTCGCATGGCGTGCCTGAACATGACCGCTTGCTCCGAGAGCCCCTTGGCCCTGGCCATCTCCACGAAGTCCTCACCCACCACCTCCAGCATGGAGTTGCGCATGATCAGGAGGGGGGTGGCCAGGTAGTACCCGGCGGCCACCAGCACCGGCAGCACCAGGTGCCGCAGGAAGTCCAGAGATAGGTACTTCTGGGTAAAGGAGGTCAGGTCTTGCCCGACGGTGTTCATGCCCCCGATTGGGACCCAGTGGAGCCAGTAGGCGAAGATCATCAGGCCCATGAGGCCGGTCCAGAATTCGGGTGCCGAGCGGAAGAATAGGGCCGTTATCAGCCCCGTGATCTCGAATTTGGAGCCCCGTTTCCAGGCGAGGACGGCGCCGCCCAGCGTGCCCAGCAGGAAAGCCACTATCACGGAGGTGCCCATCAGCATCACCGTCGCCAGCAGCTTGTCGACGATGACGTCCCCCACCGGCACGCGGTAGTAGAAGGAACGGCCGAACTCCCCGTGGGCGACGTTGCCCACGTAGATCAAGTACTGCTGGTAGATCGGTTTGTCCAGGCCGAACTGCTCGCGAACCGCCTGCTGCGCCTCCACCGACAGGGCAGCGTCGACGTACATGGAGGCGGGATCGCCCGGCAGCAGCCTGAACATCAGGAACAGAATGGTGGTGAGGACCCAGAGGGTGATCACCATCTGGACCAGGCGGCGGAGGATGAAGGCTCGAAGCCCTTGGGAGCTTTTCATGGTCTCACTCCGGGGTCGCCGTGATGGGTCTGCGAAATGTAGGATGGGGCCCTGTGCCCCGCCGCCCGCCGGGCAATGTCAGGCAGGGCGGCAGGGCAGAGCGCCCTGCCCTACGTTCAAGGAAAGCGGCGGCAAGCCACCGCACTCTAAACTTAGCTGTTGGTCTTACCGGTGGGGAAGTACACCCTGCCGTCGGCGCCCCACTCGTACCCGGCGTCGGCCAGGATCTTCCGTGCCGTGTCCATGTTGAACTCGACCTTCTCCACGTTCGGGTTGTGCCAGGTCTCGTTGGCGGGGGCGATGAAGCTGTGGTTGATCTCGCCGTGGCCTTCCAGCAATCGGTCGATGATCAGCTGCTTGGGAATGGCATGTGCCATCGCCTTCCGGATTGCCAGGTCGTCGAAGGGCTTACGCCGCATGTTGTAGTTGATGTGGTAGTAGCCGTGATCCCTCACCTCCGCCACCTTGACGTGCGGCGCGGATTGCTGCAGCTCGCGGATCTGCAGCGGCTGGATCCACCATCCTCCGAAGTCAGCCTCGCCGGTCTGGACGCCGGCCACCATCCCCTGGACGTTGGCGTAGGGGATCTTGATGATGCCGTCGATGGCGGGCTTCATGAAGTGATCGTCGTTGCGAACCAGCTTCATCTCCTCGTTGCGCCGCCAGTAGTCCATCTTGAACATCCCGCTGCCGACGGGCTGGGTGTTGGGGAAGTCCTGGGCCTTGGTGAGGCCAGCCTTCTCGGGGATCCCCTCCCAGATATGCTTGGGGAGGATAAAGACCCGGCCGAGGCAGTTGGCGAAGAAGGGGGCATAGGGGCGTTTCAGGGTGAAGCGCACGGTGCGATCGTTGACGACGGCAACCTCCTGGATCGGCTCGACGACCCCCATGAAGTAGCCGGACTTCACCTTGGCCGGGTACTCGAAGGAGAACTTGACGTCGTCCGCCGTGACCGGCTTGCCATCGTGGAATTTCATCCCCGAGCGAATGGTCACCTCGATGTGGGTGTTGTCGATAGCCTTGATGTCCTCGGCCGCCCACTTCTGAGGCACGCCCTTGGAGTCGATCTGCATCAGCCGGTCGTAGATCAGCCGCAGGGTCTGGAAGTCGTGGTTGGCCAGGGCGGCTATGAGGTTGAGGGTCGTGACGTCGCTTGGATAGCCCCACTTTAGGGTCTTGCGAGCGGTCTTGGGCTTGATGCTGACGAAGTTCCAGAGGGAGTTGAGCCCTTCGCCCATCATCGGGGACCAGCCCTCCCAGTCCCGATCGTTGTAGGGCATAAGCTGGTTACGGGTGGCGATGGGGGTGTGGGGCTGGTCCTTGGCGAAGATCTCCTGGCACTTGAAGACCGCCTTCTTGCGCTCCTCCGTGTCCATGGTGGTGCGCTGCGCTTCGGCGTACTGGTCGTACTCCTTGCTCTGATAGCCGTTGTGGTTCTGCTGCCCCTTGCCGACCTGGGAGGAGTGAAGCACCATGTAGGCGAAGAAGTCGGGATCGATCCGCTCCGCTTGCCCCGCCCAGTTGAGGGTGAAGGCGTCGTACTCGTGCTCCGTGAGGCAGGTTTGCACGATGCGCGACCACTCCATGGGGGTGACCTTCACGCCGAAGCCCAACTTCTTCCAGTTCTCGGCGATCATCAGCCCGAACTCGTAGCGGACCGGGTCGTAGTCGGCGGTGGTGATGACCAGCTCCAGCTCCCGGATCTTCCGCTCCTCGGGCAGGTTCTTCGCCGGGGCGGGCGCCTGGCCCGACGCTGCTTGAGGGGTATTGCTGCTGGAACTGCTGGGGCTGGTGGCGCAGCCTGCCAGGAGGCCGCCGAAAGAGCTGGCGGCGCCGAGGGCGGCGCCGAGCTTGAGGAAATCCCGCCGGCTCAAAGGCCGGGCGGTGGTCCCATCGTTCGGTTCTTCGTGGTTCTGAGGTGTGCCGGAATCCCTGGTCATGCTTCTCCTCCCAAGCGATCTGTGACTGTTTCGGTAACAGATAGACTGCGGTTGTGGGTGACTGCCGCCGCTGGTTGCAGGGATCCTTCGACTACGGGTGAACGTGGCGAGAACGAGTAGACTAAGCCAGGCTGAAGAAAAGAGTGGAAGAACCGGTCTTGCGGGAAATGGGAAAAGTGCTGGCCGGACGCGGCAGGTTCTCTGAGCAGAAGCCGCCGCGGAAAGGTCTCTCGTCACACCGTGCGGCACATTGTAGGTGTGGTTCGAGAAACTGTCAAGATGGTAAGCAGGAGATTACGAGCTTATATTATCCGGGCAAATAGAAGTACAATTGATCGGTCTTTGCCGCCATGATGAAGTCGTTGCGGTGCAGCCCCTTGATCTTGTGGGTCCACCAGGTGACGGTGACCTTTCCCCACTCGGTGCAGAGCTTCGGGTGGTGGCCCTCCGCCTCCGCCAGTTCCCCCACCTGATTCGTGAAGACCATAGCCTGCTGGAAATCGACGAACTGGAAGACCCTCTCCAGCTGCTTCACACCTTCCCTCTCGACGACCTGCCAGTCGGGGGTTTGCTGCCGGTACTGGTCGATCTCCTCTTCGGTTGCGGTGGGCACCCCCACCTGGCACACCTCGCACTTCATCTCGTTCAGATTGTCCATGCTGTTTGCCTCCTGTCGGAGACATCGCACGACCCGGACCCGAAGAGGCGCTACCTCTTGCTCATCTCCTCCATGACGGCCGCGCTGATCTTGATCCCCTCGAAGAAGCCCTCCAGCAGGATGCTCTCGTTGGGGGCGTGGTTGTTGGAGTCGTGGGGGCTGAGGGGTAGCCAGACGCTGGGCAGCCCCAGGACGCCGGTGAAGAGGTGGTCGGGCCCGCTGCCCCCCATGCTGGGGCTCAGGATCGGCTCTTTCCCTGTGGCAAAGCGGACGGCCCGGGCCACCGTCTGGACGTAGGGATGATCCACGGGGGTTCGGGATGGATTGAGCCCGCCCAGGAACTCCACCTCCAGGTCGCCGAAGCCGCTGTTCTTCAAGTGAGCCTTCAACTTCTCCAGGATCTCCTCCGGGGTCTGATCGGGGACCAGCCGGAAGTCGATCTTGGCCGAAGCCCGGCAGGGAAGGACTGTCTTCTTCCCCTTTCCCTGGTAGCCCGAGGTGAGGCCGGCGATGTTGCAGCTGTTGCCGAAGACGAAGTTGTGGTAGTAGCCCTCGTCCCCGCCGATGAACTCCTCCACCTCCAGCAGGGCTCGCTGCTCTGCCGCGTCGTTTGGGATCTCCTTCACGGCCGCCAGTTCGGCGGCATTGGGCCGGCGAACGTTGTCGTAGAAGCCCGGGATGAGCACCCGGCCGTCCGGGGTCCTCAGGGAGGCCAGGGCGTAGACCAGCTTCCAGGCCGCGTTGGGGACCATGGGCGCCCGCATGGAGTGGAGGTCTTTATTGGCCCCCCTGGCCCGGATCTCCACGTAGCACATCCCCTTCAGACCGCAGTTGATCTGCTGCCTGCCCGATTGGTGCCCCGGGGCATCGGCCGTGAGGGCGGCGTCGGCCTTCAGCAACTCGCGGTGGGACTCGATGAAGGGGAGCAGGCTGGGGCTGCTGATCTCCTCCTCGCCCTCGAAGAGGAACTTCAGGTTGATGGGCACCCCACCTCGGGCCTGGAGGAAGGACTGCGCCGCCTTGATGTGGGTAAACAGCTGTCCCTTGTTGTCGCCGGCGCCACGGCCGTAGATGCGGCCGTTCACGATGGTGGGCTCGAAGGGAGGGGTGTTCCACAGCTCCAGCGGCTCAGGCGGCTGCACGTCGTAGTGGCCGTAGATCAGGAGGGTCGGTGCCGGGCCGGTGGCTCGAAGCTCGCCGTACACCACCGGAAAGCCGTTGGTCTCGTAGACGGTGGTCTCGATGCCGGCCTCCCGCATCATGCCGGCCAGCATCTGGGCGGTCTCCACCACCCCCACGTTCTGGGTGCTGATGCTGGGCTGGCGCAGCAGGGTGAACAGCTCCTGGAGCGACTGGTCGCGGTGGGCATCCACGTACTGGAAGACGTCCTGCACGGCAAACCTCCTTGCTTGTGCTGACGGCTGTCAACGGTCGAGGGTCGGTCCTTGGGCGACCGGAAGTGGGCGGAATCCTACACGCAACCCCCGGGTCAGGGCAAGGGGTGGAAAGAAGCTGTAGGGGCCAGATCCTGCGGGCTGTCCCCTACTCTCGCGATCGGCTCCCCTCTCAGACCGTACATTCCATGTGTTGCCAGCGACTATCCTCTCGAAAGAGGGGAACAGCCTTGTAATGTGAGGCAACCATCGCCATAATCTGCTCCCGATACCAGTATGGTATCAAGCTGAATGCCCTCGCTGCCGAATAGTAGTTGAACAGGAGAAGTGCTCCTCCCTGGCGGATCCCTCGACGATTTCGTTTCTGTCCTGGACGGCTATCTCGCCGCTCCGGACGGCTCTTGGAGGACACCATGTGGACGCGAAGGCGATTTCTTAAGTCCCTTGCTGCCATACCCCTGGCTGGTCTGGCCGGATCTATCCCCATCGTATGGACAGAGAGGCCGGCTCAAGCGGCCGACGGCGATCTGCAGTTCAGCGACGGAGGCCACACCGACTTCGGGGACTGGCGGGCCGACGTGAAGTTTTCTCCGGCCGTATGGCAGCCGGGGAGCACGGTGCACGTAGACCTGTTCCTGCACCTCTCCCCGGGCTATATCGGCGCGATGGGGTCCGCCGGGTTCGCGGTCGACACGGTGCAGATGCTGGTGACCTCGGAGCGCTGCTTCGATCCCCAGGGGTTGTTGCGGCTCCCCGGAGATGAGAGGATGTCGACGTTGCTGACCCCGGCCGGTCTTGCCATCGAGGGGGGCAACACCGGAGCCATCAGCAAGAGCACCGGGGCCCGGCACAGGAATCCTGTCGATCAGCTCCGCCGGCTGCCCGTTCGGGATCTGCAGGCGAGCGATTCCTCCCAGTATGCCCACTTCGTCCTGGATATCCCGTTGCCCGGGGACATCCCCCCTGGGATCTACCGGCTCCGCTTCGACTTCGGGCTCGTCGCCAGCAAGCGCTCCTACAGCCTGAACGCTGAGGCGTTCGCCAACCGGCCGCGCTACCCCGATGGGAAGTCGATGATCTATTCGCCCACCATCCCTTGCAACGGGACCGACATGGCAGGACGATCGGTGGATGCCACCCAGATATCCAGGCACCTCTACTGGGTGCTGCTGGGGCAGTACAACTCCAACGGCTACACCGGAGTGGTGGCCGACGAGGATAAGGGTCACTTTGCCCTCTCCGACCGCAACATCATCCCGGACGAGGTAATCCTTCCCCTCTACGACGGTGGGGGGAACAGGATCGGCTACAGCTTGGAGCCGGACTTCCGGGTCGATGCCATCGACGAACTGCGCAACATCCCCTGGAACTTCGCCTCGGGCGAGCTATCGGTCCAGGTCATCGATCCCTCAGGCAAGACCACCGACCTGGGTACGGCGTCTTTCATCGATAGGAAGGGGCGGAACCCCACCACCCGTAATCCCAAGTTCACCTCCTGGAAGCCGGGCGGATACGGCCGCTACACGGTGGTGGCGAAGGGATGGATCGCCGACAGGTGGGGCAACCACTACCAGGGCGGCGGTAGCTACCACTTCTGGATCGCCAAGCGGCTGACCATGGCCACCGCCACCTTCCAGGGACAGGCCTATCCGGTGGGCGCCAGGTACGGGCGGGACATCGCCTTCTCCCCTGCGGTGCCGGCCGACGTGACGGTACAGGTTGACCTGTACCCCAACTCCGATTCCGGGGCCGTGAAGACCCTCAGCTACGGTGGGAAGGCGACACCGGGGGGCATCTTCGGGGCCGCCCAGGGGATGAATTCCTTCGTCCTGGAGGCGCCGGGCGAGTACCACGCCCGGGTTCTGGCCACCTACACCGATGCCGACAACCACCTGTGGGTCTGCAGCATGCGCCACGCCGGGGTGGTCTACCCGCCGGACGGCAATCTGATCGCCCACGGCAAGATGGTGAAGGTGGGCAAGGAGTTGGTGGAGCGAGGAGAGAGCCACTACGAAGGCTTCGTGGAGCCTAACGACGGCTTCCGCAACCTGGACCACATCAACTTCCCCTACCACGCCGGCGACGTCCTGCTGATCGCCAGTGAGGGCGAGGGGGCCAACAAGATCGAGCCGGTCCTGACCTACGAGGTCAAGAACAGCGGCCAGAAGTACGACCCCAGGTGGCAGCCCATCGGCAATACCAACGTTCGGATCGCTACCTCCAACGGCCTGTCGCCCCACCTCTATCCCGAGTACATCACCGACCTGGCCTACTATTACGGAGCGGGGCCGCGGCCGGGCTTCATGTCCCGCTTCCTGGTGGGCGAGGATGGGGTGAGGGCTCCCTACTGGCCCACCAGCGCCACCAACTTCGGCGGCCAGTTTGGGGCCACCAACAACGGTGACATGCCGGGCACCGCCTACCGCCTCCTGGGCGGAGTGGTGCTCCGCCCCAAGGACCAGACCCCTTCCTACGCCGGGTACATGGCCACCGCCTTCATCCTGCCCAAGGGGAGCAACAACAACCGGGTCATCCCTCCCGGTTCTGAGGATCTGCTGGGGGCCGACGGGCAGAGCTTCCGGGTCTTCCTGGTTGTTTCCATGCGCCCCGGCATGGTGTACGAGCAGGGGACCGCCTTCACCCCGGCCTTCCAGATCGATCCCATGCTGCCGGTGCACATCCACTGCGCCCTGAAGGATCCCGACGGCAACGTGGTGAAGGAGTGGGACGGCACCGGCGATGGCTACGGCTCATACGCGGGCCCCGACCGGTACACCCTGGACCGGCCAGGCCTGTGGGTGTGTACCGTGCAGTCGGACTGGGAGGGGTACCCGGGCCACGTGCCGGGCCTCCCGGAGGAGGGCGGCTACATCTACGTAATCGACAAGCCCCAGCGCGAGGGGACCACCGGGCTGAAGCTGGCGTTGAAGAACCAGCAGAGCTTCAAGGCGGAGGAGGGGCTGGCCATCGAGGGGTTCAGCAATGCCGAGCGGGTCTACTTCGCCGCCGTCACCCCTGGCTGCGTGGTGGATCAGGGGGAACTGCCGGTGGAAGGGGGCCGATTCGTGTATCGGTTCGATCCGGCGGCCATCCGCGAGCGGGTACCGATCTACGACATTGAGAACCTCCGGAACGGTAAGAAGGAGCTGGGGAGGATCATCCACCTGACCTTCTTCGCCCAGCAGAAGGCCGCGGACGGGACCCCCTATCACGCTTTCGCCCGGGTCATCTTCCGGGGCAACACGGCGATCTATACCTGGTAGATGGCGTGCTCTGTAGCCGCAGGCTTCACGCCCGTACGTAACCTCGTGGGGCAAGAAGGCGCTTCACCATAATGGTTCTAGGCCAGCCCGAATAGGCGAAAGACGGCTAGCTTGACAGGATCCATCAAGAGCATGAACAGCACCGCGATCCCCAGGACCGCCAGTACGAGCGGCAGCGCGACCGCAGCCATCAGTATTCCCACGCTCGCCAGGAAGGTGACGACGACGATGTCCGCGGCCGAGGCGATCATCAGCGGCCAGCTGGGGCGAGCCGTCCAGAAGTGTCCACGCACCCTCACCAGGTAGACCGTTGCCTGGCCGCTGAAGACCAGCATGGTGAACACCAGGGTCTGGACCTGAGGAATGGTCAGGCGGAAGACGTCGGTGGCCAGGTAGAGCACAAGGAAGGACTCGGCCAGTACCCCCAGGGAGAGCAACCCGGAAGAGGCCATCAGGGAGCCGACGTGCCATCGGTCTGGCTTCGAGGAATAGCCAACGTTGTCCGTCGCGATCGACATCGTGACGAAGTCGTTGGCGAAGAGCAGGAGGACTATGAGAAAGGGTGTGATCACGAAACTACGCGTCAGGAAGAAGGCGAGGCTGAGGAAGAGAGCCACCTGAAAGGTCTTGATGATCTTGTTCAGAGTGTAGGTCAGCATTCGCTGGTAGATCCTGCGGCTGGACTCCACCGCGCCGACGATGTCGACCAGGCCTGGAGTGGTGAGCACCATGCTGGCCGCTGCCTTGGCCACATCGGTGGCGCTGGCCACGGCCGTTCCCACCTCGGCCTGTTTCAGCGCCGGGGCGTCGTTCACCCCATCCCCAGTCATGCCGACCACGTGCCCGGCCTGCTGCAGCGAACGCACCAGGTTGTACTTATCCTGGGGATAGACTCCGGCGAAGATGTCGCAACGAGTGGAGTCCACCCGCGCTCCGTCCTGCGGTCCTGGAGGGCTGCACACCTGCTGGCCGATGCCCACCTGCCTGGCAATGGCCAACGCTGTCGGAGCGGTGTCCCCGGTAACCATTTTCACCCGAATGCCCAGCCTGGCCAACTCGGCTATCAGCTTCGCCGAGTCCGGACGGGGCGGGTCCATCAAGCCGAGCAGCCCGGCCAGGCGCAGGTTGCCCTCCGGTCCCGCGGCCACGGCCAGAACCCGGTATCCCTTGGCTGCAAGGGCATCCACATCCCGGGGCAGATCCCCGGCCGGTTCCCTGGACAGGGAGGCAACGATCTCGGGCATTCCTTTGACGATCCTTACCTCCTCGCCTTCCCGTCGAGCTGTGGCTTCGGTCCGTTTGGTGGCCGGATCGAAGGGGGTGAAGGATACTCGCTCGTAGTCGCCGCCGCCGGCTTGGTCCGATCGAGCCTGGAGGATCGCCAGGTCGATGGGGTCCTGCGTGGCCGAGTCGGAGGCCAAGGCCCCCAGTTCGAGCAGTTGCCTCGCGGTAAAGGGCGGGTAGGCGCGGATGGCACCCAGCGTGAGCTGGTTCGTGGTGATGGTACCGGTCTTGTCGGTACACAGCACGTCCATCATGGCTGCCTCTTCGATAGCCGAGAGACGGGTGACCAGTACCCCGCGCCTGGCCATCTCCACTGCCCCCAGAGCTTGAGCGACGGTGAAGGTGGCGGGTAGGGCAGCCGGCACCGATGCGATGAGCAGGATCAGCGCGAAGGGGAGCACCTCCAACAGCGGGATCCCCACCAGCAGGGCGAAGGCCAGCACCGCGGCCACCAGCAGCACGTCGATGACCATCAAGTACCTGACTATGCTGAAGATGGTGGTCTCCAGATGGGTCGCCGTGCGTGCTGCTTGCACCAGTTGAGCCGTCTTGCCGAAGTAGGTCGCGGCGCCGGTGGAGACCACCTCGCCGGTGGCCTCGCCCCGCTGGACGATCGACCCCGAGTAGATGGTATCTGGCGGGGACGCCTCGCGCGGGAGAGACTCTCCGGTCAGGGCCGACTGATCCAGTTGCAGATCACCCTCGAGCAAGTGCAGGTCCGCCGGAACGATGTCGCCGACACGCACGTGCACCGCATCACCCGGCACCAGTTCCCGTGCGGGGATCAGCTGCCATCGTCCGTCGCGGAGCACCCGCGAGTTGATCGCCAGCCGCTTTCGCAACAGTGCCAGGGCGTTCCCTGCCCGATTCTCCTGGGCATAGCCCACTGCGGCATTGAAGACCAGGAGGAAGAAGATGATAACGGCGTCAGCCAGTCTAGCCAGGACTACCGTTAGGACGATGGCCGCCTCGAGCATCCAGGGCACGGGTCCCCAGAACTTGCGGGCCAGGGCCCGCCAGGGGCTCTCTCGCTCTTCCCTGACTTCGTTCGGGCCGTAGCGCTTCAGCAGCTCGGAGGCCTCAGCCGCCGTCAACCCTTGCACCCGCTTAGCTTGTCCTCCCATTACGGGACCATTCCCTTCTGGCGCCCCACCCTGTGGAGGTAGTCGTTCTCCCGCACAAAGTCGAGGAGATCCGCCGTCCTGGCGGTCGCCAGGCCGATCACCGTGTCTGAAGCCCCGTAGTACATCCACAGCTCGTCCCCCCGGCCGATGGCCCCGCAGCTGTAAACCACATTGGGGACCAGGCCCCGCTGCTCGTAATCGGTCTCGGGCGCAAGGACCCACTCGGAGGCGCGAGCCAGCATCTTACGGGGGTTATCCAGGTCCAACAGCGCCAGCCCCAGCCGATAGACGGGCCGAACGCCCATCTCCTTCACACCGTGATAGATTAGCAGCCATCCCTGGTCGGTCTGGATCGGTGGTGCCCCGACGCCGACTCGCAGGCCGTCCCACCATGGACCGCTGCGCTGCGGTAGCAGGACTCCCGGTCGAGTCCAGTCCTTCAAGTCGGGAGAACTGACGTGCCAGATGTGCTCCTGCCCGCCGGTGACCGGGCGGTGCAGCATGATCCACTGGCCGTGGAACTGCCGGGGGAAGAGCGCAGCGTCCTTATTGGTGGGCGAGAGAACGGTCCCGATACGGGTCACAGTCTCGAAATCGGTGGTCGTCGCGAGGGCGACGGCGGGCCCGTATCGAGAATAGGCTGTGTAGGCGATGATCCACTTCTTCGGTGAGATCTGCGTCACTCGCGGATCCTCACACCCCCACTCCTCGAAGGGGTGGCCCGGCGAATCAGCCTGCAACAGCGGCCTTTCCGCGATGCGCCAGCCGTCCACCCCGTTGGCGCTCCTGGCCACGTGAACGTGGGAGATCCCCCGCCTGTCCTCGATCCGCAGCAGCAGCGCCACCTCTCCGTCCACCAGGGCAACGCCCGGGTTCAGGACGGCGTTGGCTTTGAAGGGCAGGTCACCGGGTGTGAGGATAGGCCTCGGTCCGTAGCGTGTGAAGAACTCCTGTCTCATTCGTCGTCGCACCTTCCGTCGGCTTTCTTGAACGACATTGATGCAGTCGACGTGCCATCAGCCTCAGGTGACAGCCACCTGTGCCAGCCAATGGGGTTGCACGATTGCTGTCGAAGAAAACGGCTAGTTAGCGGTCTCGCCTGAACGACCGCTTCGCTGCTCCGTTCCCGCCGTACGGGCTATCGAACTGAAGGTAGAGGCGAGGCAAGAGGTCGGGGTAGAGCGGGAATAGGGCTTGCGTGGAAGGGCGGTGGTGGTTGGGCAAGGAGGATCGGCAGAGGGTGCAGGAAGAGCGGCTCTTCGGGGGGGAGAACCACAAGTGGTGGGTTCTGGCCACGGTCGGCGTCGGGGTCCTGATGGCGACCCTGGACGCCAGCATCGTCAACATCGCCCTGCCCACCATCCTGGAGGACCTGAACACCAGTCTGTTGTTCGTCCAGTGGGTGCTGGAGGCATACCTGCTGGCCATCACGGTCCTCCTGCTTCCCTTCGGACGGCTGTCGGACATCGTGGGCCGGAAGAGGGTGTACAGCGCGGGCTTCCTGATCTTCGTTCTCGGGTCGGGTCTCTCCGGCTTCTCCCGCACGGCGGAGGAGCTGATCGCCTTCCGGATACTGCAAGCGGTCGGCGCCGCCATGATACTGGCCAACGGCTTCGCCATCGTCACCGCGGTTTTCCCGCCCTGGCAGCGGGGCACGGCCCTGGGGAGCCTCGGTACGGTGGTCGCAGCGGGGTTCGCCCTTGGCCCGACGGTTGGCGGCCTGCTGATCGACTCGTTGGGCTGGCCCTGGATCTTCTACGTCAACGTGCCCATCGGGATCGTCGGCACGACGGCCGCCTGGGTGATCCTGAACGAGCGTGTCCTGTCGGGTGGTCGGCGGCAAGCGCCGCAGCGGTTCGACTTTGCGGGTGCCGTCCTTTCCGTCCTGGCCCTCCTGGCCCTGCTGATGGCCCTGACACTGGGCCCCGAGGTCGGCTGGATCTCCCCACTGGTGCTGCTGTTGGGGTCCGCCTTCGTTCTTCTCACGGCCGCCTTCTTCGTCGTCGAGGCGAGGCTGGAGCAGCCGCTGGTGGACCTGTCGCTCTTTCGTCGTCGCACCTTCACGGCCGGAAACGTTGCGGGGATTATGGCTT
>JAJZQR010000126.1 GCA_021806765.1 Chloroflexota bacterium | reverse complement strand
GAAGGCAGCCTCTCTAGATCGTCATGCCCGACCTGATCGGGCATCCAGGGTCCCCCCGTTGGCGTGAAGGAGCAGCCTCACGAGGAGAGGGGACGTCTGGACCCCCGCGCAAGCGGGGGTGACGTTGCATTAAACTGTAACTCCAACTACCCGTCCCCATGAACCATGCCGACGGGGGGACGGGGCGGCACGAAGCTTGCGCTGATCTTCATGCACTTGGATAAAGGAGGTTTCTCATGAAGATAGCAGCTGTGCAGGCCACCACCCACCGGGTTCCGGTCCGAGTCCCCCTGATCGACGCCCCCATCAACCGGGAGATCGTGTTCGTTCGGGTCCAGACCGACCAGGGGATCACCGGCTACGGCATGACCAGCCAGATCCTGCGCTTCTCCGTCAAGGAGTTCGTGAACCGGGAGCTGGGTCCTTTCCTGGCGGGCAGGGACCCCATGGACACCGAACGGCTGTGGAACGAGATGTACCTGCGGTTCAACCAGCGGGGCAGCTCGGGGGCCGTTCAGGCCGGCATCAGTGCCGTGGACCTTGCCCTCTGGGACATCAAAGGGAAGCATCTGAACCAGCCGGTGTGGCGTCTGCTGGGAGGCCACTCCGCCAGGGTCCCGGCCTACATCACCTTCGGTCTCCCCGAATACGACCGGGATCAACTGGTAGAGGCAGCCAGGACGCTGGTCGGCCAGGGACAGGACAAGCTGAAGATGGTGGTGGCCGCCGAAGGGGCCAAGAACCTCCCGGAGGACGCGGCCCGGGTGAAAGTGGTGCGGGAGGCCATCGGAGACGGGGTAGAGCTGATGGTAGACGCCAACCAGCTTCTCAGCTTCACCGATGCTCGCGAGCTGTGTCGCCGCATCGAGCCCTACAACCTCCGGTGGTTCGAGGAGCCCATCTTCGCCAACGACGTCGTCCAGCTGGCCGAACTGCGGAGGCACACCCGGATACCGATCTCGGCCGGCCAGAACGAAGGGCACCGCTGGCGCCATCGAGACCTGATCGTGAACGGGGCCGTGGACATCGTCCAGCCCAACGTGGTATACGTGGGCGGCTACACCGAGGGGCTGAAGGTAGCCCACCTGGCTCAGGCTTTCAGCCTGCCCATCGCCAACGGCGGGGGCTGGCCTCACGTGAACGCCCCGCTCCACGGCGGTGTCGCCAACGGATGGCGGGTGGAGTTCCACTACGTCATGTGGATGGCGGGCGAGGCGATCTTCCAGAGCCCGCCGGGCCCTATGGCAGGATGGGTCACCCTCACCGACAAGCCGGGCCACGGCCTGGAGCCCAGGGAGGACGTCCTGAGGGACACCGAGGAGCGGTAGAAGCCAGGAGAGGAGGAGGAGATGCTGCTAGACCGTCCCAAGGAGGAGATAGCTCGCGACCTGCTGGAGCAGGCGACCAAGTTCTACGGCGTCGAAAGGGCCGGGGCCCTGAAGACGGAGATCGACAGGGTTGCCGGGTGGATCTCCCTTATCGCCCCCCAACACCTGGAGATCGACGGCGACGAGCCCGATTTCGTGGTCGCGCCCGACGCCCAGGGGGAGGTCGACTGATGGAACTGCACGAACTCTCCGTTGCACAGGCCGCCGCCAGGATCCGGGATCGGGAGATATCCCCGGTCGAACTCACCGAGGCGCTGTTGAGCCGGATCGACGCCCTGGACTTGGGCGTGAAGGCATGGGAGACCGTCGACCGCGAGGGCGCCCTGGCAGCAGCTCGCCGGGCCGAGGCCGGGATAGGCAAGGCTAATAACGGCCCTCTCCACGGGGTTCCCCTGGGGGTGAAGGACATCTTCTACACCGCCGGCCTGCGCACCACCAGCGGCTCCCCCAACTACCGGAACTTCGTTCCTTCCCACGATGCCACCTCGGTGGCCCGCCTCCGCCAGGCCGGCGCGATGGTGCTGGGCAAGACGGTGACGGTGCAGTTCGCCCACTTCGACCCGCCCGTCACCCGCAACCCCTGGAACCACGATCGCACCCCAGGGGGGTCCAGCAGCGGGTCGGCCGCGGCCGTGGCCTCCCGCATGATCCCGGGTGCCCTGGGCAGCCAGACGGGCGGGTCGGTGCTGCGCCCGGCGGCCTACTGCGGCGTGGTGGGGCTGAAGCCCACCTACGGTCGGATCAGCCGGTACGGTGTGATCCCCAACACCTGGACGTTGGATCACGTCGGCACCCTGACCCGATCGGTGGAGGACGCTGCCCTCCTGCTCCAGGTGATGGCCGGGCACGATCCCATGGACGCCGGCTCTTCCCGGGTGCCCACCTCCGACTACCTGGCAGCGGCAGGGCGAAAGGACAGGGCGCCTCGCCTCGGCTTCGTAGTGGACGAGGAGCGGCGAGCCCATCCCGAGGTGGCCGGCCACCTGAAGGAGATGGCGGCCCTCTTCGAGCAGGCTGGCGCCCAGGTCCGGGAGCTACGCATGCCCCGGCCGATGTCGGAGCTGCTGGCGATCCGGGGCATCATGTGCGAGGTGGAGGCCTCCGACCTGCACGCACACCTGCTGAAAGAGATGCCGGAGGGCTACGCGCCGAGGATTCGGGAACTGGTAGAGGTGGGGCAGCTGGTTCCCGGCGTCGCCTACATCCACGCCCAGCGGCTGCGCCGGCGCTACCGGCCTCAGATGGAGAAGATGCTGGAGGGGTTGGACTGCCTGCTGATGCCCACCGCCACCGATGTGGCTCCGGACCCCAGCACCACGGGAGAGAACTGGTACCAGGGGGTGTGGTCCCTCTTCGGCTTCCCCTCCATCAGCCTGCCCAGCGGCCTCAGCCAGGAGCGGCTGCCCCTGGCCGTGCAGCTGGTGGCCTCTCCCTTCCGGGAGGACACCCTGCTCAGCGCCGCCGCCTGGGCCGAATCGGTCCTGCCCCCCATGCCCAGCCCGGTGTGATGGGACGCGGGGACGCGGAGAAGAAGAGACGCGGGGAAGGACGGATCCTTTTCCCCGCGTCTCCGTGTCTGCGCGTCTCCGCGTCCTCTTACACCGATTACACTGAGAGAGGCACCTTGAGGAGCACCCTGGTCCCATGACCAGGGATCGAGGTCACATCCAGATCCGCGCCGATCTGCTGGGCCCGAGCCCGCATTCCGGCCAGCCCAAAGTGCTTCGGATCCAGCCGTCGCACCCCGTCGGCATCGAACCCCTTCCCGTTATCTATCACCGCCACCTCCAGGAAACCTTCCTTTTCGGTGGCCTGCACCACCACCTCCGTGGCCTGGGCGTGCTTCACCACGTTTTGCAGAGCTTCCTGAACCATGCGGAAGACGGCGGTGTCGTGAGAGGGGGCAAGAGCGGCGGCGGATTCCCACCGGGCCGTGATCTTCATGCCGAACCTTTCGGCCAACCGCTGGCAATGGTTCTCCACGGCAGGACCTACCCCCTGTTGGGCCAAAGCCGGAGGCCTCAGGTCATACATGAAGCGGCGCACCTCGCCGACGGCCAGCCGCAGGTCCTTCTGGATGTTCACCAGCTCGTCCCTGGCGCGGACCGGGTCTTTGGTGGCCAGCTTGGAGATGTACTCCAACTGCAGGGCCACGTTGGCCAGGATCTGAGCCGGCCCATCGTGGATCTCTCGCGCCAGCCGGTAACGCTCCTCCTCCTGGGCCTGGATGGCCACCGCCTCCAGAGAGATCTCGGAGGGCTTCCCAAGGGGACCCAACTGCCCCGCCTTCCCGTCCAGCAGATCGGCAGCGGCATCGAGATAGCTGGCAGCCTCGACCAGCCGCGCTATGGCGGTATCGAACTCGCTGGCGGTCTGCTGCAGATCCTGAGACCGGCGCAGGGCATCCAGTCGGGAGGCAAGAGACTCTCCGGCTCCCCCGGGCGCGCCGGTGACCAGGGATTCCAGCTCTTTGAGGGTTCCCCGGTATCGGGACTTGGCGGTGTCGAGGAAACCCTGCAGCTCGGTACGCCACGCATCGACCCGAAGACGAACGTCACTTACCAGCCTATCGGCGAGGGGGAAAGCATCGCGGTCGTTCATGGCGCCAATTTACCCGTGGAACGCCTCCCCGTCAAGCCGTTGAGATATGGGGTGGTTGTTGATGTATAATGGGCGGAGTCACATGCCCCCGCGGCGATGGGGCCGCGATCGTAGCCGAGGGACCTGCGATCGGAGAGGGAGAACTTCCGAAGATGGGCATGACGATCGCCCGTCGGATCCCCACCGGGGAATCGGGCAGGGCGGATACGTCCCATGGCTAGATGGTCCAGGACGAGGCGGACAGGGCCTTCGCCCGCGATACCTGAGTTCCCCCCTCCTGTTCCCGGTTTTGTCCCCGAATCCCTTTCACCACCGCCGGCCGTCACCTGGGAGTTGAAGCATGATATCTGTTGAAGACTTTGCCAAGATCGACCTGAGGGTCGGTACCGTGGTCACAGCGGAGCCGATACCTGGTGCCACCAGAATAATGAAGCTGGAGATCGATATCGGGGACAGGAAGGTTACCACGACCGCCGGCATCGCCCAGCACTACAAGCCCGAGGAGATGGTGGGGAGGAGGGTCGTGGTGGTCGCCAACCTCCAGCCAGCCATCATCCGGGGTATCGAGTCTCAGGCAATGATCCTGGCGGCCTCCATGGAGGGGCACAAGACGGTGCTGGTGACGGTGGCGGAGGAGATCCCTGACGGCGCAAAGGTCAAGTAGAGCGCCATTCCGCCCCTGTTCCCCATCGATTCTGCTGGTAGGTGTAGTTCAGTGCCTAGAGTCTCCGTGGTCATCAGGGCCAAAAACGAGGCCCGCTACATCGGCGAGACCCTTACAGCTATACAGAGACAACGCTACCGAGACTTCGAGGTCATCGTCGTCGACTCGGGGTCGGTCGACCGCACCCCCGAGATCACCGAGCAATACGGAGTGAAGCTGGTCTTCATCGAACCCCGGGAGTTCACTTACGGCCGCGCCCTCAACCTGGGGGTGCGTCACTCCCAGGGCGATCTACTGGTCAGCCTGAGCGCCCACGCCACGCCCGAGGGCGACCAGTGGCTGGGGAGCCTCGTCTCAGGCTTCCGCCGTCAGAACGTGGCCGGCGTATACGGACGGCACATCCCCCGGAGCAACGTCTCCTTCTTCGAACTGCTGGGCATGAAGCTGTCGGGGGTAACCGGCACGGAGCCGAAGATCCAGCAAAGTGGCGCCCGCTTCTCCAACGCCAATGGGGCTTTCCGGCGGGACCTCTGGGAGATCATCCCCTTCAACGAGGATCTGCCCGGGGCTGAGGACATCTATTGGGCCCGCCAGGTGCAGCGGCTGGGTTACCTGATCGCCTTCGAACCCCGGGCGGCGGTCTACCACTCCCACGGCGAGCCGCTGCCGAGACTGATCCGCCGGCAGCTCCACGACCAGCCGGTGATCCTGAGATCCTGGCTGATCAGCATGGCCACCGACCAGACCGCGAAGCGCAAGGCCGAGGTGAGGAGGGGCCAGTTCATCGCCAAGTAGCCTTCAGCCATCAGCTATCTTCCCTGGGGGCACACCCTCATGCACTCGGAGCAGGGCCCGGCGGCTCCCCGGAAGACGTTGCAGGCGTACTTGTTGATGCTGTAGGCCTCGCCTCCCTCCGGCAACCCCAGGGCGTTGGCCGGGCAGGCTACGATGCACTCGTTGCAGCCGTCGCAGATGCCCTCTTGCGCCCGATGGGTGGGCTTCAGTTCCGCCTCGGTGACCAAACAGGCCAGCCTCACTCGGGGACCGAACTCCGGCGTAACCAGCAGGCTGTGCCGGCCAATGGTCCCCAGCCCCGCCGCCTCAGCCACATGCTTGTAGGAGAGCACCCCGGCCAGGTACCGCTGATCCGAGGGGGAGTTGGCGGCCGGCATGGGGAGCGCCTTGAAACCCTGGCGGTGGCAGAGCCGGGCCAGATCGTAGGCCGCCTTGGTCAACCGACCGTTCAGGAAGTCCATGTGGGGCACCAGCATGTCCCGAAGGGAAGCCTCGCCCATCACCTTGTCGGGGCGAGAGTGGTCCAGCACCTCGGGGAAGATCTCCATGGCCAGGGCCACCACCGATCGAGCCTCGGGCATCAGCGCTGCCACCTGGTCGCGGAGCCTCACGTCGGCCATCCCCGCCACCGGGGCCACGCCCCAGAGGTCGACGTCGAGCCGAGGTAGGACATCCTCGATCGACCCCGCCCGAGCAGTCATCTGGTCGCTCATCAGTCACTCTCCTTCTCTAACGGCCCTAACGGCTGCGAAGGCGCGAGGGGCGAGGCACAGAGGACGGCTGCCCTGCTCTCACCATCAGCCGCGGAAAGCTCGAGTACTCCCTCTACACCCCGATAGAACTGGCAAGTTCGGCAGTTGCCCACCGGCACCCACTTCTCTCCCTCAATCTCCAATAGCAGGGGGGCCGATTGGCCGGGCCAAGAGAGGAGCGGGCAGACAACTCCCAACCCCACCCGGGGCGGAGCCCCCTCCACCAGGCCGGCCAGCAAGGTCGGAAACTGCTGTCTCTGAGCAGGCAGCGCCCTGCTCTCACCCTCGAAGCCGCACTCCACGACGTCGACCAGGTAGTAGGGACCGCCCCGGTCATCGACGGCCTGGTGGGTTTCCATCTCGAGGGCACAGGGGCACCGGAGGCAGGTGAACTGCGGGTTTACTTCGCTTCTGCAGCCCGGGCAAGCGATCTGGGGTATCCCATGGGGGTCTCGCTCGCCGGTAATGGGGTCAATGCGGGTTGCCTCGATGCGCACGACGACTCCAATCCAGTCAGTTGATGAGGGTTCTGGGTTCTGGGTTCTGGGTCCTGGGTTCTGGGTTCTGGGTTCTGGGTTCTGGGTTCTGAAGCGCAGCTTAACTCAGCCCTCAGCACTCAGCACTCGGCACTCAGCACTCAGCACTCCGCTTCGGCACGAACTCCACCCTCAGGCCTTCGGGGGTCAGCCGCACCAGATGGTTCCCCAGCCACCTCTCCTCCGCTACAGGGAAATCCTCTCGGAAATGAGCCCCCCGGCTCTCCCGACGGGCCAGGGCCGAGAGCACCACCGCCTCAGCCGTCAGGGCCATCAGCCGGGTCTCCTCGCGCCGTGCCACCCCGATGGGGGTGGAGGCGAAGGATTCCTTCACGGCGGCCAGACACGCCCGCACCGTACCCAGGGTGGACTGAAGGGAAGACTCCGACCGGACGATGGATGCACCGTTCCACATCGCCTTGCGCAACTCCGTCCGGACCGTCTCCAGCGACTCACCATCTCGATCGGCCAACTGCAGCTCCAACGAGGCAACGGAGGGCTCCGGCATGCGGCTTCTGGCCAGGGCATGCTCCGCGGCGGCCTCGCCGGCCGTAGCCCCGGTGACGATGGTGTCCGTCAGGGCGTTGCCGCTCAACCGGTTGGCCCCGTGGATGCCGCCCAGGGCTTCCCCCGCCGCAAACAGCCCGGGGATGCCGGTATAGCATCGGGCGTCCGCCTGGACTCCTCCCATGAAGAAGTGGGTCGTGGCGGTGACCTTTATCCAGTCCCGGGCCGGGTCTACCCCCTGCTTCCTCAGATCCCGCACCAGGGAGAAGTACTTCTTCTGGAAGGCGGACTCGGGCACGGCCGTGCAGTCCATGTAGATCTCCCCGTGGATGCCGTTGCCCTTCTGTAGCTCGTAGAAGATGGCCTGGCACATCACGTCTCTAGTGGCCAGGTCCTGGTTCGCCGGATCGTAGAGGGGCATGAAGCGCTCGCCGTGACGGTTCCGCAACACCGCCCCATCGGAGAACAGAGGACTGGCGATGACGGTCTTGAAGGGATTGTTCATCTGGCAGGGGTAGAACTGGATGAACTCCATATCCCTCAGGGCGGCCCCGGCCTCCAGCAGCAGCCCATAGGAGCCGCCAGTAATGCCCCGAGTGTTGTTGGTACTGGCGAACAGCTGCCCGGCCCCTCCAGCGGCCACGACGACCGAGCGGGCCTTTATCAGCGTCAACTCCTCACGAGCCAGGTCCACGGCCAGCGCGCCCTGCACCTCCCCCTCGGCAACGACCAGACGAAGGATGGGAGCATCTTCCAGGAAGCGCACGCCCACCTCCTCGGCCTTCTTTCGAAGGGGGAGTGTGATGGAGAGACCGGCCGTGGGCACGGGGAAGGCCGCGTTGTCGGTCTGGATGCCCCGCGGGAACCGGTGGCCGGGCGGGGTGCGGCGAACCAGCTCACCCTCAGAGCGCAGCAGCTTGAGTCCCCACTCTTCCAACCTGAGCAGTTGAGGACCGGCGCGATTGACCACCTCCCGCAGCAGATCCTCGTCGTTCACCCCTCTGCCGCCGGCCAAGGTGTCCTGGAAATGCTGCTCCGGGGAGTCCTCGCTCCCCGGGTAGGGCACGACGGCGGCGAACTGGGAACCAGCGATGATGGTGTTACCGCTGCGTCCCGCCTTTCCCTTGCAGGCCACCAGGACCGAAGCGCCCCGCAACCCCGCCTCGATGGCTGCCGTCAACCCGGAAGCTGCCCCACCGATCACCAACACGTCGCACTCGATGGATTGCTGCGGTCTCACCAACGCCGAACCTCAATAGATAGTATGGTCGCGCTCCGAGCAGGATCATCTCGGAGGCTGGTTGAAGCATGGGGGATGGAAGGAAAGAAAGACAGGACAATTGTAGCAGAAGAATCGAAGGTTGTCCCATCTGTTTCGCCGTAGCACCGAAGCCCTGAAGGGCAGGGCCTCTTAGTCCTCGTCCGGGCCCTCACCCTGACCCTCTCCCAGAGGGAGAGGGGATCTCCCCGTCACCCCGTCTCCCCGTCTCCCCGTCTCCCTCTCCGCCCCTCGGCCGGCCTTTGCAGAATGACGATGTGCTGATGGGCGATGTTGGGGACGTAGCTGTAGGGGTAGCCGTAGGGGCGGAGGCGGGTTCCTGCCTGGTACCACACCTTCTCCCCCTTGGGGACGAAGCCCGCCGCCCTAGCCCGTCGGGCCAGGTCGGCGTGGGTGAAGATGTACTCTCCCCTCTGGTAGGCGTTGCGCACGATCACCGCCATGTAGCGACCCGGCTTCAACACCCTGAGGCACTGGGCGAACAGCCGCTCCATGGTCTCCAGGTAGGCATCGTAGCTATCCAGGTTGGCCAGGTCCCGGGGGTCGTCGGAGCGCATGTCGTAGTCGGTCCTGCGGTTGGCGAAGTTCTCGTCGTACCGCCCGTCGCACATGGTGCGCTCCAGGTGGAGGTTGTAGGGGGGATCGGTAGCAACGAAGTCGAAGGAGGCTTCCTCCATCCTCGCCAGCTCCTCCAGGCCGTCGCCGTGGATTATGGGGTAGCCTCGCAGGCCACCCTGAGACGCCGCTATCACCTGGTGGTACACCTCTATCCACCGTCCGTTGATC
Source organism: Chloroflexota bacterium (assembly GCA_021806765.1). The sequence goes on along the minus strand of JAJZQR010000126.1, from coordinate 4,728 downwards.
TCTATCCCCACGCACTCTCGTGGCGGCTGGCAGAGGGCCCCACCGATCAGGGTCCCGCCCACCCCGGCGAAGGGGTCCAGCACCCGCCCTCCCGCCTTGGTGAAGAACTCGATCAGCGACTTCATCAGCTGGGGGGGCTTGTTAGCGCCGTGGGCCTTGCGCAGATCGTGGCCATGCTCGGAGGGGTAGGCCGTGGTGATCACCGACTTGGTGAAGTAAAGCCACTCCTCCCCCGAGAGGTCGTTCAGACTGTTCCTGGGGTGGGGAGGGCGTTTCTCCCGTGCGGCATGCTCCGCTGGGATCTCGTCGGTCATAGAGCGCAATCCTACCGAGGATACTGCAGGGCGAAGCATTCTGCTGCGGCCAAATGCTTCGCCCCTACCTGTCTGGTCATTCGATGAACAGGGCCGAGACCGAGCCCAGCCGGTCGAAGGTGGCCTTGTAGAATTCGCCGGGGTGCACCTCCGGTGCGACCACCAGGGCGCCGGGGAGCACCACGTCGCCTGCCTTCAGTCGCAGGTCGTACTGCCCCAGTTTGTTGGCCAGCCAGGCCACCACATCCACCGGGTTGCCCATGACGGCGGCGCCGGCCCCGGTGGAAACGAGAGCGCCGTTCCTCTCCAGCACCACCCCGAGCAGCCGCAGGTCCAGCCCCTCGATGGGGGTGAGGGTCCCTCCCAGCACCACCCGGGAGGCGAAGGCGTTGTCGGCGGCGATGTCCTGGGCGGCGAACTTCCAGTTGAGGATGCGGGCACCGGGGATCTCCAGGGCCGGCATCACCCCGGCAGTGGCGGCGAGGACGTGGGCCGCCGTGACCCCGGGACCCCCCAGGTCGCTCTTCATCACGAAGGCTATCTCCGGCTCGATCTTCGGCTGAGTCAGGAGAGAGCACGAGATAGGCTCCCCTTCCCGCACGATCATGTCGCTCATCAGGTGGCCGAAGATGGGCTGGCTGACCCCCAGAACCCGCTGGACCGCTGGGTTGGTGAGAGCCACTTTCTTGCCCACCAGCACCCGATCCTCCTGATAGCGGCCACGGATCAGGGCGAGCTGTACGGCGTAGGCTTCGTCCATGGTCAGGGACGGGAAGGCCTGGATGATCTGCGGAACCTGCTGCGCCGAGTTCTCGGCGTTCAGCAACTGCTGGGCGATCTCCTCCACTTGCGGTTGGCTGAGCACTGATTCCTCCTGTATCTAAGGGCCAAAGGGCTCGGGATCGGGACAAGCGATGCGCAACGGCGGGGAGCAGTATACCACCCGCCTACCCGGCGTAGGAGCCGGCTCCTGCCGGCGATGGTCCTCGCGACTGGGAGACACCGATCCCGAGGGATCGCCGCCGGGAGGCGGCTCCTACAGCCTGAGCCCCTCTTTGAACTCCTTGATGTTCTGCTGGAGGCCGGCGGCGAGCAGGGAGATTTCGTTGCAGATGGGCATCAGGTTGAAACCCTGCTGGTAGCGGCGGAGTCCCTCCTCCACACTGCCCACGTGGATCCCCGCCGTCTGCCCGTGAGCCCTGGCCACATCCACCACCCTCTGCACCGCCGCCACGTGCCGCGGGTCCTTCACGTCGAAGGCAGGCATCAGCCCCATGGAGATCGCCAGGTCCGTCGGCCCGATATAGTAGCCGTCCACACCCGGAATTTTCGCGATCTCCTCTATGCTCTCGATCCCCTCCACCGTCTCCATCATCACCAGGCAGATCACCTCCTCGTTGGCGTGGACGAAGTAATCGTTGCCGTTGTAGAGGCGAGTCCGGTTGGGTCCATTGCTGCGGTAGCCCACTGGCGGGTAGCGGCAGGCGCCGATAGCCTTCCTGGCATCCTCGACGCTGTTCACCATCGGGATAATGACGCCCATGGCGCCGGCATCCAGCACCCACTGGATGTAGGCGGGCTCGTTCCAGGGTACCCGCACGATGGGGGTGGTATCGGACTGGCCGACGATCTGCAGCCAGACGGCGGCCCTGTCCGGGCCGATGGCCATGCCGTGCTGCATATCCAGGATCAGTGCGTCGAACCCGGCGCGGACCATCACCTCTGTAGTGTAAGGATCGGGGGTGGAGCACCAGCCGGTGAGAACCGGCTTGCCGGTCTTCCAGAGTTCCTTCACTCGATTGGGGCGCATGACTCTCTCCTCTCTCTTATGGGGACATGCTGCCTGAACGGGGGACTGCGCGCAGCGAGGCGGTTTTACCACTCCGACCGCCCTTGGCGCAAGCCCGCCGCCACCGATCACCGGCAGGAAGGTAACGGTGTCTCCCTCTTTCACGTGACTGTCCAGCCCCTCGCCCAGGGCAGCCTCGAGACCGTTGAGCAGCACCGACAGGCCCGGACGCTGTTCTCCCGTCGGCGGGTCCAGTCATGTTTCAGTTGAGGGGCGAAGATCCCCGCGGCATTGGCCTGGCCAAAGATGCCCGTGAGGGGCGACTTGGCGATCACCTGGAAGCAGGTGGCGCCGGGCATGTTGGTGCCAGTGAGGGGACCGGCCAGGAACATCAGTCGTCGCTATCACTTCTCTCCGATCCGGAACACCATTTGAGTGGGTCGCACGAAACGGAGGGCCACCACCAGGGGAATCATCACCAGCACCATGTAGATGACCGCCATGGCGTCCACCGAGTAGGTGGGCCGGATACCGGCGGCAAACATGGCGTAGTAGAGAGCAACGACGATGGTCTGGGAACCCGCCCCGGAGGCAAGGAAGGTCAGCTCGAAGTTGGCCACCGTCGAGGTCAGAGTCAGCACGCCGGCGGTGAGCAACCCCGGCACGCTGAGGGGCAGCAGCACCCGGCGAATGATATCCAACCGGGAGGCTCCCAGCACCCGGGCCGAAGACTCCATATTTCGATCGATCTGCTCTATAAAGGGCACCAGGATGAACATGGCGAAGGGGATCATCGGCACCGAGTTGGCCACAATAACCCCCAGCACCGTGCCGCCCAAACCGTACCGGTAGAGGACGGTGGCCAGGGGGATACCGTAGGCTATCTGGGGGAGCAGCACCGGCAGCAGGAAGAACACCGTCAGATATTTCTTGCCGGGGAAGTCCGCCCTAGCCAGGGCGTATGCCGCCAGAAAACCTATGCCGAGGGACACTGCCAGCACCGCGGCGACCACCTGGAAGGTCACGGAGATCAGCCCGGCCAGGCCGTAGAAGGAGAAGTTGTAGGGGTACCACTCGGCAGTGAACTGGGCGGGCAAGGGCCCGCCAAACCAGCTCTTGGCGAAGGAGCTGACGATGACGTGGCCCGCGATCCCCATGATGTTCAGGGTGAAGGCGAACACGAAGAGATAGAAAGCGAGAAACCAGGGAGAACGCCGTACCTGCTGCATTTCGATCCCTCCTATCCCTTCGCGCCGGATATGGCCGAACCCTTGTACAACCTCTCCCGCAGCGCCAGGATCACCACCACGACCGCCAGCTCCGTAAAACCCATGATCATGGCGATGGAGGTGGCCATGGAGAAGTCGTAGTGCTCGAAGGCCATCTGATAGGCGGCAATGGCGATACTGCGGGTGGCGCCGGCCGGCTCGCCCACCAGCATCGCAGAAGGAAACACACTGAAGTTAGTCACAAAGGTCAGGCAGGTGGCAATGGCGATGCCCGGCGCCATGAGGGGCAGCATCACCCGTCGGAGCACGTCCAGAGGGCTCGCCCCCAGCACCCGGGCCGAGTATTCAATGTTCGGATTGATGCCCGAGACGTATCCGAGCAGCATCAGGAAGCAGAAGGCGAACTCCTTGAAGTACATCGCTATCATCACACCCGTCCAGTTGTGGGTGAGACGCAGCGGCTCCTTGATGATGCCCAGATTCTCCAGAATCTGGTTGAACCAGCCGTGAGGGCCGAAGTAGCCGATGATCCCCTCGGCGGTGAGCACCGTGCCCAGACTGATGGGCAGGATGAGCAGCGTGGTGATCAGGCTCTCACCCCACATCCCACGACGCATGACGTAGGCGGCCGGGACGGCGGTACACACCACGATGAGGGTGTTGGGAACCGCCAGCCGAAGGGTGTTGAAGAGTGACTCTCGCTGGTAGCTATCCTGAAAGAACTTGGCGTAGTTCGAAGCGGAGATGCCCCCCTCCAACGGCATGAAGCTGAGCATCAGGCCGTAGATGAAGGGATAGACGAAGAGGACCAGCACCACCAGGATCGCGGGAAGCAGCAGCAGCAAGACCGACAGGTCATAACTCCTCTCCCTGGACTTCCGTCCCGATCGCGCAGGTAAGCGTTGCACTTCGGCTGCCATGGTTCACCTCACCACCTGGATACTGGAGTCCAACAGGACTACCTTGCGCGGGTCCAGGAACAGTTCCACCCTGTCCCCCACATCCACTTCCTCCGGGGTGCGAACCCTCACCTGGTCAAGCCCCTCGCACTCCACCAACAGGTCACTCTCCTTGCCCAGGTACTCGGCCAGCTTCACCGTGCCCCGATAGAGGTTCTCTCGTGAGGATGTCTCCTCGCCTTCGGCCTGGTGGGCTAGCCGGATGTCTTCCGGCCGGATAGCCGCCGTCATCGCGGATCCGATCGCGGGATTGGCATGATTCCTCGCCCGGATGGGGAGCCCGTCCCTCTCCAGGAGGCTACCGGTGCCGTCGGCGCCCACCACCTTGCCCGGGAAGAAGTTCTTGAAGCCCATGAAATCGGCCACGAAGAGGTTGGCGGGTTCGTTGAACAGCTGCTTGGGGGAACCCACCTGCTGGACAAAGCCATCGATAAGAA
>JAJZQR010000475.1 GCA_021806765.1 Chloroflexota bacterium | reverse complement strand
CCGATCTTCGTCCTTGGAGTGTTTGTAGGTCCTGGTGGCGATGGCGTAGATGAGCAGCGCCACCATGAGTGCAAAGCCCTCGGCCAGGGAGTGGAACAGGAGATAGTCGGTCCGTGCCACCACGTACAGGGTCAGGGCGATGAGAGATCCGATCACCAGAGCCCGACGGCTCGGCAATAGATCCGCGGGCTCGTCGAGGGCCTTCATCCTCTTTCACTCCTACGGTTGCAGACAAACTCTGCCGTGATGGCGAAGAGTGGTCCACCGACGACGCACGGTGGATCATCCCTGAAGCAATGCCAGGGACCCCACTAGGTCGCCGGTTCCGAATGAGACCGGGGCGATGCTGATCGTTCCAGCGGTGCTTCATGATTATAGATTGCGAATACGGTGAAGTCACGCCTGTTCAGCAGCGCGCAGCTGCGGACGCCGTGAATCCGAGACTGCATCAACCATGCCGATCAGGCCGTCGAGAAACCCATGGAGGGATCAACGGGAGGTGGGGGTCGGAGGGGACTCCGCGGTCGCGATTGCGGGGGATGGCGGGGTCTGGTATAATTCTAAGTCGTGGGGAGACCTGCGCATGGTGAGGGTAGCCAAGTGGTTTAAGGCGCCAGGTTGTGGCCCTGGAGATCGTGGGTTCGAATCCCATTCCTCACCCCAAGATCCATCTCTCTAGCGCCCGTAGCTCAGCGGATTAGAGCACTGGTCTTCGGAACCAGGTGTCGGGGGTTCGAATCCCTCCGGGCGTACCCGAGAAGACACAACATGCGGGGTCTGGAGCTCATCCAGGCCCCATATTTTGTGCTCTGTTATCACCACCGTCCCGCGCCCCACTCGCTGGTACGCCAATCGGTACGCCAACGGGGTTGTCGGCACCCCCGTTTGGTCCTCCGAGAGCCGTCCCGAGCTTCGCCGTGGCCTTCGGAGATTCGCGCAACGAGTCTCCGAAACTCGCCCAACAACCCTTGACGGATGATACTATAGACAGTATCATGGTGCGATCAGAGAGGGGCGCGATCAGATGACGAAGCAGGAAAAGCTCAGAGCCAAGATCCTCGCAAGGCCGGCCGAGATCGGCTTCGACGACTTGAAGAGTTTCTTGGAGTCCGAGGGCTGGAACTGCCGCCCCTCTCGCAGCGGCGGCAGCCACTGCACCTTTTGGAAGGAAGGCGTGGCGGAGATCCTGACCGTCCCGACCGTGGGGAGCAGGAAGGGCAAGCGCGGCTACATCCTGCAGGTCATCAAGACCCTGGGGCTGGAGGATTAGAATGGCAGAGAAGAAGGCGTTGGATGAACTCCTGGTCCGTGAGTATCGGTTCAACGTGATAGCCGACCCCGACGGGGGCTACGTGATCGAGTTCCCAGATCTGACGGGATGCCTGACTCAGGCTGACAATCCATCCGAGATCGTTCCCATGGCCATGGATGCCAAGAGGGCTTGGATTGAGGCGGCATACGAGTTGGGGAGGGATATTCCCGAGCCCACCTATCCTGATCTGAAGGAGTACTCCGGACGCTTCGTGGTGCGGATGCCCAAGAAGCTGCACCGCGAGTTGACGGAGCAGTCGCAACTCAACGGCGTGAGCCTCAACAGCTGGATAGTACATCTGTTGAGTGAGCGCTCGGCTGAGGTTCGTGTGCTAGAACGTCAGGCAGCGGCGATCGGAGGGAAAGAGCGAAGGGCTCTTCGCGCGGGATGATCGATTGACTGTTCTCCAGCAGTTGCCGATAATCGAGCTACCCATCGGTTGATCAAGGACGCGACCGGGCCGGTTGTTCCCTGGGTGAGCACACTCGAAAATGGAGGAGGACCCCGTGGAACTGGAAGAGATGATGACCCGTGCGCGATTGATCCATCAGCTGGCAGACTTGATAGCCATGGTCGACCGGCCCCACCCGGTGAGGGTGGCCGTCGACGGCGTGGATGCCGCAGGGAAGACCATGCTGGCCGACGAGTTGGTTCAGCCGCTGGAGGACCGAGGACGAACTGTCATCCGAGCTTCTATTGACGGCTTCCTCCGTCCGAGGGAGGAGCGCTACCGCCGGGGTGCCGACTCCCCCGAGGGCTACTACTACGACTCCTTCGACTATGAGTCGTTGCGGTCGCAGCTGCTCCTTCCTCTTGGACCCGGGGGGTCCCGCCTTTACCGGCGAGCCTCTTTCGATTTCCTGGCCAACGAGGCTTTGGACGAGCCCGTGCGGTATGCTCCCCTGGATTCCGTGCTGCTGTTCGATGGGGTGTTCCTGCTCCGTCCGGAGTTGGAGGACTGCTGGGACTACCGAGTGTTCCTGGCGGTCGATTTCGAGGTGGCCGTTCGGCGGGCCGCCATGCGGGATCAACCGCTCTTCGGCCTGGAAAGGGCTACCCTGGAGCGGTACTGGAAGCGGCACGTTCCGGGTCAGCGGCTGTACTTGCAGGAGGCCCGCCCCCAGGAGCGGGCGGATGTGGAGGTGGAGAACACGGACATAGCCTGTCCTCGCCTGCTCGTGCGCAACTATCCCCGGGTTTGCGAGGAATCAGCGTCTCTCACCCCATAGCTTCTTGATCCACCAGGAAGTCTC
>JAJZQR010000125.1 GCA_021806765.1 Chloroflexota bacterium | reverse complement strand
AGACTGGAGGCCGTCGGGTCGAATCCTATGTAGAAGGTGATAGGCCTCTCCAGGGCAGCGCGCAGCCCTTGCTCGTCGGAGACGTCCTTGACGAAGCCGCGCTCTACCAGCACGTCCAACACGTTTACCACGGTGCCAACTCCCAGGGTTTGCTGTGTGGGGAAGATTATACGCGATTCCGCTCGAAGCAGCTGGCCCCAGATAGTCTGCCCTTCGTCACCCCCGCGAAAGCGGGGGTCCAGGACACTACCGTGCGGAGAAGGCCCTGGATGCCCGCGAAGGCGGGCATGACGACGGATTGTGCACGCGATCTCAGGCCAACTGCTTAGGCATCGAAGCCGAGCGCTCGATTGGCTGCGAGGTGATGACCCCTTACGGCAATCGTCCGGCAGATTGAGTGTGATCGTTCGCGCGGGAGGGCGACGCGCCGGTTTCAAGCGCGGTATACTGGGAGACCAACAGGGGTCCCGGCGGCCTTCAGCGAGAGCAGGCCGGCCGTGTGTCCCCACCAGCTAATCGAGTAAGGAGAAGCGACAAGTGAGTTCCCGATTCAGCGGCGTAATCGTGCCCATGATCACTCCACTCACGGCGGACGAGCGGGTAGATCAGCCCGCCCTTCGGCGCCACGTGGACTTCATGATCCGAGGTGGCGTGGACGGGATCTTCATCCTGGGGTCCCTGGGCGAGGGCCCCATGCTCCGCCCCTCGGTTCGGGCGGAGCTGGCCGATGCCACGGTAGAGGCCGCGGCGGGTCGGGTCCCAGTCATCGCCGGGGCCCTGGACACCAGTACCGCGCGGGTCATCGAGGAGATCCGCAACCTGTCCGGACGGGGTCTCCAGGGCTACGTGGTGACCACCCCCTACTACGTCGGTGGATACAACAGCGATGAACTGTTCGCCCACTTCAGCCGGGTGGCCGAGACCTCGGACCTTCCTATCCTGATGTACAACATCCCGCAGAACACCCACGTCTCCTTCAACGCCGACCTGGCCCTCCGGCTATCCGAGGCGCCCAACATCGCGGGCGTCAAGGACAGTGGGCCGGAATGGCAGGAGGTTCAGGTTCTGCTGGCGAAGCTGCGGAATCCCGACTTCGCGGTGCTGGAGGGTAACCAGGCCTACGCCGGCATCGCCATGCTGTCCGGTGCCCAGGGGCTGGTTCCCGGCCACGCCAACGTCTATCCGGAGCTACTGGTCGATCTGGTAGCGGCCGGCCGGAAGGGGGACGTGGCGGCGACGATGGCTTGCCAGGCCCGGCTGGATGCCCTGGCGCGGCTGCGGGGCCGGGCGGCGGCCCACAGCTACAAGGTCATACTGAAGGCTCGGGGTGTCATGGAGGATTACGTGGCCTCGCCCCTGCCGCGGTTCAGCCCCCAGGAGGCAGAGCGTTTCATCGCCGCCAACGTCGCCGCCGGACTGCCCATGCCCGGCTCTACCGGACCGAGCACAGGCGCCTAAACAGCGGGCCAGGGTGCAACGGCTAGGACTGAGGACTGTGGACTGAGGGCCGAGGGATGCCATCTCAGTCCTCAGTCCTGAGTCCTCAGTCCTAGCTTGCTGGATGCGCTACTTGGCCAATACGAAGAGGAGGCAACATGGGAAAGGGAAACGCGGGACTGCTGGCTGAGATGCTGGCGGCCCGGGGAGAGTTGTTGCAGTCCCTCCAGGGGCTGCGGGAGGACAAGGCGTGGACCCGACCCGAGCCGAACGAGTGGTCGACGGCGGAGGTGCTCCTGCACGTGGCGGACGTGGATCGGGTGCAGGTGCGCCGGTTCGGGGATATCCTGGAGGGCGAGGCCGATCTGACGAAGTACGACATCGCGGAGTGGGAAGGGGAGCGGAAGGAGGCCCAAATGGACGGTCTCGCGGGGGTCCTCCTTCGCCTCTGCGCCGCCCACCAGGGGGTTGTGGAGGCGGTCTCCACCCTGGCCGAGGCGGATCTGGAGAGATCTGCCCGGCACGCGAAATATGGCCCCATGACGGGACGGCAACTGGCGGAGATGCTGATGCGCCACGACCGGGATCACGCCCAGCAGATCGCCAAGACCAGGGCAGCAGTGGAAGCTTAGAGCGGTCAGAGTCGAGATGAGGAGAGGAACTTTGAAGGCTGCATTCACCCTAACGCCGGCGGAATCCAAGCGATTGATCGCCAAGGCAGTGGTTCAGATGCCCGAGATGAAGGCTGCCCTGGAGAAAGCATACGTCGTCCTGACTGGCGGGACGACCAACGCCTTCGTCGCCCAGGAGTTGCTGGGGCGAGACTTCGAGCCCGGCCGATTCACCGCCGGGATCAGCAGTTACGGGTTGCTGTGCGTCACCGCTGCTCCAGACCGGATCCAGTTCCCCATCATCCTTCACAGGGGGCAGGTGGTCCAGAAGACCGTCAAGGAGGCATTCGAGGATTTCCACCGGGAGACGGTGGTGATCAAGGGCGGCAACGCCATCGACCTGGAGGGGAACGTGGGGGTGATCACCTCCGGCTTCGACGGCGGCACGGTGGCAGCCACCATCGGCACGATCACCTCTCAGGGGCTGAACTACATCGTCCCCATCGGCCTGGAGAAGCTGGTGCCCTCGGTGAAAGATTCGACCCTCTACACCGGCGCCAAGACCTTCGACTACTCCCTGGGCGCCGATTTTGGTATGTACTACCTGCCCAGAGCCAAGACGGTCACCGAGATCGATGCCCTCAAGATCCTCTTCGACGTCGAGGCCAAGCTGGTGGCCTCGGGCGGCATCGGCGGCTCCGAGGGCGCGGTCACGTTGGTAGCACTGGGCGATGAGCCCAACGTGAAGAGGGCCATAGACCTCATCGAGAGCATCAAGGGAGAGAAGCCGGTGGCCGGCGCGAAAGGGGTTTGCGGGAGCTGCCGCTACGCCTGCCGCTTCGCCGGCGTCAAGGATGCCGAACTGCCCGCCTGGCTGCAGGCCTAGTAGTAGCCACAGGGCAGCAGGACCAGGGTGGGGCGTCCTGCCCTACACCGTTTCGAGATTGGGGGCGGCGCCATGGCGCCGCCTCGCTGTTACTGGGATGCGGGCTGTACCCGGGGACGGCTCTCGCTGTACAGTGAGTCCACATCGTTTTCCACTAGGGAGGGGAGGTGCCCGATGGCCGAGCGAAGCGCGCTGGTGGTGGTGGACGTGCAGAACGACTTCACGCCGGAGGGTGCCCTGGCGGTGCCCGAGGGCGACCAGGTGGTGCCGGTGCTGAACCAGTATCTGGCGCGGTTCCGGGCGGCGGCGTTCCTACTGTACGCCTCACGGGACTGGCACCCCAAGGTCACCAAACATTTCAAGGAGTACGGAGGGCTCTGGCCGCCCCACTGCGTCCAGGGGACGAAAGGTGCGGAGTTCCACCCGGATCTGAAGCTGCCCGAGGGAACCGTCGTAGTCTCCAAGGGGATGGATCCGGAGAAGGACAGCTACTCCGTCTTCGACGCCTTCGAGCCCGATGGTACCCCCTTTGCTGAGGGGTTGAGGCGGCGCGGGATCCAGCGGCTCTACGTAGGGGGACTGGCCACCGACTACTGCGTGCGGTGGACGGTGTTGGAGGCCCTCAAGGAAGGGTTCCAGGCTACCCTGCTGGTGGATGCCAGCCTGGGGGTGAACCTGCAACCCCACGATTCGGAGCGCGCCATCGCGGAGATGGTGCGGAAAGGGGCCGAGGTGATCACCATGGAGCAGCTGAGGATGTGAGATGCGGGGGTTAAGCACCGCTGACGAACCCGGTAGGCGAGGTTGCCTCAACCCCACTGTCGAGGCTGACCGACGGGCTCGCCTGGAGGATGATCACCTGAAGGAGATGCTGAAGACAGAACCGGGGATTCCGGTAGCCACGTCGACGGGCGAGACCACGTCCCAGCCCGAGACTGTCCGGCGCCACCATCTGCTGCCGCCCTACGCGGTGATCCTCCACAACGATGACGTGAACGAGATGGGGTACGTCGCCATGGCGCTGTTGAGGAGCGTCCCGGAACTCACGCGGGAACGGGCGGTGGAGATCATGCTGACGGCCCACCACCAGGGTCAGGCGGTGGTCATCGTCTGCCCCCTGGAGCTGGCGGAACTCTACCGGGAGCGGTTGGAGGGCTACGGCCTGACATCGACCATCGAGAAGGCATGAGGTCGACATAAAGTCCACTTGACCCATCCCACCTCATGGGGTATATTCCAGGTTGTCCCCTGGGCAGCCATTTTGCTTCCCCAAGGTTGTGCTTCTATTTCATACCTACCTAGTCGATGGTGACCATGAGAGTACTGGTTAGCGATCCGGTAGCTGAAGACGGGGTGGAGTACCTGCGGCAGCACGCCGAGGTGGACCTGAAGGTCGGGGTGAAGCCGGAGGAGTTGATCCGGATAATCCCCCAGTACGATGCCCTGGTGGTTCGCAGCGAGACCAAGGTGACGGCCGAAGTGATCGAGAAGGCAAGCCGGCTGCAGGTGATCGGCCGGGCCGGTGTCGGCGTCGACAACATCGATGTGGCCGCCGCGACGCGCAGGGGCATAGTGGTGGTGAACGCCCCCACCGGCAACAACATCGCCGCCGCCGAGCACACAGTGGGCATGATGCTGGCCCTGGCGCGCCACATCCCTCAGGCCTACATCTCCCTCCGTTCGGGAGAGTGGAAACGATCCCGCTTCATGGGGGTCGAGCTGAGGGACAAGCTGCTGGGCGTGGTGGGGTTGGGCCGGATTGGGACGGAGGTGGCCCGGCGCGCCCAGGGGTTGGAGATGCGGGTGATCGCTTACGATCCCTACCTCTCCGCAGAGCACGCCCAGAAGCTGGGGATCGAGGCGGTGGAACTGGACGACCTGCTGCAGCGGGCCGACTTCGTCACCCTTCACGTACCCCTGACTCCTCAGACCCGGGGACTGATCGGGACCGAGCAGCTGAGACGGATGAAGCCCTCGGCCCGGCTGATCAACTGCGCCCGAGGGGGCATCGTGGACGAAGCTGCTCTCCTGGAAGCCCTGGACCAGGGGGTGATCGCGGGGGCTGCCCTGGACGTCTTCGTTCAGGAGCCTCTGCCGGCCGACAGTCCGCTGTTGCGCCACGACAGGGTGGTGGCAACTCCTCATCTGGCGGGATCCACGGCGGAGGCGCAGGTGGGGGTTGCCCTGGACGTGGCGGAGCAGATCGTGGAGGTGCTGCAGGGCCGCTCCGCGCGATACGCCGTGAACGCCCCGGTGATCCTGCCCGAGGCCATGTCGGTCCTCGGCCCCTACATGGATCTGACGGCCAAGCTGGGCAGCCTGGTGACCCAGCTCTCGGAGGGGCAGCTGCGTTCCATCGAGGTGACCTATGCCGGGGAGCTGGCGGAGCTGGACACGGCGCCCCTCAAGGCGATGGTCATCAAGGGGCTGCTGCAGCCGATCCTGGCGGAGGAGATCAACCTGGTCAACGCGCCGGTCATCGCACGAGCCCGGGGGCTGAACGTGGTGGAGCGCAAGACCGGGCAGGTCAACAGCTACAGCAATCTGATCACCATACAGCTGGACACCGACCGCTCCACCCACGTGGTAGCCGGGACGACGGTGCTGGGCGAGCCCCACCTGGTGCGGGTAGATCAGTACTGGGTGGACGTGGTGCTGGCGGGGGGCTCCATGCTGTTCAGCTACCACCGAGACCGGCCGGGGATGATCGGCCACGTGGGGACGGCGCTGGGCAACGCCAACGTCAACATCTCCTTCATGGCGGTGGGGCGGCTGGCTCCCAAGGGCGAGGCCGTGATGGTGATCGGCGTCGACGACCCTGTGGGACCGGAGTTGGTGGAGAAGCTGCTGGCGGTCCCGGACATCCACGCCATTCGGGCGGTGAAGATCTGATGTGGGGACGGGGGTCAGGGGTCAGAGCGAATGCCGGTCCCCGACCCTTGGCCCCCGTCCCCCTCTTGAGGTTATTTCGTGGATAGATTGCGCGATTTCTGGCACTGGTTCGATCAGCTGAGCGACGTGAAGAAGGTGGCCCTGGGGACCGCCACCGCTCTCTTCCTCTTCTCTTCGTGGCTCTATAGCCTCGGGTTCCTGGGCCTGGTTGCCTCCAGCCGCCACGCGGAAGCGGCCCGGACCATCTCCACCCCGACCGAAGCGACCCCGATTGCGACGCCCTTGGCCACGGCGACGGTTGAACTTCCCCGCGGGGCAATGCCGACGGCCGGGCCAGAGCCTACCTCTTCCATATACCATCCTGTTCCGCCCCCGCCGACGCCGAAACCCTACGTCGCGCCTCCGGTTCGCAACACTCCGGTGCCCACCAGGACGCCGACCCCGAGTCAGTCGAGTGTCGCCACGGGGACGGCCGCCCAACCGACTCCGGGGGCGGGGACGCCCGGGGCTACCCCGACGGTGCAGCCGACCCCGACGCCCACGTTCCCGATGTGGGTAACTCCCGGCCTGCCCCCCACGGCAACGGCAGGGGCTCCAGGGGCCACGCCGACGGCGGTGCCCCAGCCCGCCAACCCCGTCTACGTGCCGCCAATGCCGCCTACCTGGACGCCGACTCGGCCCTCTGCGGAGGCCACGCCGACGCCGTCACATTAGGAAAGGAGCGTCGCTATGGTGTCTGAATTGGAGACGGCGAACGGCCACGGCCGGTTTCAGGTCGTGACCCTGGATATGGTTCGATCCTCTCAGGAGATCCGCTGCTATCTGGAGGGTGCGGACCAGCAGGCCATCCTGAAGGGTTACACCGAGCATGGGCTGCGGCACGCCAGCCTGGTGTCCACCGTTACCCACGGGATCTTGATGCAGCTGCAGGCGCCCCAACGGCGCGCCGAACTGGGGGCTATTGCCGGCTACCTCCACGACGTGGGGAACCTTGTGGGCCGCCGGGGACACAACTCCGCCGGTGGGACCATCGCCATGGGGTTGCTCCAGGGGATGGGAATGCCGCCCGAGGAGATCGTGGACGTGGTGACCGCCATCGCCAACCACGACGAGGGCGATGGGGAGCCGGTCAGCGACCTGAGTGCCGCCCTGATCCTGGCGGACAAGTCCGACGTGCACCGAAGCCGGGTCCGGAACCCGAATCCGGATACCTTCGACAACCACGATCGGGTCAACTATGCCGCCCGCCGCAGCTACGTGCGGGTCGATGCCAAGAGGCAGGTGATAGCCTACGACCTGTCCATCGAGACCGAGGCCCTACCCGGTGGTGTGCTGGACTACTTCGAGATCTTCCTCCCCCGCATGCTGATGGCGCGGAAGGCCGCTCAGTTCCTGAAGTGTCAGTTCGAGCTGAACATCAACAACACCCGAGTGTTCTGAGGAGTCCTTTGCCTCAGTAGTGTCTGCAGGGGCCGTGACGCTGCGCTCGCTCGCGTCACGCTACGTGTGCGCTCTCATCTGGATCATTCATCGGCGTTGTAGCCGCACCCTTTATGGGTGCGCGTAGCCGGGATCGGCAGAGTGCAGCTTCACCACGTGGACCGCGCAGGCGTAAAGCCTGCGGCTACAGGCTTGCTCTCTTGCCGCCGGCTGCCGCGAACAATCCAGGCTAAACCTCCCATGGCTACGCGCCTTCTCGGCTAGAGGGCAGACACGCAGTCTGCCCGTACGGCTTTTCCGCAATCCTGCCTACGCTACCCATCGGTGTTTGGGCCATCACGATGGTCCAGAACCTGCAGGCTGCCGGAAGCGAAGCTACATCCCCTGGGAGGTATATGTTGGCTCACATACCGATGGACGACGTCAACCTGCTCTGGGAAGAAACCCCTCACCACAACTGGTCTGCCCTCCACGACACGCTGGAGCAGCAGAGGGTGCTGGCCATGGGCATTTCTGACAGCTTGGTGGACATGCTCCTGTCCGTTACCGATCGCTACGCCCGGTCGGGTCAATCGTACCCGGAGTCTCCCGAGGAACTGTACGAAGTGCTCAACCAGGAGATTCAGGCCCGTGCGTAGAGGATCGTCTCCCGCCGAAACCGTGATCCGGTGGCTGACAGGGGTAGGCAGAGGCAGCCATCAATGCCCTGATCCTGCCCCTGGCCCTTCGGGAGGGGTGGCCCTGCCCTACTCTACAATCTCTCTCTCAGCAGCGGTTTTCGCCGTGTAGGGAGCTATTTTGCCTTCTCCCCTCCCCACATCTGGGCTATCCAGGTGTCATTGTAGACGTATCGAGAAACCATGTCGTAGTTGTACTGCACCTCGTCGAGTCGACGTGCATTCTCCAGGGCGATGGCGC
The DNA here is from genome assembly GCA_021806765.1 of Chloroflexota bacterium. The sequence goes on along the minus strand of JAJZQR010000125.1, from coordinate 5,905 downwards.
CAAGGTTTGCGACGGCCTCGACGAACTCGATCTCGTTGAGGGTGAATTCCCAGGGCTCGGCGGTGTAGACTCGCATCACCCCGATCACCTCCCCCCGTAGCCGAATCGGCACGGAGAGGATAGAGGCGATGCCCTCTCGAAGGTTCTGGGGGCCGTACTGGACCCGAGGATCGTTGCCGGCGTCCAGGACGGCTACGGATCGACCTTGCAGTGCCTCGGTCATGCTGAGGTCCACACTGACAGGACCCTTGCGGATGTACCAGTCGCTGAGTCCGAAATCTACCCCGTGGCGCAGTTCCCGTCGGTCGGGACTGAGCAGCATGATGGAGCAGGCCTTCGTTCCCAGCGCCCTGGCCGAGCTTTGGACTATGGCCCTGAGGACGTCCTTGGGCTCCAGACTGGAGTTGATGGTAACGGCGACCTGGTAGAGCGCACGAAAGAAGCACGACTCTTTCGTTTCCATCACAACCTCCTCGCTTTGGTCTGGACCTGATCGACTTGCCGCCGTATCTTCTCGAGCCATCCTCCCTTCATTGTCGTTATCTCAAGTGCCTCTCGTCCCGTGATTGAGATGGTGGTTATCCACAAAATTACCGAATTATCCACTCAAATATCCCCAATTGGTGGCCATTGGGAGCTGAGAGTGGTATCAAACGCCGGTAGAGGCGAGCCGAGAATCGACAGAGATCCTCGGGCTTCCAGGGGTTGACGACGAACTTTGTAGCAAGAAGAGTGCCGCGGCGAAGAGATGCTTTCTGGGGGCGAGGCGGCTCTCTGCTCGTTGACCCTGGCCGGTGATTAGACATAGAATGCCGTTGTGGTACCCCGTGTTTACCCTTCGTCTGAGGGGTGTCCTTCCGGCCAGAGGCTGGCCGGACCTTCGAGACCATGACCCCTTTCGCCGGGCCGGTACAGGCCGGCCCTATTCTCCATGATGTGGTGCTCGACGATGAGACTGTACGAATTCGAGGGCAAACAGCTTCTTCAGCAGAACGGCATCCCCGTACCCCGAGGCCAGGTGGCCTGCACTCCCGAGGAGGCGGCCGTAGTAACCGCTGCCCTGGGTGACTCCGTGGTGGTCAAGGCCCAGTTGCTGGTGGGCGGCCGGGGCAAGGCAGGGCTGGTGCGGCTGGCCGCCGGCCGCAAGGAGGCGGGGGATCTGGCCGCCGAGATCCTGGAGGCCAGCCTCGGCGGGCAGAGGGTCCGCACCGTCCTGATCGAGGAACGGCTCGAGATCGCCAGGGAAATGTACGTCAGCCTCTCCGTGGACCGGCTGGCGGGGGGCCCCCTGATCCTGGCCTGCGCCGATGGGGGGGTGGAGGTCGAGGAGGTGGCCCGGACCCGACCGGAGGCCGTAGTGCGGCATCCCGTGGACGCGCTGAGAGGGCTGAGGGGCCACGAGGCGCTTCAGGTGGCGAAGTTGATGGGGTTGCGGGGCGAGGACGCTGCCTCCCTGGGGCGGTTCCTCCAGCGGCTCTACACGGCCTTCTGCCGGATGGATGCCCACCTGCTGGAGGTGAATCCCCTGGTGGTCACCGTACGGGGCGAACTGTACGCGGCGGACGCCAAGGTGATCCTGGACGACGACGCTGCCTTCCGCCAGCCCTTCCTCCAGAACCGACGGGACGAGGTCGGGCTAACCCCCCTGGAGTTGGAGGGCAGGGCGAAGAAGGTCAGCTACGTGGACTTGGAGGGGGAGGTGGCGATCATGGGGAACGGGGCAGGGCTGGTGCTCTCTCTGCTGGACCTGGTGCGCCACTACGGTGCCGCTCCCGCCAACTTCCTGGACACGGGGGGCGGCGCCAGCCGGACCAAGGCCCGGGACGCCCTGAGCCTGGTGATGAAGAAGGTGGAGCAGGATCCGAGGGTGAAGTCGATCCTGCTGGCCTTCAGTCTATCGATATCGCTGCCCGAGGACGCAGCCGGAGGGGTGCTGGACGCGGTGACCGAGAGGAAGCCGAGGGTGCCCATCTTCGCCGTAGTCCATGGGACCCGGGCGGATGTGGGGGAGGAGATGCTCCGCTCCGTGGGGATCGATGTCTTCCCTTCCATCCAGGAAGCAACCCGCGCCGCAGCGGCAGCAGCCGCGGCGACAGGACTGAGGTGAAAGGACTGAGGACTGGGTCGTGGGGTCTGAGCACTCAGTCCTCAGCCCTCAGTCCTCAGTCCTCAGTCCTCAGTCCTGATAGATATTGGAGGCCGACATGTCTATTCTTGTTGACGCGGGCACCCGGGTCCTGGTGCAGGGGGCCACCGGGCGCTTTGGACAGATCCAGACCAAGCTGATGCTGGACTACGGCACCAAGATCGTGGCCGGGGTGACGCCCGGCAGAGGCGGGCAGGAGGTGCTGGGGGTCCCCATCTACGACACCATAGCCGAGGCCAGGACCGAACAGAGCTTCGACGCCTCGGTGATCTACGTTCCCGCCCCCCACACCCTGGAGGCGGCGGCGGAGGCTATCGAGAGCGACATCCCCCTGGTGGTGGTGATCACCGAGGGGGTGCCGGTCCACGACGCCATGCAGATCCGGGCCCTGGCGAGGGAGCACGGGACCTGGGTGATAGGGCCCAATTGCCCCGGGATCATCACCCCGGGGCAGACCAGCCTGGGGATGTACCCGCCCTCCACGGCGATGCCGGGTCCGGTGGGGGTGGCATCTCGAAGTGGCACCCTCTGCTTCGAGGTCACCAAACTGATGTGCGAGGCCGGGATTGGCCAGACCAGCTGCGTAGGGATAGGGGGCGATCCGGTCATCGGGACCAACTTCGTGGAGTACCTGAAGCTGTTCGAGAAGGATCCCGAGACCAGGGCGGTGGTGATGATCGGCGAACTGGGAGGGAACCAGGAGGAGCATGCCACCCGGTTCATCGCCGAGATGACGAAGCCGGTGATCGCTTTCATCAGCGGGAAGACGGCGCCGGCCGAGAAGCGGATGGGCCACGCCGGGGCGATCTCCTCGGAAGGGACGGGCCTGGCGGTTGATAAGGTCAGGGCGCTGGAGGCCGCGGGCGTGAAGATGGCCGACACTCTGAACGATATCGTCCGCCTCACTGCAGAAGCACTGGGGAGATAGCTGGGTTCTTTGAAGTAGGGCAGGGCGCTCTGCCCTGCCGCCGGCCTGCCATCGCTCGACGTGCGGAGGAGCACAGGGCCCCTCCCTACACGGGTGACGCCATCGTTCGGGTGGCGGGGTACAAGCGTGACGCTGCGCCCGCTCACGTCACGTGCCCTACGGGTATCGCATTGGTGGAGGTTATTGCAGGTGCCGATAGTCCCCTATAAGGGAATAATGCCGAAGGTGGCCGAGGACGTCTTCATCGCCGAGGGGGCCCTGGTGATAGGCGACGTTACCATCGGTCCGGGAAGTAGCATCTGGTACAACACGGTGGTTCGAGGCGACATCGCCCCCATTACCATCGGCCGAGACTGCAACATCCAGGACAACAGCACCGTCCACGTGGCTCCTGGGGCGCCGACGGTCATCGGCGACGGCGTGTCTGTCGGCCACAACGCGGTGATCCACGGCTGCACCGTGGGGGATGGGTCCCTCGTGGCCATCCATGCGGTGGTGCTCACCGGCGCGGTGATCGGTGCGGGGAGCATGGTAGGAGCCGGTGCCGTGGTGGGCGAGAGGAAGACGATCCCGCCCCGCAGCCTGGTGCTGGGCGTGCCCGGTAAGGTGGTGCGAGAGTTGACGGAGGAGGACGTGGCTCGGATGGCGCAAACCACCCGGCACTACGTGACCCTGGCTCGGGAGCACAAGCGGTAGCGGTTGACCAGGCCCGGCATGGGCACGACCGGTGGACCCCTTGAGGCGAAACCACCCTACGCCCTTGTTAGATGCGGGAGCACTTGTAGTAAGGAGCTTGCAGATGTACCGGAAGTACGGGTTCATCGCCCCCCAGGGTGGGATAGCGACCACAGCTGACGATGCGGCCGCGCTGGCGGCGAGGCTCGGCTTCCCCCTGGTCCTGAAGATCGTCTCCTCCGACATCCTCCACAAGACCGACGTGGGGGGCGTCCAGTTGGGGTGCTCGTCGCAGGAGGAGGTGAGGACCGCCTTCTCTCGCATCGTGGAGAACGTTCGGGCGAAGGCGCCCGAAGCCCGCATCGAGGGGGTCAGCGTCGAGGAGATGGTCAGGGAAGGGGTGGAGGTCATCGTCGGCCTGATCCGCGACCCTCAGTTCGGCCCCGCCCTGATGTTCGGTCTCGGCGGAGTATTCACCGAACTGCTCCACGACGTTAGCTTCCGGGTCCTGCCCGTGAGTCCGGATGACGCCCGGGCCATGATCCGGGAGATCAAGGGGCGCCCGCTACTGGAGGGCTATCGGGGTCAGACCCCGGTCTCCGAGGATATGCTGGTGGACCTGCTGACCATGGCCAGCCGGATGGGGATGGATCTGGGCGACCGGTTGGAGTCGGTGGATCTGAACCCCATCGTAGTGTGGGGCGACCAGCACCGGGTGCTGGACGCCAAGATCCTGCTGCAACCGGAGGGGAAGGTGGCTTCGGTCGCCGAGCCGAACGGCAACCACCTGGAGGGCTTCTTCTCGGCGAGGTCGGTGGCTGTGGTGGGTGCCTCCGCCACCTGGGGGAAGGTGGGCAACTCGGTCCTGGACAGCCTGGCCAATCACGAGTATCGGGGCAAGGTCTACCCGGTGAACCCCACCAAGAGCGAGATCATGGGGCTGAAGTGCTACCCCAGCATCTCCGCCATCCCCGAGCCGGTGGATCTGGTGGCCGTCACCGTTTCCCTCTCCATGGTGCCGGACATCCTCCGCGAGTGCGCCGAGAAGGGGATCCATAACATGGTGATCCTCTCGGGCGGCGGTAAGGAGTTGGGAGGGGAGAGCGAGCTGCTGGAGGCCACCATCAAGCGGATGGCTCGGGAGAAGGATGTACGGATCGTCGGCTGCAACTGCATCGGGGTCTACGACACCGAGACCAAGTTGGACACCCTCTTCCAGGTCCACGAGCGGATGGTGCGTCCCAAGAAGGGTCCCATAGCTATCCTCTCCCAGTCGGGGACCGTGGGCGCCGCCCTGGCCGAGGCGCTGGCCGACGTGGGGGTGAGCAAGTTTGTCAGCTACGGCAACCGGATCGACGTGGACGAGGCCGACCTGATCGGCTACCTGGCCGGCGATCCCAGCACCGGGGTGATCGCCTGCTACGTGGAGGGTCTGGCGGAGGGCGAGAAGTTCCTGGCGACGGCCCGCCGGGTATCCCCCAGAAAGCCCATCGTCCTGTTCAAGTCGGGCCGCTCCCAGCGGGCCGCCCGGGCCTCCATGTCCCATACCGGGTTCTTCGGCGGCAGCTACGGGGTCGCAGCGGGAGCCTTCCAGCAGGCCGGCATCATCGCCGCTGATAGCTGCGAGGAGTTGGCTGCGGTGGCCAGGGCCCTGGCCATGCAGCCCCGCGCCAAGGGGAGCCGGGTGGCCATGATCAGCAACGGGGCCGGCACCATGGTCCAGGCCATGGATCTGATGGAGGGGAGCCACCTGACCATGCCGCCGCTGGCGCCCGAGACGGTATCGCGCCTGAAGGAGGTCTATCCCCCCTTCTACCTGGCCCAGAACCCTGTGGACGTCACCGGCTCTGCCAACAGCGCCGACTACGAGGTGGGGATCGCGGCCCTGATGGCGGACCCCAACGTGGACATCATCATGCCCTGGTTCGTCTTCCAGGACACGGCGTTGGAAGAGAGGATCGTGGAGGTGCTGGCCGAGGCTTCGGCCCGGCAGGAGAAGCCGATCCTCTGCGGTTCCCTGGGGGGACCCTACACCCACGGGATCTCCCAGACCATCCAGGAGCGGGGCGTTCCCATGTACCACACCGTGAGGGAGTGGGTGGCTGCAGCCAAGGGGATCGCGCGGTAGTGGTTGTATTGGCGAAGCATTCGCCGCG
>JAJZQR010000474.1 GCA_021806765.1 Chloroflexota bacterium | reverse complement strand
TGCGGGCCGCGTATCAGGGCCGCATCACCGTGGCCCACGTCCAGGAAGTAGAGGTGAAGCTTTCCGTCCGGGCGGCCGGAGAAGCCCAGGGCGCCGAGGCTGAGCAGGACAGCTACCACCCCCACCAGCACCCATCGAGGGGCTCGACCTGCCAGGGCTAGGACGGCGTCCCGGGTTCGTCTCATCTCGGGCATGGGCCAGAGGGAAATGGCGATCAGCAGCAGGTAGCACGCCGCGGCCATCCCGTAGCCGAACGATCCGACGGATAGAGCGGCGCTGGGGAGCCGCGCCGTCCACTGGATGATCTCTACCATATAGCTGAGGTAGAGCCATGAGATGGGGGCCAGCAGCTGCCCCAGGGGATGGAATAGAGATCCCAGGCCGGCAGCCAGCCCTCCGGATACCATCAACCCCGGCAGCATCGGAGTGACCAGCAGGTTGGAGAGGGGGCTCACCAGAGACAGGGTGTGAAAGCTCCCTACCAGGACAGGTAGCGTGAAGAGCTGAGCGGCCAGGGTGACCGAGAGGGAAGAGGCCAGCCAGCCCGGAAGCCGGGCGAGCCAGCCCCGCAGCACCGGCTCCAGCAGCACCAACCCGGCCGTCGCCAGGAAGGAGAGCTGAAAACCCAGGTCGTAGAGGATGAGGGGATCCAAACCCACCATGAGGGCGGCCGAGAAGAGGAGAAAGGAAAGGGTGTCACCACCTCGACCGGCCAGGGTCGCCGACAGCGCCATGGTGGCCATCAAAGCCGCTCGGAAGGCCGAGGGGGGCAACCCCGTCAGCAGGGAGTAGAGCCACACCGCGGCGACGGCCAGCAGGGTCGCCTTGCGCCGGGCCAGGAAGCGAAGGGCCACTACCTGGGCTATGCCGGCCACCACCGTCACGTTGAATCCGGACACGGCAACCAGATGGCTGGTGCTGGTAGCGTTCAGAGCGGACCGGAAGTCGTCGGGCATCCCGGCCCTGGCCCCCACCAGGATGCCGGCCAGCAGCGAGGCCTGGGGTTCCGGGAGGAGAATGGCGCAGGTCTGCTCCAACCGATCTCGAAGGCCATCGACCGCCCGAAGCAGATCCGGGGTCGATCGCCCCTCCGCCAACCGAAGTGAGGGGTACTCCAGGGTAGAATGGACCCCCTGGCGCTCCAGATACTCGGCGTAGTAGCGGGAGCCGGCATCCACGGGGGCCAGGCGACCCGTCGCCATCACTCGGTCGCCGTAGCTCCACTCCCGATAGCGATCGGTACGCACCAACACGCGGCCTTGCACCTGCTCTCGGGAGTCTCCCTGCCCCAGCCGATCCACCTCCAGAACCAACAGCTGGTAGCTGTCCCGGACCTCCGGCCGAGTGGCCACGGCCCCATAGACCACCAACTCGCGCCCGATCTGATCACTCAGTGGATCCGAAGCCGGGAGGATGCTCAGGGTGCGCAGCAGCCCCAAGAGTCCCACCGCCACGGCCAGAGCGGTAACCCTGAGCCGCCGATCCTCCCCGGCCAGGAGGGCGGACAGCCCGGCTAGAGCGGACAGACAGGCCAGGGCAATCCCACCTGCAGGCGCTGACAGCCCCAGGGGTTCCCCCGAGGACCCGATCTCGGCCCAGGACGCCATCCCCAGATAGGTCCCCACCAGCCAGCCGAGGGAGAGGAAGATCAGCGTCACGGGCGATCCATCCAAGCGAAACGAGGGCGTCTATGCCCGAAGCCGGCGAAGCCGCGATCCAGGAGGGGAACATCGCGTCACTATCCAGAGGCAACGGTGGATCCATCAACATTGTACCTCGTGACGCTACAGAGGGGAACAGGGGAAAGCGACGAGGCTCGGAACAGAGGTCGAGCGGCCAGGATCGATTGGGGCAGAGGGCTGGCTTTACATCCAGAGCGCGGGCGCGTTCTCTTCATCCGCCTCCCATTGAGCCGGATTGTCGAATATGTACTGGCGGATGCGACTTGCCGAGTCTTCGCCTCGAACGATGTGATCGTAGAAGCGTGATTGCCAGGAGAACTGTGGATGGCAATTCTCGTGACACCAGCGGGTAACCGCAGCCTTGTAGGCATGCACGACTGCCTGGAGAGAACCGCTGACCAGAGGACCAAAGCGGTTTTGTCCTTCACTCCGTAGAGACGCGACATGTCGCGTCTCTACGAGCCCCGGCTGCGTGAGCGCCTCCTCATCGTGACCAACGAACAGAATCCCATGAAGGTGATTCGGCATCACCACATACTCATCCAACCGAACGTGCCGGAAATGGTCAGGAATCCCCATCCAGAATCGCTGCGCGATTTCGCCGACATCCGAAAGCTGCATCCTGCCGGAGACGACCTCGCCGAAGAAGTGCTGGCGATTCCCCACACATATCGTCACGAAATACCATGCGTCGGAGCGGTAATCCCAGCCCTCCAATCGGGTTGTCTCGATTCGGTACTTGCCTTTGAAGCGGGTCAATACGCAACCCCCCACCCCACGCTGTAGAGACGCGACATGTCGCGTCTCTACAACAGACAGACCCCCTGGCCCGCCGAACTTGTTGTATATTACAGCACACTTGGAACTGCAAGAACATGCCGCTGCCTTGGATCGC
>JAJZQR010000124.1 GCA_021806765.1 Chloroflexota bacterium | reverse complement strand
ATGGGTACGTTTTTGCCTACTGCCCATTGGAGCTTCCTGTACACCCTCTACCTGGCGGCGGTGTACGCGCTGTTCGGTCCACATCCGCTGGTCGCGCGCCTCATCCAGGCGGTAGTCGCCAGCATCTTGCAGCCCTGGCTCAGTTATCGCATCGGCCGCCGGTTATTCGGCACCCGGATTGGGGTGGTCGCCGCCGCTCTCTCGGCTGTTTACCCGTACTTCGTCTACTACGCCAGTGCCCTGATGACGGAGACCTTCTACATCCTGGCGATTCTATGGTCTCTCGATCTTGCTACTGGATCGATTCGGTCTCTTGTGGAAAGGCCGCCGGTCCTGCCACGCAGTCGCACTGCTATCATCGGAACGAAGCGTCCGTGGATACTGCTAGGGCTGGCGCTGGGCGTAGCTGCTCTGCTACGGCAACTCATTCTGCTCTTTGTACCGTTCTTGTTCATCTGGATAGTATGGATAGCTATCTCCCAGAGGTCCATGCGCTGGGCAGTGGGTACCATTAACCTGCTGAAGCCTGCCGCTACCGGGCTGCTGGTAAGCGTCCTGGTGCTGTTCGCGATGATCGTGCCGTGGACAGTACGCAACTACGAGGCTTTCGGCCGCTTCGTCCCGCTCAACACCAACTCAGGCTACGCCTTCTTCTGGGGCAATCACCCGATCTACGGCACGGACTTCGTGCCGATCCTACCGGGCAATCTCTATTATGAACTAATTCCTGCGGATCTACGGATATTGGACGAAGCCGCCCTGGACCAGGCGCTCCTCAAAGAAGGGGTAGGCTTTGTGTTGGAAGATCCCGGGAGAGTCATGCTGTTATCCGCTAGCCGGATCAAGTACTACTTCCAATTCTGGCCTTCCCCCGAATCGAGTGTCGTCAGCAATCTGATGCGGCTTCTGTCCTTCGGCATTTTGCTGCCCTTGACGATCTATGGGTTGTTCCTGTCGACCGTGCAGGGCCGACAGTACGCCTTGTCGGGACAGAGACTCGCCATAGCGCTACTGTGCCTGTTCACCGCCGTTTACTCCCTGATCCACATTCTCTCCTGGGCGTTGATCCGCTACCGCTTGCCCATTGACGGCCTCTTGATCCTGTTTGCGGCACTGGCTATCACCGACCTTCGGACGCGGCTGGCGGGAGGCCCTCTGCGGCGTGTGCTTCGGACTGCCGATCTGCCGAAACCAGGGGTGAACCTGCCCTAACATCACCCCACACCTCTGGCGGCTTCCGACTGGCAACGACAACGGAGGGTGCGCGGGGGACAGTCTGTGAAGGAGTGCAGATGGAACTGAAGCGATATGTGGCCGTGTTGTGGAGATGGTGGTGGCTGATACTCCTGGGCACCGGGTTGGCAGTGGGCTTCAGCTACTGGGGCAGTGCCAAGATGCCTCTGGTGTATCGCACGACGACCACGGTGCAGGTCGGCCAGTTTCTGAGCAGTGACAACCCGCAGTCCAGCGACATCGCAATCAGCCAGCAGTTGGCTCAGTACTACGCCCAGGTGGTGCGCCGCCAGTCCGTCATGCAGGCCACTGCCAAAGCGCTCGGCCTGGACAGGTCGTGGGGCGCATTGATGGGTCAGGTGAATGTCGTGTCTCCGGCCGGCACAAACCAGATTCAGATCAGCGTCGTCGATGGCGACCCGCAGCAGGCCAAGAGGATTGCTGACGAAATTGCTCGCCAACTGATCCTCCAGAGCCCTACTCCCCAGAAGGAGGATCAGGACCAGCAGCGACAGTTTGTGGACCAGCAACTGGCGAGCCTGCAGGCGAAGATAATGCAGGCCCAGGCGCAGGTGGACGACCTGGAGAAGAAACTGACCGGAGAGGTCAGTGCCCTCCAGATCCAGGATATCCACGACCAGACCCGGGCCTTGGAGGACAAGATCACTAGCTGGCAGACGCTGTACAACAGCATGCTGGGATGGCTTCGTGGCAGCCGCACCAATTATCTGAGCGTCGCCGAGCCAGCTTTCCTTCCTACGAGTCCTGTCAGTCCCACTAGCCAACTCAATCTTCTCCTGGCAGCCAGCATCGGCTTCCTCCTGGCGCTATTCGCTGCCTTCCTGCTGGAGTACTTGGACGACAGGCTGCGGGCGCGGGAAGACGTGGACAGGGTTCTGGCCCTGCCGGTGCTCGGCTCGATCGTTGGCATGGGGAAGCTGCGGAATCCGACCGATAGTCTGGTATGCCTGAATCGTCCATCCTCTCCCCTTTCGGAGGCCTACCGTCTCCTGCGCACCAACGTGCAGCTTGCCCGGGAGACGGGTAGCCCGCGGACGCTGCTGGTCACTAGCGCGGGACCTCGAGAGGGTAGGTCGCTGATCGCCGCTAACCTGGCCGTCAGCCTTGCACAGGCAGGCAATCGCACTATCCTCGTCGACGCCGATCTGCGCCATCCGTCGCTCCACACCCTCTTCGACATTCCGAACGGGGGCGGCCTCACCTGGCTGCTTTCGGATGGTCATGAGTCTGACCGTCAGGATGGCAGGCAGGATTCACCTCCCGGTGGTGAGGCCGCCAAAGGCAGCAGCATGGCGGATGGGTTGGAGGCATGCTTGGTCACCAGAGTCCGGCATCTGCGGATCCTACCGAGCGGGTCGCTTTCCGATAGTCCGGGCGATCTACTGGCTTCTTCCGAGATGGACCATCTGCTGCAGGCTCTAGAGTCGATGGCCGACGTTGTGATCCTTGACGGCCCGCCGGTGCTGGCGTCGGCGGATGCCGCTGTGCTGGCGGCGAAGGGATTGGGGGTCGTACTGGTGGTGGATGCCGGGCGGACCCGAGGCAAGCATGCCCGTCTGGCGCGACAGCTTCTATCCCATGCCACAGTGCTCGGTGTAGTACTGAACAGGGCACCAAGGGGTTCGGCTGCTTTTCGCCAAACTGGAAAGGTTCGATCGGAGGCATCGAAGCCTTCCAGGGCGGAAACGGGCGCTACGTCTGGAGCCCTGCCTGCCGGATCAAACCCCGCCTGGAGGGGTGAGGCGCAATCCTAATGGGGGCAAGTTGGGAGGAACTGTGGGGAACTTGTCTCGCTTTCTCCGTTTGCTGCCGGCTTTGGCTCTAACTATCCCGTTGCTGTCGCCAGGACAGCTTTCGGCTGCTGTGAGTTCAGATGTCCGGCCTCGCGTCCTTTTCCTGCACCACTCCGTCGGGGCGAACCTGATCGACCAGGGGAACGTTCGGGCGCTGTTCGCCGCCGAGGGATACGACTTCTGGGATCATGGCTACAACGTAGAGGGGCTTCGTGACCCGAAGGGAGACAGGGTGGAGCCGGGGTTCGACATCCTGAACGACAACACCGATCCCGACGGCTTCGCGGCGATCTTCGCGCAGCCTGTTCACAATCCGCCCGACAACACCCTGAGCTATGCTCTTGCCTACGACGTCATCGTCTTCAAGTCCTGCTTCCCGAACAGCGACATCGCCGGCGACGAGCAGCTGTCGAAGTTCAAGGCGATCTATCTGGGCATCCGGTCGACCATGGACCGATACCCGGACCGGCTGTTCGTGGTGATCACGTCGCCGCCCCTCTCTCCGGCCGCCACCAGGCCCGAGAACGCTGCCCGAGCACGTGTCCTCGCCAACTGGTTGAGGTCCGATGAGTACCTTAGGGGGCACCCTAACGTCGTGACCTTCGACCTCTTCGACGCCCTGGCGGACGGGAGCAACACCCTGCGTGCCGAGTACCTGGAGCCGGCCTATCCCATCGACTTCACCAGCCTCGGGAAGGTGCCCTCCAGCGCCCTGAACGTTTTCCGCACGGTTCGCGCGATGGTATTCGGCAGGCCCACCTACTCCGCCGACTCCCACCCCAACCTGACCGCTAACCGCAAGGTGGGTCCGCTCTTCGTCCAGAGCATCGTGCAGGCGCATCGCCAGTTCGCTACCCGATGATCGGTGGTGGCAGCATGCTGGTCAACGACTTCCTCGAGAACAGCGCGCGGCTGTACCCGGACAAGACCGCCCTGGTGTTCGGCAATCAGCGGTTGACCTATGCCGAGATCGACGCGGAGGCCAACCGGCTGGCCAACTATCTCCTGGCCCAGGGCGTCCAACTCGGCGACCGGGTCGGCATCTACATGGACAGCTGTGTCGAATTGGTCGTCTCCATCTTCGGCATCCTCAAGGCGGGCGCGGTCTACTCGGTCATCAACGGCGGCACGAAAGCCGAGAGGCTCGCCTTCACGCTGAACAACTGCCGGGCTGCCGGTCTCATCGCCCACCACCGCAAGGTCGGGGTTCTGGCCGAAACCCTCCCCAACGTGCCATCCCTCCGCTTCATCCTGCTGGCGGGCGCTCAATCCTCGGACGGCCTCGGATTCGGGTACACGCCCTTCGACGAAGCCCTGTCCCGCAGTTCGGCGATACAGCCACCCCGAAGTCGCATCGACGTGGACCTCGCGACCATCATCTACACCTCCGGGAGCACCGGGCTCCCCAAGGGGGTCATGTCCACCCATCTGATGGCTGTCACCCTCACGGACTCCATCGGCCGGTACCTGGAGAACACCCCGAACGACATCATCCTGAACGTGCTGCCCCTCTCCCACTGTTACGGGCTTTACCAACTGCTCGTCACCTTCAGGACCGGAGCTACCCTCGTGCTGGAGGACGGGTTCGCCTTCCCGCACCGGGTGCTGCAACTGCTACAGCGGGAGAGGGTCACCGGTTTCGCGGGAGTACCCACCATCTTCGCCAAGATACTCGAAATCGAGGAGCTGGCCTCCATGGAGTTTCCCGAGCTGCGATACCTGACCAACGCGGCTGCGGCGCTCCCGGTGCGCCACATAGAGAAGCTCTACCAGCTCTTGCCCGGCGTGAGGATCTACTCGATGTACGGCCAGACCGAGTGCACCCGCGTCTGCTACCTGCCTCCCGAGGAGTTGGACCGGCGGCCCGGTTCCGTCGGCATCGCCATCCCCAACACGGAGGTGTACGTCGTGGACGAGGCCGGCAATCGGGTGCCCCCGGGGGTGGTGGGGGAGTTGGTGGTGCGGGGCTCCCATCTGATGCGGGGCTACTGGGAATCGCCGGAGGAGACGGCTCGGGCGCTGCGGCCGGGTCCGCTGCCCGGCGAGCGGGTCCTCTACACCGGGGACCTTTTCCGGATGGACGAGGAGGGTTTCCTCTACTTCGTGGCTCGGAAGGACGACATGATCAAGAGCCGGGGCGAGAAGATCAGCCCGAGGGAGGTGGAGAACGTCCTCTACTCCCTGGACGGGATCGTGGAGGCGGCGGTGATCGGCGTGCCCGACGAGCGGTTGGGGGAGGCGATCTGGGCCGTGGTGGCCGTCCGGGACGGTGCCGGCCTGACCGAACGAGACGTCCTCGGCCATTGCGCCAGGAACCTGGAGGACTTCATGGTGCCCAAGCACGTGGAGTTCTGGCCCAGCCTGCCGAAGACCTCCTCGGGAAAGACCAGCAAGACGCAGTTGCGGGAGATGGTCCTATGTGCGGTATCGCCGGCTCACTAGACCTGGCCCGGAGCGAGCCCCCTGACCTGAACACCCTGCGGCGGATGCTGGGCCTGATCCGCCACCGTGGGCCGGACGCCTTCGGCGTATACCTGGACGATCGGGTCGGCCTGGGCAGCGCCCGGCTCAGCATTATCGACCTGGCGGGGGGCACCCAGCCCATCCACAACGAGGACGAGACCGTCTGGATCGTCTTCAACGGCGAGATCTTCAACTACGTCGAGCTGCGCAAGGGGTTGATCGCTCGGGGCCACCGCTTCCACACCCGCTCCGACACCGAGGTGATCGTTCACCTGTACGAAGAGCGAGGGGAGCGGTGCGTGGAGGCGCTGAACGGCCAGTTCGCCTTTGCCCTGTGGGACAGCCGGTCCGGCCAGTTGCTGCTGGGGCGCGACCGGTTGGGTGTGCGACCCCTCTTCTACGCCGTGACCCACGGGACGCTGCTGTTCGCCTCCGAGATCAAGGCCATCTTCGCCGACGACCGGGTCTCCAGGGAACTGGATCCCTGCGCCCTGGAGGAGCTGTTCACCTTCTGGGCGCCGCTCCCCGGCCGCACGGCCTTTCGAGGGATCCACGAGGTCCCTCCCGGCCACACCCTGTCGGTCCGATGGGACTCGCCGCGGCTCAGGCGGTATTGGGCCCTATCCTTCCCACCCGGCCATGCGGCGGATGGTAGAGCCGGCTCGGACTACGTCGGGTCCTTCCGGGAGCTGCTGATCGACGCCACGATGCTCCGCCTGCGGGCCGACGTACCGGTGGGGGCCTACTTGAGCGGGGGGCTCGACTCCTCCACCATCGCAGCCATCATCCGGCGTTTCAACCCCAACCGGTTGCACACCTTCTCCATCACCTTCGAGGACTCCGAGTTCGACGAAGGTGTCTACCAGCAGCAGATGGCGATGCACCTCGGGGTCGAGCACCACACGATAGTGTGCACCGATGCCGACATCGGCCGTGCCTTTCCTGAGGTGGTATGGCATTCCGAGGTGCCGATCCTCCGGACGGCCCCGGTCCCTCTCTACCTGCTCTCCAAGCTGGTGCGAGACAACGGCTTCAAGGTCGTTCTGACAGGTGAGGGCGCGGACGAGTTCCTGGGTGGGTACAACATATTCAAGGAGGACCGTATCCGCCGCTTCTGGGCCCGCGACCCGGCTTCCCGTCTGCGTCCCCTCTTGCTGCGCCGGCTCTACCCCTACATTCGGGAACTGCAGCGAGAAGAGCAGGCCTACCTGGAGGCATTCTTCCGAAACGGTTTGACGGAAACCGGCCGCAAGGGGTATTCGCACCTGGTCCGGTGGAGGAACACATCCCGCCTGAAGCGCTTCTTCTCCCAGGAACTCCAGCAATCGCTGGTCGGGTTCGATCTCGAGGTGGAGCTGGAGCGCGCTCTAGATGGTCTGTCGCTGAGCTGGGATCCCCTGAGCCAGGCCCAGTACGTGGAGGTGACCACCTTCCTTTCCCAGTATCTGCTCTCCTCGCAGGGGGATCGAATGGCCATGGCCCACTCGGTGGAGGGACGCTTCCCCTTCCTGGACCACCGGGTCGTGGAGTTCTGCAGCCGCGTGCCGGCCTCCTTGAAGCTGCACGGGCTCACCGAGAAGTACCTGTTGAAGAGCGCCGTCGAGGACCTTGTGCCCGAGGAAATCCGCTGGCGTCCCAAACAACCCTATCGGGCGCCGGTGGCCCGGACCTTCTTCGGTCCCCATCGCCCCGAGTACGTGGCCGATCTGCTCTCGCCGCCTGCGGTCGAGCGGGCCGGATACTTCAACCCTCTTTCGGTGCAGAGATTGGTGGAGAAGGCTCGTCGGGTCCCGGACCTGAGCGAGATGGACTCGATGGCGGTGGCCGGCATTCTCTCGGTCCAGCTGCTGCACCACCTGTTCGTGGAGGGTTTCCCCGCTCGGAGCCGTGCCCCGTTGCCCGACCTGGCGATCGTCATCGACCGGTCCCTGTGCAGGCTGTGAGGGGCGAGCACGCGCTCTCATCACTCGTCACTCATCACTCGTTGGGGGATGCGGCATGTTCGCTAAGAGCGTCCTGGACATGGATTGCCGGGCGACTGCCGAAGCTATCGAGCATTCCGTTCGCGAGATCGTATTGAAGCAGCTTCGGCGGCGGGGGGTGGTCGTGGGCATGTCCGGAGGGGTCGATAGCTCCGTGGTGGCCGCCCTGTGCGCCCGGGCTCTGGGGCCGGAGCGGGTTCTGGGGTTGCTCATGCCAGAGACCGACTCCGCGGACGACAGTCTCCGGCTGGGCCGTCTCGCGGCCGAACAGTTCGGGATCCGGACCGAGATGGTGAACATCGGCCCTGCCCTGGAGGCGATGGGCTGCTACCGCTACCGAAACGAGGCGATCCGTCGCGTCTTTTCCCAGTTTGGCGATGACTGGAAGTGCAAGATCGTGCTGCCGGCGATCGGCGACGAGGTCCGGTTCAACCTCTTCAGTCTGGTGGTCGAATCGCCCGACGGCGAGGTCCTTTCTGCCCACATGCCGCTGAACGCCTACCTGCAGGTGGTGGCGGCGTCCAACATGAAGCAGCGCACCCGGGCGCTCACCGAGTACTTCCACGCCGAGCAGCTCAACTACGCCGTGGCGGGCACCCCGAACCGGCTGGAGTACGACCAGGGCTTCTTCGTGAAGTACGGGGACGGCGCGGCGGATCTAAAACCGATCGCCCACCTCTACAAGACCCAGGTGTATGCCCTGGCTGTCGAGCTGGGAGTCCCCGAGGAGATCCGGCGGCGCCCTCCCACCACCGACACCTACTCCATGCCCCAGACCCAGGAGGAGTTCTACTTCGCCCTGCCCTACGACAGGATGGACCTCTGCCTGTGGGCTCACAACCATGGGGTGTCCTCGGAGGAGGTCGCGCCGGTGGTCGGGCTCACGGTAGCTCAGGTGGAGCGGGTGTATCGGGATATCGAGGCCAAGCGTCGCACGACCAGCTTCCTCCACCTGTCGCCGATCCTGATCGAAAAGGTGCCCGAAATCACCCCCTCCCAGCCCTCGATTCCCTGAATTCTGCCCAATTTCCGAAGAGAGTGGAGGAGCATGAAATGGCTATCGAAACGATCGCCACGGCCGATGTGGAAACCTTGATCCGCAAGTTCATCGCCGAGGAACTGTTGTTCACCGAGGGAAAACTTCCCATAGGAGACGGCGACTCCTTCATCGAGAACAACGTAGTCGACTCAACGGGCATTCTGGAGTTGCAGCTGTTCGTGGAGAGGGCCTTCGGTATCGAGGTGCGGGATGAGGAGGTAGTCCCAGATAACTTCGACTCTGTGAGCAAGCTGGCCGGCTACATTCGCCGCAAGCTTCGGGCAGGGCAGCGGTAGGATGAATGGTGCATTGCTCCTCCTCCCAGGTCCGGTTCCAATGATGGTCACCATCATTTTGGAGGATCCTTGCGACTTACCCGATTCTCGTCGCTAGGTCGCAGTGAAAAGGATGTCTGACGGATGCGTCGATTCAGGCTGGCGCTCGTGCTGGGTCTGATGCTTCTCTCCTTCGGCCCGGCGGAGGCCTCGGTGTCGCCCAAGGATGCCGTGGACGACCTGCTGTTTATCCACCACTCCTCCGGAGCCAACTGGCTCGCCGGAGGCCTCCGCAACGCCCTGCTAGCCAAGGACTACATTCACGGCCAGAACGAGATCTACTACGGCACCGTGGTGCCGCCCGACCCCGGCCGGCCCCGATCTCAGGGGAACGTGCCGGGCGACAACACCAACATGAACCACTGGATACTCTGGTTCAACGACTACCTCTCCGCGATCAAGAGCCAGGGCGCCACTGCCGGCACCAACCGAATTATCATGTTCAAGAGCTGCTTCCCCATCAGCGGCGTGGGGAGCGTGGGGAGCGAGCCGGGTGACCCCTTCTCCGCCGACCAGACCCTGGCCAACTACAAGGCCCTCTACCGGCATCCGGCCGGTCCGGGCAACGTTTACACCCGCAACGGCATCACCTACAGGCCGCTGGAGGACATCTTCGCGGCCAATCCCGACCGGCTGTTCATCCCGGTCACCGCCCCGCCCCTCGACTATGGGGCCACCAACGACGCCGACGCTCGGCGGGCCCGTCAGTTCAACAACTGGCTGAAGAACGAGTGGCTGAAGAGCTACAACGCGGCGCATCCGGGGTTGAACAACGTGGCCGTCTTCGACTGGTTTGACGTCCTGGCGAACCCCGACGATGCCCTCTCCTACCCCAACCGGTTGAAGGCATCCTACGGTGGGCAGAGTGGCGACTCCCACCCTAACGCCGCGGCCAACGCCTACTCGACGAAGCTCTTCGCCTCCGATCCAGACAACTTCCTGGACCGGACATGGTCAGCTTTCAAGAGCGGGACCGCTCAGCCGGCGCCTCCTCCCAAGCCGGTTCCGGTGGTCTCCTCCCCCTTCAGGTTCCAGTTGGGCTTCAAAGCCCTGGCCGACCAGGTTCCATCTGTGGTCGGGGAGCCGCTGGAGAGCGAACAGTGGGGGGCCAACGGGGACTCCCTCCAGCAGACCACTACCGGCCTGATGGTGTGGCGGAAATCCGACAACTGGACGGCCTTCACCAACGGATCCCGCAGCTGGATCAATGGTCCATACGGCGTCCAGGAGCGGAGCAACGGCGAGCGCTTCGAGTGGGAGAAGTGAACGTAGCTAATGGCGGCCGTCCAAAGGCGCTGATAGGAGCGCACACCTACCAGCAGGCGGTGAATACCAATGACCGGCAGAAGGCGGCAACTGAAGGGATCCCCGTCCGTCCGGCGCGTACACGACGAGGCTTGGGCGAGTATCAAGCCAATCCTGGATCGGTACGATCCCCCCAAACTCACTGGGCGCAGGCGCATCGACCAGCGGGCGGCCCTCGACGCCGTCGTGTATCAGAGAGTCACCGGCGATGGGTGGAACCGGCTCCCCGGCGACTTTCCCGACGACAGCTCCGTCCATCGCACCTATCAGCGGTGGGTGCGCCTCGGGGTCTTCGACCGCATCTGGCCGATCCTGGTCGAGCAGTACCCTGAGCTGGGCGGGATCGACAGCCCTTCGCCCCCGCGAACTCCTCGGCGGATGCGCCGTACGGCGAACCTTCGGCTTCAGTCTCTTGTGGCGGGCAAAGAAGGGGGCGAGGTGGAGGCTCGATGAGGATCCTCCTCCTGACCCAGGTGGTGCCTCACCCGCCGGACAGCGGCCCCAAGATCAAGACCTACAACGTGCTGCGCTACCTGGCCGAGCGACACGAGGTCCACCTCGTCTCCTTCGTCCGCTCCGCCACCGAGGAGTCGAGTGCGCAGGCGCTGCGGTCCCTGTGCAGCGACGTGACTACGGTGCCCATCCGTCGTTCGAAGGTGCGGGATGTCGGCTACCTGCTGCGGAGTCTGGTCACCGGGCGCCCGTTCTTGATCGAGCGCGACGACTCCGGGGCGATGCGGGAGGCTATCAGGAGGGTGCTGGACCTGCGCGCCTTCGACGCAGTCCACGCCGACCAGCTCTCCATGGGCCAGTTCGCGGTGGATCTGCCGCTGCCCCTCCGGGTGCTGGACGAGCACAACGCCGTGTGGACCATCGTCCGGCGCCAGGCAGGCCACCTGGGCCGGGGTCCGCAACGAGTGGTCGCCGAACTGGAGTGGCGGAAGCTGCGGGCTTACGAGGCGCAGATATGCCGCAGGTTCGACCTGGTCACTGTGGTCAGCACTGAGGACTACCTGGCCCTGGCCGAGAGCGCCCGAGCCATCTTCCCGACGAAGGTAATCCCGATAGCCGTGGACACCGAGGAGATGGCCTTCGCGCCGCGTACCGAGGAAGCCCGGGACGTCGTCAGCGTCGCCACCATGTTCTACCCGCCCAACGTCGAGGGGGTGTACTGGTTCGCCACCGAGGTCTTTCCCCTGGTCCGGTGCGAGGTCGGCGACGTCCGGTTCCGCATCGTCGGGAGCCGGCCGCCTGCGAAGATCGCCGGGCTGACCGGGCCGGACAGCGGCGTAATCGTCACCGGCTACGTGGCCGACCTGGACCCCATCTTCCGGCAGAGCGCCCTGACGGTGGTGCCGGTGCACTCGGGGAGCGGGATGCGGGTCAAGATCCTGGAGGCCTTCGCGCGGGGCATCCCCGTCGTCTCGACGACGATCGGCGTCGAGGGGATAGAGGCCCGGGCCGGCGAGCATCTGCTGGTGGCCGACGACCCTGCGGAGTTCGCCAGGGCCGTGATCCGGGTGCTCCGGGATCGTGATGAGGGTGCGCGGCTGGCGAAGGCGGGGCGGCAGCTGGTGGAGACCCGCTACGACTGGCGCTCGACCCTCTCTGGCCTCGACGACGTCTATCGATGCCGGGACCCGTGGGAGGCCGATCCTCCGGCTCCCATCGGTCTCAACTTCCCCGGCCTGCAGCCCCTCGATTGACCGGTCGTCCGTAGGGTGATGCTCTGCGTCGGCCCTTCAGGGCCGAGACGACTCGTTGACTCTGCCTTTCACGGCTCAAAGCTACCGGGGTGGCATCTCTTGAAGATCCTCTTCGTCCTGCCCTACGTGCCGTCCCTTATCCGGGTGCGGCCCTACAACTTCATCCGGGAGCTGTCCCGCCGGCACGAGGTCACGGTGCTGGCGACGGACACGCCCCGCGGGTCGGCCGCTGCGGAGAGCCTGCGGGACTTCTGCCGGGATGTCGTGGTGGTGCCCCTCAAGCTCCCTGCCGCCCTGTGGGGCTGCGCAAGGGGGGCTGCGCGGGGCGAACCGCTGCAGGCGGCCTTCTGCCGATCCTCGGCGCTGGAGTCCCGGCTGCGTGACCTGCTGGCCGAACAGCGGTTTGACCTGGTGCACGTCGAGCACCTGAGGGTGGCCTACCTGGGCGATCTCGTCCCGTCCGGCATCCCGACTGTCTTCGACTCGGTGGACTGCATATCCCTATTGCAGCAGCGGACCCTCGCCTCCAGCCACAGCCTCCGGCAGCGAGCCCTCGCGGCGTTGGAACTCGGCCGAACCCGCGCCTACGAGGCCCGGCTGATCCGCCGGTTCGACAGGGTTGTGGTCACCTCCGCCGAAGACGCCGGAGCACTGATGTCCCTGGCGCCGGGTACGGGGGTGGTCGTGGTGCCCAACGGCGTGGACCTCGACTACTTCCGGCCCCTGGAGGGGGAACGAGAGCCTGCCACCCTCGTGTTTTCGGGAAAGATGTCCTACCACGCGAACGTGACGGCGCTGTTTCACTTCGTTCGGAACATCTTCCCCTCAATCAGGAGATCCCATCCGGAGGTACGGTTGCGGGTGATCGGCAGTAGCCCGCCGGCTGCCGTTAGGGCACTCGCCAGGGATCCTGCTATCTCGGTCACCGGATACCTGCCCGACCTCCGCCCTGCCCTCGGCCGGGCCACCCTGGCCATCTGCCCGGTCACGATAAAGGTAGGCATTCAGAACAAGCTGTTGGAGGCGATGGCCATGGGACTCCCGGTGGTCTGCACCAGGGAGGGGGCCGGAGGACTCTCCGTGCGAGACGGGCGGGACCTCCTGGTTGCCGATGGCCCGGCCGAGTTCGCCGGGCAGGTTTGCCGGTTGCTGGGGTCTCCCAGGCTTCGGTGCTGGTTAGGGCAGTCGGGCCGGCGCTACGTCGAGACCCACCATCGATGGCCCGCGGTGGTCCGCACGCTGGAAGGGGTCTACGTGGGCGCGGTCGAAGGCAAGAGCCGGAATCTGGCCGAAGCGACTCCTGCCAACTCGGTGGGTATCGTGAGGCGAGAGGTAAAGGCTCGTTCTCGCTGATGCGATCGAGCCGGGAGCGGTGCGGCGAAAGGGGGCAAATCGTGGCAAATCAGGACGGTTTCATCCCGGTGGCAGAGCCCTTCATCGGAAGTCGCGAACTGGAACTGGTCACGGAATGCGTCAGGTCGACCTGGGTGTCTTCGTGTGGTGAGTACATTACCCGCTTCGAGCGTGGCTTCGCAGAGTACTGCGGCACAAGTTACGGGGTCGTGACCAGCAATGGCACGACGGCGCTCCATCTCGCACTGGCCGTTCTGGGCATAGGTCCGGGGGATGAGGTCATCGTGCCGGCCTTGACGTTCGTCGCCACGGCGAACGCGGTGGCATACACGGGCGCGACACCGGTGTTTGTAGATTCCGATCCTTACACCTGGAACATGGACCCGGCCGACGTACGGAGGAAGATCACCTCGCGAACCAGGGTGGTAATCCCGGTGCACCTGTACGGCCATCCGGTGGACATGGCGGCCATAACGAAGCTGGCCCGAGAGTTCGACCTCTTCGTGATCGAGGACGCGGCCGAGGCGCACGGGGCCAAGTACCGTGGCCAGCGGGTGGGCGGCCTGGGCGACATCGGCGTGTTCAGCTTCTACGGCAACAAGATCATCACCACCGGCGAGGGCGGCATGCTGTTGACCGACAACCCCGAATGGGCCGAGCGGGCCGCGTGGCTGCGGGATCACGCCATGTCCCGGGAGAAACGGTACTGGCATGCGGCCGTCGGCTACAACTACCGGATGACCAACCTGCAAGCCGCCCTGGGAGTCGCGCAGTTGGAGCGGATCGAGGGCTTCATCTCGGCCAAGCGACGCAACGCAGCTCTCTACAACGATCTGCTCCGTGACGTCCCCGGACTGACGCTACCCCCGGAAGCTCCATGGGCGACCAGCGTGTACTGGA
>JAJZQR010000473.1 GCA_021806765.1 Chloroflexota bacterium | reverse complement strand
ACCGGACAGAGGGCCCGAGCCAGACGGCGAGGGGTGCAAATCCCCTCGGCTGCGATGATCTTCCGCACCTCGGCCACCACTTCACCGTCGCTGGGCAGCCGCGACTGGTCCTGAGCCTCCGCCCGCGCCGGCTCCGGGACGCGCTCGACTCGAACGGGCTCCGGGACGCGCTCGACCCGCACCGGCTCCGGAGGACGCTCGACCCGAACGGGCTCCGCGGCACGCTCGACCCGGACGGCCGCGGCGGACCGTCCGGCCCTCCCAGACTCGCTCGACCTCGAAGGTCGGGGCGACTCCTGAGACCGCTCCGGCCGGCTCGGCGGCAGCGCCACGAATTCGTCGGCGCACGCCCGAAGCTCCCGGCAGACCTTGGACTCCTCGGCCACCACGACTACCCGCCGATCGTGCCGTCGCAGGGCGTTCGCCACCGCGATGTAGTCCCGGCTGGTAGCCACCAGGAGGAAGGCTTCGGCCTCCTCCAACTCCTCCAACTGATCGCGCAGGTCCTGGGCCATCACGTCCGAGATGATCGGCTTGGGAACTCCGTCCCCGTTCGGCCACGTCGGGCAATGAACCAGGGTGAAACCCATCTGGTAGAGCTGCACGGACAGATCGGAGAGGCCGGGCTGCTGGAAGTCGGCGAAGGCTCGAGCGGCAACCGGACGTCCATAGCGGCTGATGATGCTCCTCAGGGCGTCGGCACAGGAGACTCCCAGGTCGGTAGCGTCCATAGTCACGCTGATCAACTCGTCAGCGACCACCCTAGCCCGCATTTTCTCGTTTTGGATCGCCATAAATCCGTCGACTACTCCGAACTCTCAGTATGTCTAATATGCTTAGACTCTAGACTGATTATAACGCACCGGGCGCCGACAGTCCAATTCCCCCTGAGACAGCTGAGACAGGGCCCGGGCCAGCCTCTCCACGCCCTCCCGAATCCGCTCCTCCGACATGCCGGCGTACCCCAGCACCAGGGCGGGGCCGGGACCGGGACCGTAGTAGTAGGGCCCGGCGGGGTAGACCGCCACCCCCAGGGCGGCCGCCCTGGCAGCCAGCCGGGTCTCGTCCACCGGAACCAACAAACGCACCATAAGGTGCATTCCGGCGTGCGCCCCTATCAGCTCGACCGCCCCCGCCAGCCGTCCCTCCAGGGCATCCACCAACGCCCGACGCCGCTGCCGGTAGAGAAGCCGCATCCTCCTCAGGTGGCGCTCGAAGTGGCCCTCCCCCAGGAAGCCGGCCAGCAGCTGCTGCTCCAGTATCGGCGTCTGCCGGTCGGTCAGCTCCTTGGCCTCCTGGAAGGGCTCCACCAACCTCGCCGGCAGCACCGCGTAGCCAACCCGCAGGGAGGGGAACAGCACCTTGGAGAAGCTGCCCAGGTACACCACGGAGCCGGAGTCGTCCAGCCCCTGCAGCGAGGCCAGCGGCCTCCCCTCGAACCGGAAGCCGCTGTCGTAATCGTCCTCCACCACCAGGCCGCCCTCCGCCCTCGCCCAGGACAGGAGCGACAGGCGACGCGGCAGACTCAGCACCGCCCCCGTCGGGAACTGGTGGGAGGGGGAGACCACGGCGAGCCGGACACCGCTGCCCCGGAGCTTCTCCACCACCATGCCTTCCTGGTCCACGGGAACCGGCACCAGCCCTGCCCGGTGGGAGACGAACAGCTGCCGCGCGGAGGGGTAGCCCGGGTTCTCTACCCCCACCCGGTCGCCTGGCTCCAGCAGGATCCTGGCCAGCAGGTCCAGGGCCTGCTGGGTCCCGTTGACTATCACAACCTCATCCGACGTGCACCGGACCGCTCGCGAGCGGGCCAGGAAGGCCGCCACCTCCTCCCGCAGGGGCCGGTATCCCCCCGGATCGCCGTAGTCCATGGTTTCCCGCCACCCCTTCCGCCAACTGCGAGCCAGCAGCCGCCGCCACGCCTCTGCCGGGAAGTCATCCCAGGCACCCTGGCCCGGATGGAAGTCGTAGGCCAGCCCGCGAGGCGTCGTAGATTCCGGTTCCGGGCCGGATGCCCCCTGAGACTTCGTCCATCGAAGCTCCAGGCTTCCCCGCCCGTCCTCTCCCCTGTCCGGCACCCGATCCGCCCCAGCCCCCTGGGGTAGCTCCTCGGGCAGCTGCCGTGAGACGTAGGTGCCCGACCCGTGGCGCCCGGCCAGGTAGCCCTCGGCCTCCAGCTCGGCGTAGGCCTGAGTGACGGTGTTGCGGGAGATGGTTAGCTCGCGGGCCAGGCTCCGGCTGGAGGGGAGCTTCCCGCCCGACGGCAGCCGGCCCGAGAGAATGGCCTCCCTGAGCCCCTCCCACAGCTGCCGGTAGAGGGGCTGAGGGAGGGAATCGTCCAGGATGATGGCGAGGTCCACGGCCCCCTCCTCATAAGTGGTACCCTATAATCGCACAGAAGTGGATCTTGCGGAAGTCCACTTTGGACGTTACCCTATGCCCGCATGGACTTCGCGGCGGGAACTAACCGCGAAGACACCAGGACACGAGGTTGAGCCGGAGAGAAGGCTTGGTGTCTTGGTGTCTTTGTGGTTGTCCGCAGACACCAAGGAGGTGAAGAATGGAACAGGCAACCTGGACGG
>JAJZQR010000123.1 GCA_021806765.1 Chloroflexota bacterium | reverse complement strand
GGGTTGGCCTACTTCACCTCGTGGGGCTGGTGCTTCTCCCTCTCACCCGCTGCGCAAGCCCCGCCCGGGCTTGCCCCCGGTCCTTCGAGGTGTCATTCTGAGCGCAGCGAGGGGTCCCGTGGGGCTCACGACCGCGATCCTTCGCCCGCTCTGGCCGGCGTGAAGAGGCCACGCCCAAGTCCGCGCACAAGTGCCCGTTTCGCGCCGGCTAGGCACCAGAGGTGGAACGGAGAATGCTTTTGAAGTAGCTGCAGCGGTCGGCTCGTATGCTCGTCGCGCGCAAGTCCGGCGGCGGAGGCTCCCGTGGTGCGCAGCATCAATCTCCTCACTCTGGTTGTCGCCTACACCGTCCTGATCCTGGCGGTCATGGTAGCTTCCGTCCCTCAGATCCAGGAGCTACTGTTCCGAATCCCGTAGGGCCAGGGACCGCCACGGGAGCCAACACAGCCGCCGGGGTGGCGCACGCCCGCCGCCAGAAGGGCTGCGCCGGCATCGTGCCGAACAAGTTCTCTCTACTGCGATGCCTCGATGGGCTTCGCGTTGCCGATGCCAGCGAGCATCAGGCGAACACGGTCTACTCTAATCAAAGAGAGCTCCACCAATGCGGGGAGCTCTCTTCGCCAGCTCGGTATACGTTGCGTTTGGTAGCGCATACCGAACACTATTCGAACGATGAAGGCCCCTCCCCTCGGGAGGGGCTGAGGCTTTTTTTAGTGTCTCCAGGTAGGCGAAGGGATCCGCCAACTCGACGTCGACGACGTCGCCGGCGTTGGTGATGGAGATCCTCCGGAAGAAGAGTCGGGTGAGGGCTTTACGCTGGGTGTCGTCGGAGCGGTTCCACAGGAGCCCCGCGTGGGCGAACACCACCAGGGCCGCGTCCAGGTCGGACAGCCGAGAGCGACCGCCCCCCTCCACCGCGGCGAGCTCGTGGCGCGTCTTGGCGATCGCCGACGAGACCCGGGCCCGCTCGGAGTCGAACTCGGTCTCGGTGATCTTCCCCTGGGCAGCCAGGCGGACGTAGCCGCGGCTCTCCTCTTCCAACTGTGCTAGCTGGCGCTTTAGCCTCTGGGCCTGGATTGCTTCCGGCGCAGCGATCTCCGCCACCTGGTGGCGGTACGCCTTCTTGATGGGCGCTACCAGCTCCGGGGGGATCTGGAGATCCTCGAGGATCTCGGCAGCCCGAGCTTCGGCTTCCTCGCAGGGGAGGTAGATCTTGGATCCGCCCGCACCCTGCAACCGGGAGCGGTAGTAGCTGATGCCCTTCTCCGTCTGGGTCTCGGCGTGCGCCCCACAGCCCAGCTCGGCGAAGTAGAGCACGCCCACGAGGGGATAGACGTGGCGCGCCTTGCGCTCTTTGGACTTGTCGTGAGACCGACGGACCGCCCTGCAGGCCTCCCAGGTGGATTGATCGATCAGCGGTTCGTGGATCCCCGCGGCCTCGAGGCCATTCCATCGAAGGCGGCCGGCGTAGAAGGGATTGATCAGCATCCGGTGGAGACGATCCCGGGTCCAGGGCCGGCCGCCCTGCCAGGTTAGGCCATGCTCGTTGAGGTAGGCGGTCAGACTATCGAGCGTGTGCTGCCCGCCGGCGAAGAGCCTGAAGGCCAGCTGCACGGTCTCGCGATGGAGGGGATCCGGCTCGACCCAGCGGCGGAACTTGTTGTGCCCGATCTCCTCTCGCTTGTTGAGGTAGCCGACGGGCGCCCTGGCCACCCAGCCGCCGGCCAGGATCTTCTGGGTCATGCCCTTGAGGGACTCTTCGCGGAGGTTGTCCAGGAAGACGTCGGAGATGAAGGCGCTGGTCTTCTTGGTGAGCTGCCCGGCCCTCGTCTTGAGGTCGTAGGGCTCCAGCGCCGCGTAGATCTCGATGCCGCACTCCCGGGTGAGGATGTGCTCGAAGACCTCCCTGTCGTAGGATCGGCGAGCGAAGCGATCGAACTTGTGGAGGCAGAGCTTGGAGAACTTGCCCGCCCGGGCGTCCCGGATCATCTCCATATAGCGTGGGTCTCCGGAGAGATCGGATCCGCGATGCTTGATGGCATACTCCGCCACCACGTGCCAGCCCTTGGGATCCGTGAGCCGCTCTCGGGTCTCGCGGATCTGGGCCTCCAGCGACGGCTGCCCCTGCTTCTCTCGGTCGGAGATCCTGGCCAGGATCGCCACGGCGGTCGGATCCTGGCACTTGCATTTAGATCGTTTGGGCATCTCAGAGGGAGCCTCTCCGTAAGTGGCCGGCGCCATCTTCGGTAGTCCGCTGTGGTTCCGATCTATTCCCGGGAGTTCTCACCCTGTTTCGCCCAGCCGTAGCCCGCAGCGAAGGCCAGCACGGCAGTGAGGACCGTCTGGATGATCTGGAGCCCCACGCTTTCCCGTCCGGTGAAGATGAGGGCGAAGGACAGCAGCAAGAAGACGCCACAGCCCAGCAGGCTCAATCTCGTGAGCTCGAAGCTGTACCGATCTGCCTTTTGCAGACGGTCACTCTCCATCCTGATGATCCGCTCGCGGGATTCGGCCTCCCTCTGCTGCTTGCGTTCGTCGCTGGCCACGTACTCCTGGAATGCCGACACGAGAGCCATCGCGGTCGGATCGCCCGGAGATATCGAGTCCGGGATCATTGGTGGTAGAATTGGTCCGGATTCGGACCCGTGGTTCTGCCTGGCCTCGCCGTCCTGCGTTTCCATAATTCCTCCAAGGAGGCAACAAGATGGTTCCAGCTCGCGCTCTACCCGAAGGCAGGGTTCCATCCGAACAGGTGCAGCCGGATCGAAACGAGGGAGATGGAAACCTTCCGCCAACGCCTGCCGCTCAGGTGGCTCCAGTGGCTCCGGCCCGGCCCGCGCTCCAGTTCTCAGTCAGCCTGCCGTGGGACCAGCTGCTGTTCCTGGCGACCAACCTGGCCACTATCTACCTCAAGCACAAAGCCAACATGGCCGATCTGGAAGCCAAGAGGATCGAGCTCCGAGGCAAGTATCCTCGCGCCAAGTTCTGAGAATCAGGTCTCGCTGCCTCAGTTTCGGCGATCGCGCCCACGTCCGCCGCGGTTTCGAAGATAGGAGGCCACCTCGGACCGGAGCACCTCTTCGGGGATCTCGAAGCGAACGGCGGCCGCCTCGTAGTCGAAGGACCATGTATCGGCCCACTGGGCGCCCATCCAGGCGATGATCTCGGCTAGGACGCGAGGGGGAACGATGGCCGGCATTTCCTCCGCCCGCCTTCGAGCAGGGCAGTATCTCTCGTGAAGCTTGATGGTGCGCTCGTTGGCCCGGGCCAACCGGATGATGATGTCCAGGGGATCGCCTTGGGCTTCCTGCATGTGGCCTCCACGCGGTTTGTCCCCTAGCCGTGGGGCAAGATGGCAGAGAAGTAGTGAGTGGGGAGCCAGGCCAGCCAGGCCATAGTGCTACGCGGCCAGGTCGATGGTGACAGTGGCCGACTCGGTGGAGGGCTCATCCTCTGGGATGGGCTCGCCGTGCTTGCGCAGGCTCTCTATGTAGCCCTCTATGGCGTCCCTGGCCATCGCTATCGCCTCTTCCAGCGTGTCGCCCTCGGTGACACAGCCGGGGAGCGCGGGCACGGTGACCGTGTACCCACCACCTTCCTCAGGAGGAGCCGGGGTCAGGACTATTCGATAGTGTCGTGCTGTCATCTCAGCCTCCTCAGATCGTCGGCGGACAGGCCGGCCTGGTCTAGAATGCCGGCGATTGTACCGGTCCTCATTGTACCCCTGTGGAACGGAACGGTGACCCTGCCCGGCTTGGCCGGATGGAGCAAGATTACGTGGCTGCCGGTCTGGTGATCCTCGATCCACCCATCGCGCCTGAGAGCGCGCAGCAGCTCCGCCGCGGTAACCCTGGGTAGTCTCGGCACTACGCCCTACCCTCCCCCTCCCCGGTCGGCTGCCGTTCGCGATACCGCCGACGGAGGGCTTCTTCCTCCTCCTTGAAGTGGTCCTTTGCTCGGGCAAGAAGCTCTAGCTCCGCGTCATCGACGCGTCCGTGAGGCTCCAGGAATGTGAGGAAGTCCTCATTGTCCGCAGCGAATGCTGGGTGCCCCATCAGCACCATTCCAGCCACTGCGCGTCTCCGAGACTGACTCGGCTCGATAATCCCGTTCTCCTCGATGAGAGCCCAGCAAATCACCGATTTCACCAGAAGCCCCACCTCGCCATCCGGTAGACGGCGAGCGAAGACGGCTCGATGACCGTACCCGCTCGTTACCTGAAGTATTGTCCAGCCCTCTGACAATGGGATCATGTCCGGCACGCCTATCACCTACCTCTCCAACGGACCGGCTTCCGATCCATTAGCGTTGCCGCGCTCCGGGCGTTTGACCTGAAACATAAGCAGGGGGACTAGGATTGAGCTTGGCCTTGATATCGCCTCCGAAGGGCCACCAGCCCCTCCAGGATCAGCCGCTCCCCCTCTGGCAGGGGCAGGTCCCGGGTTAGCCCCTGCACGTACTCGGCGAAGTAGTCGGGCTCCACCGCGGGCGCGGGGGGCAGCAACCCCTGCCGCTGGACCTCGGGACACTCGCTGTCCTCGAAGAACCGCCAGCAGGGAACGCCCAGGGCCTTGGCAAGCCGGGGGATGTCGTCGGCGTTTATGTTCAGCCGCTTGCGAGCTCCAGGGAGGCGTTGGTTCACCCAACCACGATCCTCGCCGATACGCCGGGCAAGCTCGGCCTGCGAGACTCCCTTTTCCTCCAGCAGCTCTTCAAGCCGCTCCCTAGCTCCCACGCATCTACCACCCACTTCAACATCTGTGGGAAATTGTATGACAAACCCATTGACGTGGTGTTAGAATCTTTGATACGATCCCGTGAGCGGATTTCTAACAAGGAGGTCGCAGATGACGAAGCGGCACTTGCTCCAGGTCGATGTCGGGAAAGGCTTGGAAGCAGAGATCGAGGCCGTGGCAGCGGAGGATGAGGTGTCCAAGTCCGACGCGGCGCGCAGCCTTCTCCGCCGCGGTCTCAAGGACCACCGACGCGAGCAGGAGCTGCTCCGCCAGCTACGGGAGAACCCGGTCATCGAAGCCGGCAGCGTGGACGACGGCCAGGAAGAGACGGGGGCGGCCTGAAGGGTCGTATCGCTGGTGAAGTGGAAGGAGGAACGTCGTGAGGGAGTTCAGCAGGTACGGTGCCCTGCTCAAAGCAGGGAGGGCGCTGGCAGAGGCCATATTCCCCGACGCCCTCGAGGACTCGCGCTTTGTATCCCCGGCCACGGTGGCCATAGCGGGATGGCTGAAGGATGAAATGGAGGACCATCGGGGGTTGGGCATCGGGCTGACCGAGCGGGAGCTCCTCTCGATCGCTGCGGACCCCCACCGATTCTTGTCCGGGGGCGGTAGTTGAGAAAGAAGGGAGAGCATCCATGCGAGGCAAGACCGTCAAATCTACCGACTGGCGCTTCGCACCAAAAGGGGTCTGGGTCTGCCCCTCGCGGACCATGGACATCGGCCTCGAGCCGGATCCAGAGAAAGACAGACTCTTCGGGGTCGAGGTGGTAGAGGCAATCGGCCCGGAGACCGCCGGCAGGATCGCGGCGGCGTTGAACGCGATCCTTGACGGGCAGGCCGCCACTATCTCCCCCAACGAAGGCTTCCTCCGCCTGGCGAGGTTCACCGTCTGGGACAGTTTCTGGGTCGTGGCGACGAACGAGCAATGCCAGTCAACCATCATCACGAGCCGCCCGACAGTCATGGACGCCAAGGAGCTGGTGGCTCGGCTCAACGCCGCCCTGGAGGGGTAAGGCCATGCCCGCGCTGAGAGTCGTCCTGGACGTCGGAGACAAAGAAGCCCTGTTCAGCCTTGCCTACCAATTGGGCTGCTACGAGCGCAAGCCCTCGTCTCAGCTCTTCCAGGTCCCGGCCATCAGCGAGCTGCTGCGGCAGATGGCCCAGGGGAAGATAACCCTTGTGAAGGGCGGCAAGTTCGCCGTCGCCCAGAGGGGAAAGCCGAGAAAGGAGGCGTATGGGAAACCCACTTACGCGCCCGTGAGTGGCGACGGAACCGACACCGACAGCGCTATCCCAGCAGGAGAGAGCCAGCCCGGAGCAGCTGCAGCGGTGGATCCACGGCTTTCTGGAGCCGTTCGCGGAACTGTCCAAGGAGATCGCCGCCTCCCAAGGGATGACCATCCAGCAGCTGGCGGCGGAACTGGAGAGGGAGAGTCTGGTGAAGGGAGGTGACTTTGAAGTTAGTCGACGAGCGGCGAGAGCCGCATCCGATGGGCCTTCGCCCACGACACCCGGGGCCGATCAGGCCGGGGCGGGACTTCCTGGAGGACCGCCGAAAGCGAGTGGCCTGCGGCTGCAACCACAGGCCACCGCGGCGGACGGTGTGAGCGCTAGTCAACAGGGTTCAGCTGTCAAACCCAATCACCCACAAGGAGGAGCTTAGCACGGTGGTAGATCTTCGACAAGCAGTGTGACTGTCTGAGCAGCTGCTGGAGCTGCAGGCCATCGATCAGCAGCTCCAGCAGCTGGAGGAGCAACGGGGAGTTAAGGCTCCCCTGGACGGTAGGATCCTCCATCTCCACCGCGATCGGCGCGACGTGGAGAGGTCCATCCAGGCAGTACTCGAAAGCTGGCGAAGGGAGATCTGGGGTCGGCGCGGCCGATCCCTGGCAGGGGCGGGCTAGTCCTGCCCCCTAACCCACCTCCAGGAGCCGGGACACCCCGCCTCCGGAGGCGCGCGAACCTCGCAACCATTAGCAACGATCGCAAGCCGGTACACAACCGCGGGCCCGTGTGCCCGTTATACGAGGAGGACAGATGACTCCCGAGTACAGGCTATCCCTGCTCTACAACCCCTCGGATCCCTTCTGGCACCTGGTGCTGATCTCCATCCTGTGCGGACTGCTGTTCAGCGTCGCCTTCTTCGCCGGCCTGGAGTCGCTCCGCTGGCTGCGGGGCGTCTGCCTGGAGTGGCGCCTGATCAAGTGGCGCGGCTCGCACCTGGGAGGTGGCCACCGATGAAGCAGATCGTCCTGGAGCGGCCCTCATCACCGGCAGGATCCTCGATACGTTCCAACCCCAACGGTACTGTGACCCTGCGCAAGCCCGGATGGGGCAGTCATCGCATCCTCAAGTGCCTGGTCTGCGCCCACATCTCCTCGGATGAGCTCCGGCTTGGCTTCCAGCGGTCGGCCTGCAGGCGCGGTCGCTTCGGCACCTCGGCTGGAGATCCCCG
The DNA here is from genome assembly GCA_021806765.1 of Chloroflexota bacterium. The sequence goes on along the minus strand of JAJZQR010000123.1, from coordinate 7,216 downwards.
ACAGTACAGCAACCACGAGCTCCAGTTCCCCTCTCGCGAGCTGCTGGCGATCGCCAAAGCCTGCACCGACTACCAGCCCCAGGAGGCGACCTCATGAGCGCCACGGAGATCGCCACAGAGCAGGAACATTCCGCGCGAAATACCACGGGCCGCTTAGCGGAGATCCCCGTGGACATCATAGCGGCCTCGAACCTCAACCCGCGGAAGCACATCGCCCAACAAGGACTGCAGGAGCTGGCGGAGTCCGAGCGTACGCACGGCATCCTGGAGCCCCTGGTGGTCCGTCCGATTACGCCGGCCGGAGCGCTGGGCAAGGAAACCCCCATCATCGAGATCCGGAACGGCCGGCCCGCCTACGACTACAAGTACGAGCTGATCGCCGGCGAGCGCAGGTGGCGTGCGGCGAAGCTGGCGGGGCTGGCCACAGTGCCGGCGGTGATCCGCTACGACGTCGCCGACGATGGCCAGATGCTGCAGCTGATGCTGGTGGAGAACCTGCAGCGCGCGGACCTGGACCCGATCGAGCAGGCCGAGGGATACAAGCGCCTGGCTGAGATGGGCGTCACTCAGAAGGAGATCGGCGAGAAGGTCCACAAGAGCCAGGGAGCCGTCTCCAACGCCATGCGACTGCTGAAGCTCCCTCCGGACGTGCGGCTGCTCATACGGAAGGGCAAGGACGATGGGGGCCTTGAGGCCGCCCACGGGGTGGCCCTGGCGAAGTTCGACGACTTCCCGGAGGTGGCCAGCAAGCTAGCGGAGCTCGCAGTCCAGAACAAGTACACCTCGCATCAGCTGGAGAAGCCGTGGGGGACCTACGGCAGCCCCGGCAGCGAGTTGGCCAGTATCGGCGTTGTCAGGTGGCTCGGTAGGGCCAGCTTCAACGCCCGTGAGCGATGCCAAGGGGCCTGCCCCCACAACGCCTTCCGATCGGCCGGGGAGCACCAGTGGGGGTATTGCCTGAAGCCCGACTGCTTCGACGAGAAGGAAAAGGCCTACGCGGCGGCCAAGCAGGCGGACCTCCTGAAGCTGAAACAGGCCGCGGCCGAACGCGGCCCCGACAAGCCGAAGCTGCAGAACCTTCCCTGGGACAGCTACCACCGGCTGGACTCCGCGGACCGACCATCCGGCTGCCAGGACGATTGCCCTAAGGCCGGTGAGGCGATCGACAACGGCGACAAGAGCGTCATGATCTGCAGCGATCTCGCCTGCTGGCAGAAGCTGAAGGCGGCGACGACCAGGGCTGAGAACAAGGCCGGGCGGGAACTCGTGAAGACCTTGCTCGCCGACCTCGAGCGAAAAATCGACGCCTTGGTGGCGATCGGCCCCCGCGAGATGGCGGTGATTGGCCAGGGGGCGATCGGCAACGAATGGCGGCTACGCAGCTATATCCACCAGGCCTGCAAGCGCCAGGGCAGGACTGGGCTGTGGGGCAAGCTGGACGGCGGCTACGCGGCGAAGGCTTATCGCTGCGAGGTGCTGGAGGCTGTCGGTCCTTTGGTTACCGCCAAGCTGCTCGTAGAGGCCGTTTGCCGGATGGAGCTGATCGAGCGGTACCAGGAGCGGCGAACTGACGACAGCTCGACGGCCGATTGGTATCTGCAGGGGGAGCCGCAATCAACCGTGCAACCCGGGGCCCTAGCAGCTGTGGTGGAGGCCGACCTACCGGCACCCAGGGCCTGGGCCGACACTATCCTGGAGGAGCCTGAGCGGAACGTCTGCGGGCTGTCCGCCAGGTACGCCATCCCCCACGCCAAGGGAACCGCCTTTTGCTGTGAGTACCATTGGGGAAACGTCCTGCTACTCCTCGAGGGCGCCGGCGAGCCTCAACCTCTCGCTCCTGAACAGGCCGGCAAGATCCAGTGTGGCCACGTCTACGCGGGTGAGCCGATCGAGGACAGCGCGGAGGCCTCCAATGGCTAGCGACTTCATGGTGACCGTCCACGGCGAGAGGGCAAAGGATTGGGAAGCGGTGTTCGGCACCACCACGCTGCCGGTCAGGGCCCCCCATCCCTATCCGGCCAGCGTCCCTGGGAAGGGCTTCACGATGGTCTACGACCTGGATCTCGACCTGGTCACTCCGGAGCAGCGGGAGCGGCTGGTAGGGCACCTGGCCACACGCTTCGGCCTGACGGAGCGAGAGGTGGAGCGGGACATCGAGCGCCAGGGGGTGCCCCTGCTGGCGGAGGACTGCTCCGTGGCCGTGCAGAACCCCCAGAGGTGGATGTAGTGAGCAGCAGACGCGGCCGGCTGATGCTCCTGGTGGTGGCCGCAACCGCGGCGTGGGCCGCGCTGGTGATCGGAGTAATGGCCCCGGCGGCGGGCGAGATCGCCCAGCTGCTGGGGCTGGAATGAGGGGAGGAGGTAGATCGTGGTTGAGTTGATCATCGCACCTGTCTCTGTGGCCCTGGGGATCCTGACCGACCGGATTATGGCGGAGCTACAGCGGCTCCGCCGGCGTCGCCAGGATCCGCCCGTGGACTCGATGAAGCCTCAGGCAGTGGGGGGCCTGGTGGCTCCGGCCCGCTCCGATGTGTGGCGCCGGCGGATCCTGCAGCAGCGCTGGGTGCAGCCTCAGCTCGGGATCCTCCCGGCCTACGTGGTGCTCACTCACCAGCTGGACCGGACCGTAGCGCAGCTCGCCGATGTCCACGGTTGCCGGCGGCCCTACACCGCCCGGGAGATCCTCTCCTGGTCGGCCATCGACGCCGCCGAACTGCAGACCCGGCAGGCTACAGTCGGCTGGAGCATGGACACGCCCAACTAGCCCTTTTTTTGTCCCCTGCATCAAGGTGGTTGATCAAATCTGGAGCGGGGTGTGCCCTCAATGCAGAGTCCAACGAACACATCAGAGACAGTCTCAACCACTCCCGACGGCTCGCCGCAGCGAGTTTTGCTTCCCCACCACCGCCTGGTCCTGGAGGAGGGGAGCGGGATCCACCCCGACGTGATCGCCGAGCGGGGGTACTGGTCCGCGGAGAAGTGGCAGGATCTCGACGGGCTCGGGTTCAAGAGCTATCAGAAGATCCCTGACGCCTTTCCCTCGTTGATGATCCCGCACTACGACGTGGCGGGCGCCCTCGTCTACCACGTCCTCCGGTACGACCGGCCCAGGATCACGCGGGAGCTCAAGGCCATCAAGTACGAGCAGCCGGCGGGTTGGGGGCTGCGGCTCGACGTCCCCCTCCGCTGCCTGGCGGGGCTGTGGGATCCTAACAGGACCCTGTGGTTTACCGAGGGTGCGAAGAAGGCCGATGCCTTGGCCTCTCGCGACATCATCGCGGTGAACACCCCCGGCGTGGACGGGTGGCGTAGCCCCTCGGCGATTCCTGACCTCTTCGGGATCCCCTGGAAGGGGCGGTCGGTGGTGATCGCCTACGACTCCGACGTACAGCACAAGTCGGCCGTCCGCCTGGCGATGGTCGCGCTGGCAAGCTGGATGACGCAGCGGGGGGCGGATGTCTCGGTCATCGACTGGGAGAAGGCCGATCTCCCCGAGAGCAGTAAAACCGGCGTGGACGATTACCTGGCTGCCGGCCACGACGTCGACGATCTCCATGATCTCCTGATGCCCTTCCCCGAGTGGATCGAGCGAACCAAGCCCCAGGAGGGGACCAGGGGGTGCCCGTATCGGGTCTCTCCCGAGGGTATCGAGTGGCTGAAACCGGACAAACAGGGCTTGGGCAACCCGGAGATCGTCCGATTAACTAACTTCGCGGCGAAGATCTCGGCGGAGGTGATCGAAGACGATGGCATCGACGAGAGGCGAGTCTTCGAGCTAGCTACCTACCTGAAGGATCGGGCCAAGAGCTTCCGGATCCCTGCGGAGAAGTACACGACGATGAACTGGGTGACCGAGCAGCTGGGGGCCTCGGCTATCGTCTACCCGGGCAACGGAACCCGGGATCACGCCAGGGCAGCCGTGCAGCTGCTCTCCGGGGAGATTACTGAGACCGTCCGTTTCACCCATCTCGGTTGGCGGAAGATCGCCGACAAGTGGTTTTACCTGCACGCCGGCGGGGCGATAGGGGCGGAGGGGGCCGTGGAGGGGATCGACGTGGCCATCACCGACGCCCTGTCCGGCTATCTGCTCCCCCCGCCTCCGGAGGGCGAGGATCTCATCCGCTGCGTCCGGACCAGCCTGGAGATCCTGGAGGTTGCCCCACCGGCTATCACCGTGCCTCTCCTCGCGGCTCCATACAGAGCCGTGATCGGGGGCGTCGACCACAGCCTGTACATCGCCGGCCCCACCGGCGCCGGCAAGTCGGTGTTAGCCGCCTTCGTGCAGCAGCACTTCGGTACCAGCATGGACGGCCGCCACCTCCCGGCCGGATGGTCCTCCACCGGCAACGCCCTGGAGCTGCTGGCCTTCCTGGCCAAGGACGCGGTCTTGACTGTGGATGATTTCGTGCCCACCGGATCGGCTGCCGACGTCGCCAAGCTCAACAGGGATGCGGAGCGACTCTTTCGGGGCCAGGGCAACCAGGCCGGCAGACAGCGGATGACGGCGGACGCCACCCTTCGTCAGGGGAAACCCCCGCGGGGACTGGTCCTGAGCACCGGGGAGGACTCTCCTCGAGGCCAATCTCTTCGAGCTCGACTGCTCATCCTGGAGGTGGATCCGAGCGACATTGATTGGGCCCGGGTCGGCATCTGCCAGCGCAGCGCGGCTGATGGGGTCTACGCCAGGACCCTGGCCGGCTTCATCCGCTGGCTGGCTCCCCGGTACGACCAGGTGCGATCGGGCCTGCCGGCGAGGATACGGGACTTCCGATCGGCGGCCTACACCAGCAACCTGCACCGCCGCGTCCCGGAGATCGTGGCCAACCTGGCGATCGGTCTGGCGTCGTTTCTGGAGTTCGCCCACCAGGCCGGCGCCTTCACGGTGGAGCAGTGCGAGGAGTACTGGGCCACCTGGTGGGCATCGCTGATGGAGCCGGCGGCGAAGCAGGCCAAACACCAGGCGGCCACGGAGCCGGCGAGGCGCTTCCTGACGCTGCTGGGGGCGGCCCTGTCCTCTGGGCAGGCTCACCTGAGCGACGAGGAGGGCAACGCCCCCGTGGATCCCGACGCCTGGGGCTGGAGGCGGCACACCTCGACGCTGGCCGGCTACTCGGTGGACGAGTGGCACCCCCAGGGGCCGCGGGTTGGCTGGATCGACGCGGACAACGTCTACCTGGATCCGGAGGCGGCCTACGGCGCCGCTCAGCAGCTGGGGGCGCGGACCGGGGAGCCGCTGCTGATCTCCTCCCAGACGCTGCGGAAGAGATTGAAGGAGCAGAAGTTCCTAGCCAGCGTCGACGAAGCCACGGGGACCCTTACCGTTCGTCGGAAACACGCCGGGCAGCAAAGACGTGTGCTCCATATTCACCTTTCCAGCCTAGGTATGTCTGAATCGCCCAGCATTTCCAGCATTTCCACAGACACGACTCCGCCGCCCTGGAGGCAGGCCGAGACTGCTGGAAAAATGCAGGATTCTTCAATACCGATGCTGGGCCAAATGCCGGGTTCTGAGAACCGAGAGAACGGGAAGGAATGCAAGGGTGATGAAGCAGGGATAACCATAGTGGAGGATAGCATGAGCTCTCATAAGTGCAATGTTGGGAATGCTGGAAATGCTGGATCTAGTTTGAATACCCCTGTCAACTTTTCCTCAGAACGGGGTGCTGTCTCTTCCCGTTCTGAGGAGAACCCTGCATTTGACCCATCAAAACCCAGCATTGAAAACCTAGCATTTCCCAGCATCGGCCAGAATCCCGATTCCGGCGGCGTGGAGGTGATAGAGCTATGAGCCTGGTGGGGGGCCTGCTGCTGGTGCAGCTGCGCCGGCTGGGGATGGACGTCGAGGCCGATGCCGGCACCCTGAAGTGCACCGCTCCCAAGGGGGTGATGACCGCGGAGCTGAAGGCCTCCATAGCCACCTACAAGGTGGAGCTGGTGGAGCTGCTAAAGGCGGAGGCTGAGGTGGACCGGCTGTTCCGGGAGGTCCTGCAGCTGATGGAGGCCGCGGCCGCGGATCCGATCCATCGCGATCGCCTTGAGGCCCGACAGGCGGAGCTGGCCAACGGTCCCTACTTCGAGGCCCTGGAGCAGCTGATCGCCCTGGCCGGGGACTCCTGGGTGGAGCTGGTGGAGTCGCGATCGCCGCGGCCGGTGCAGCCGCAGTTGATAGGAGTGAGGTAGATGGCAACCACACTGATCGACTGGGCGGACGTCGTTTGGAACCCGATCACAGGCTGCAGCAAGATTAGCCCGGGCTGCGACCACTGCTATGCCGAGCGGATGGCCAAACGGCTTGCCGGCAGGGCAGGCTACCGTCAGGACGATCCGTTCAAGGTGACCTTCCACAATGGGGACAAGCTGTATCTCCCCGTCAGCTGGAAGACTCCCCGTCGCGTGTTCGTGAACTCCATGGGCGATCTCTTCCACGATGACGTCAAAGACTACTGGATCGACGACGTCCTGGACATCATCATCCACTACCCTCGGCACACCTTCATGGTCCTCACCAAGCGTCCGGCGAGGATGCGGCAGCACATGAACCGGCTGTACGAAGAGGGCTGGATACGCGCAAAGGACGGCCAGATCGAGGAACACCACGAGCCAATACCCAACCTGCAGCTGGGTGTAACTGTCGAAGGTCCGGATCAGATGTGGAGGGTCGGCCAACTGCTGGCCACGAGAGCGGCTCTCCGCTTCGTCTCCGGAGAGCCGCTCCTGGGCCCTTTGGACTTCAGTGTGGCGAGACTCCCAGTCGGCGCCACCTGCCATCCCTTCAAGGTCGAGGAGGGTCATTACCCGAAGAGCGGATGGGTGGGACCTTTGCGTTGGGTGATCGTGGGAGGCGAGACCGGGCCCGGTGCCCGGCCGATGCACCCCGACTGGGTGAGGTTCATCAGGGACCAGTGCCAGGCGGCGGGGGTGCCGTTCTTCTTCAAGGGCTGGGGGGACCGGATCCCCGGCTCGCAGCTGCTGGACGGTCACCGGCATGAACTGTCTAAGACTGCCCTCAAGAGTCCCATCTCTGGAGAGGGAGGGCCCTACTACAGGCTCTTCTCCAAGTGGACCGGGGACTGGCTAGATCGCCGGCAGTATCACCAGTTCCCGTAGGTGGACCGTGGCTGAGCAGATGGTAGCGCCCCACTCAAGCGTGGTCACGCTGCCACCGCTTGGATTGGTTGCCCGGGTGGGCGTTCTCGGCGCTTCGACTCGACTAGGA
>JAJZQR010000472.1 GCA_021806765.1 Chloroflexota bacterium | reverse complement strand
CCATCGGCTCGTGAGGCGATCCGTTCCACCGGAGGAGAACGTGGCCGACAGGCAGACCCGCGCGGGTGGCGACGAGATAGAGGGCCTCACCCTGGGCCGCTGCCGTGACCGTGACGTCTACTGTTCGCATGTCTTAGCCCTTCTGTTGTCTAGTACTCCGCCACGATGGTTCTGACAGGTGTCATCCTGAGCGATAGCGAAGGATCTCCTCTCGCCACGGGGAGATGCTTCGCTGCGCTCAGCATGACAGTACATATCACCTTCTCTGTGGTCGTGTACTAGTCGCCGTATAGCGTCTGGCTCACCTGGCGCAAGGTGGATAGCTCCGAGACGTCCCGGTCCAGCAGCGGCAGCCGGGCCCTGACCAGGGCGCCGAAGCGCACCTCGATCTCCTCCAGGTAGCGGCCCTGCAAGCTCGCCCTAGCGGCCAGGAAGCGGTTGCCCTCGATCACCTCCGGCAGGATACACTGGTTGATCACCAGCGCCTGGACCGGAATGCCCAGCCGGGCCAGCCCCGTGATGGCGCTCTGAGTCTCCTCTATCGGCAGCCGCTCCGGCAACAGCACCAGGTTGAAGACCGCGGAGGAGCGATCCCGCAGGACGCTCAGGGCCTTGTCGTAGCGGCGCTTGTCCCGCTCCAGCTCCTCGAAGGAGTCGCCACTCATTTTCATCATCTCGGCCAGCTTCTTCCCCTCCTGGATCTGCTTCTGGAGGAAGCCGGCCCAGTCGAAGGGCATTGCCAGCTCCCGCAGGCTCTTGCCCGTGGGGGCCGTGTCGAAGACGATCACGTCGCCGTCGGGCTCCTCCAGGAAGGTGACGAACTGGTCGAAGGTAGCCATCTCCTCGGCACAGGGGGTACTGACGACGTCTCCGCCGAAGGCACCGGTCATCTGACCCATGACGGAATTCAGGCGGTTTTGGAAGACCCCCTTGGCGTCGTTGGGGTTGATGTTGAGACCGCACAGGTTGGGGACGTGGCGAATGGGGACTTGTTTCTCGCCGTCGATTGGCTGGCCGAACATGGCCGAGAGGCTCACCGTGGGGTCGGTGGAAACGATGGTGGTTCGGTAGCCGTGGTCGGCGAACCACACAGCAGTGGAGGTGGCGAGGGTGGTCTTGCCCACGCCCCCCTTGCCCCCGAAGAACAGGTACTTGGTCGTCCCGTTGGGTGCCATGAGCTGGCTGAGATCCTCGTTCATTTCCATCTCCTTCACTTGCTCGTCGTCTTCGCGCTGCTGGCCTCGAGCAGCGCCGATTTCATCTGATCGAGGCTGGGCACGCCATAGGAGACCGCCTTGCCATCGATTAGAATCGCCGGAACACCCCACGTGCCGGACTGGGCATCGCTCATCAGCTTCGCCATCACTTCCGTGGGTGCGCCGCCGAAGTAGGCGGTGGTGGCGGGCATCACTTTCATCCGAGCCGCCACCCCGGTCTCGGCGATGGCCTGCTCCACGACCCGTTTTGCCTGCTCGTCGAAGGGAGCCATGCCTGGGACGCAGCAGGCCGCCGAGATGATGACCACGCTCAGTTGGGGATCCTCCTTGGGGTCTCTTCGCAGGATGTTGAGCTTCACCTGGGGCACCTCCCATGTTTGTTATGCACAAACTTTGTATACACGAAAGAAATGGGCAAAAGAAAACGCGGCCTCTTGAGGCCCTGGATCAGCTGCCGCAGCAGCCTCCCATGGCTTTGTCGACGGCCGCGTTCAGCTTAGCCAGGGTCTGGATGATGCCGGGCCAATCCTCTTCCTGGATATCGCTCAGGATTTCTCCCATCATCGCTTGCCTCGCCTCCTCCAACGTGCGCTGCAGCTCCTGCCCCTGGGCGGTGAGCGCCACCCGCACCACCCGCCTGTCCTCGTAGTCCTGCTGGCGATAGACCAGTCCCTTGGCGACCAGGGTATCGACCATGCGCGTCATGGTGCTGTTGGCCAGTCCCATGGTCTGGCTCAGCTCGTTCATGCTGATCGTGGACTGCTCGGGAAAAGACCTGGTGCGCATGTCAATGGGTTTGCCTCCAGTTCCAAGAGATCTTTGGCGCAGCCTGGCACCGGCCGAGAATGTGCCTCCGAGTGTGAGCGGAGAGCATCAGGACATCCAGCCAGTGGGCCAGAATGGCCACACCGAGGCGTTCGAGGAGCTCTGTTCAAGACCCCTCTTGCGGCACTGCCAATGTGTCGGAAATCGACAAGTCCTACTGTCGTCGCAATCGGACGGCGCCGGATGTTCTCTTGGAACTGGAGGCCCACCCCTTGACAATTATATCGGCCCGATATACGCTTGGCAGGCTATATCGATTCGATATATAGAGAGCGGCTCGATGCAACCGGTCCCGAGCGACGTCGGCTACAGGTGGCGGGGCCTGGCGGCCATGCTGGTAGGCACCTTCAGCGTCACCCTGAGCCTCAGCTTCCTCTTCCCCGCCAGCCCGGTCATCATGAGCGACTTCGGCGTCTCCATCGAGACGGTGGCCTGGCTCAGTCTCGCCTATGCCCTGGGTGCCTCCGTCTTCGAGCCGATGTGGGGCCGCCTGGGAGACCTCCACGGCCGGAAGCGCAACGCCCTGATGGGCCTCGGCCTCTTCACCCTCGGGGGCCTCGCCTCGGCGATCAGCCCCAGCATCTGGG
>JAJZQR010000471.1 GCA_021806765.1 Chloroflexota bacterium | reverse complement strand
CGAACGGTGATCTGGTGCACTCGGGATTGATCACCGAAGTGCAGAACGGCACACCCAAAGTGATCCAGGTCGTCAAAGAGCAGTAAGGATTGACGGGGGGTGCCGGAGCATGCTCCGGCACCCCCCCTACGTGTCAGGCGGTCGACACCAATCACAGGGGAGCCTCTCAATGCTGCTACAGCTTGGCGTCTCGGGACTGGCGATGGGGGCAATTTACGGGCTGGTCGCCCTGGGTTTTACCCTGATCTGGAACGCTGTGGGCATCGTGAACTTCGCGCAGGGGGAGCTGGTGATGCTGGCTGCCTTCGTCAGCGTCGCCTCCCTGTCCCAGGCGTTGCACCTCCCCTGGGAGGCGAACCTGGTGCTCACCATGATCTTCATGGCGGTTTTCGGACTGCTCATGGCCCGCGGCCTTTACCATCCCCTCCGCAACGCCCCGCAGCTGGCTGCTATCGTAGCCACCCTGGGGCTGTCGATCTTTCTCAAGAACAGCGCGGTGCTGGTTTGGGGCCCTGAACCGATAGCTGACCCGGGTCCGTTCCAAAACGCGACCGTGGCCCTCGGCCCCGCCAAGATCTACGGGCAGCACGTGCTGATCCTGGTCACCACGATCGTCCTGGTGATCCTGCAGGTGGTGATGTTCCGCAACACGGCTATAGGCAAGGCGATGCGTGCCACCGCCCAGGACCGCGAAGTTGCCCGACTGATGGGCATCAACACAGATCGCGTTATCGCCCTGATCTTCGCGTACGCTTGCGTCCTGGCGGGGGTCGCGGGCGTACTGGTGGCCCCGGTGTTCTACGTCTCGGCGGACATGGGAGGAATGGTATCCCTGAAGGCCTTCGCCTCCTCCATCGTCGGCGGCTTCGGGAACGTTCCAGGAGCAGTGATCGGCGGACTGATCCTGGGGCTGGTAGATGCCCTGGGCTCCTACTTTCTGTCGTCTCAATACATCGACGTCATCTCCTTCGGGCTGCTCATCGCCTTCCTGATCTTCCGGCCCCAGGGACTGTTCGGTGAACCCGAGATGGAGAGGCCGTGAAGCTATGGGCAAGAAAAGAGTTACTCCTGTCGTGGTATTCCTGGCAGCCATGGGCGTCGTGGCACTGCTTCTTCCGCATGTCCTTGGTGTCTACTACCTGCACGTAGTCAACGTGGCGATGGTGAACATCATCCTGGCGGTGGGCCTCAACTTCATCCTCGGGTTTGGGGGCCAGATCTCCCTCGCCCAGGCGGCTTTCTTCGGCCTCGGTGCCTACGGATACTCGATACTGGCGCTGCGCAACGTGCCACTCCCCATTGCGGCCGTAGCCGGTGTAGTCCTCGCGGGGGTGGCGGGACTTGCCCTGGGGTGGCCGGCTCTCAAGTTGAAGGGCCATTACCTGGCACTGGCGACTCTGGGATTTGGGATCATCATGCAGCAGTTCATGATTAACCTGGGCGGGCTGACAGGTGGGGCCAACGGCCTCAGCTCCATTCCGCAGTTCAAAATTGGCCCCATTCAACTTGACAGCGAGCCCCACCTGTTCTACGTGGAGATGGTCTTCGCCGCCCTCGTCGTCACCCTGTCCGTGCTCTTCGACCGAAGTCCCCTCGGCATGAGGGCGCGGGCACTCCGGGACGACGAGACTGCTGCCGAGGTTGCTGGAGTCAACATCAGAAACATCAAGGTCATGCTCTTCGTCATCTCAGCAGCCTGCGGCGGCCTCGCCGGGGTCCTCTACGCCACCATGCTGGGTTACATTAGTCCGGACGTCTTCGCCTGGGGCACCACTTTCAACTACCTGGTCATGGTGGTGATTGGCGGGCTGGGCAGCACCAGCGGTGTCGTTGTGATGGCATTTCTGCTGACCCTCATTCCGGAATGGCTTCGCTTCCTCAAGGACTCCTACATGGCGGTCTTCGGGTTGGTGGTCATCATCATGATGGCGGCGGCTCCTGGAGGCCTGGCCGGTCTGTTCCGCGCAGCCTCCAAGCGACAGAAGCAGTTCGGCTTCCTTCCGAAAAGCTGGCTCGCGAGGGCGAACTTGAGCAAGCCGACGGAGGGCAAGGCGGGGTGAATATCGTAGAAGTCTCGAATCTCACCAAGCATTTCGCCGGCGTCGCGGCCCTGGAAGATGTGACCTTCGGGGTGGAGGAGGGCTCTATTCATGCCGTCATCGGGCCCAACGGCTCGGGGAAGACGACGCTGTTCAACATCATGAGCGGGGTATACAAGCCAACCAGCGGCGAGGTGCGGCTGCTTGGGCATCGCATCGACAGGGCACATCCCTTCGAAATAGCCCGCCGGGGCATGGGTCGGACTTTCCAGGCTCCGAGGCTGTTTCGCTCCATGAGCACGTTGGAGAACCTGCTGCTCGCCGGCCACTCCAGCAGCTCCTGGTGGCACTTCGATCCAGGCAAACGAGCGAAGGCCCTGGAGACCCTGCGCTTCGTCGGACTGGCCGATGCCGCCGACAGCCCGGCGGCCAGCCTTCCTCAGGGCCAGCAGCGGCTGCTGGAAATCGCCAGGGCGCTGTGTCTCGATCCGAGGGTGCTTCTCCTGGATGAACCGCACGCCGGGCTGAACCTGGTGGAGACCGAGCGGCTGATGGACGTGATTCGAGCCCTTCACGAGCGGGGCCTGACAGATCGGAA
>JAJZQR010000122.1 GCA_021806765.1 Chloroflexota bacterium | reverse complement strand
AAGACCCTGCAAATCTAAAGAGGAGGTGGCCGGCCTCGGTAACATTATCATTTGAGGGAACTACTCCAAAATCAGCCCTCTCGGTAACATTTTCATTTGAGTTGACACGGGACAAGAGGTGAGCGTCACCTTCATCTGACGGGCATCCTCGGTCGTGGTGTAGGGCCGACGCATCTTATTGCGGGGTGTAGAGAGGGCTGGTAGGATTGCGGCCAGGTTTTGTTTACTTGACGCAAATACCCCTAGCGGGTATAATGGCGCCGTTAGACTGCCGTGCGTCATGGGAGGGATCAGGTGCCCATCTACGAGTACAGCTGCGCGGAGTGCGGCGAGAGCTTCGAGAAGCTCGTTCGCGCCACCTCAGGATCGGTGGAGATCCGCTGCCCCCGCTGCAACACCGACAAGGTGAGCCGCAAGGTATCGATGTTCGGGTTCTCCGGCGGCTCCAGCGGAGGATCCTTCGGAGGATCCTTCAGCAGCGGTTCCAGCTGCGGTCCGGCTGGTGGTTGAGGGATCTAAAGGAAAGCCGTAGGCTTTCACGTCTCGGAACAGAGCGAGGGCGCTACCCGGCGGATAAGGCGGGTAGCGCCCTTCCTATTGGCGTTACACCGGTCGTCGGTCTATACTACCGGCGCCAGGTAAGTACCCGGTGAGATTCGCATACTGTTGGATATCCCCCTCGGGTGGAGGAAGAGAAGGGGTGCCCCCTTACCAGTCCTCCGACTCCTCTTCAGGAGGGACGCCATTGGCTGAGGCCGTAGCGAGGATAGCGCTGGATGCCGTGGGTGGCGACCACGCCCCCTCGGTGGTGGTGGAGGGGGCGGTGGCGGCCGCCCGTGAATATGGGGTGGAGGCCATCCTGGTCGGCCCCAGGGAGGTTGTCCAGCAGGAACTGGCGAAGCACGACTGTTCCGGGCTGAAGATCCCCGTCGTCCACGCCGAGGAGGTGGTGGGCATGGAGGAACATGCCGCCACAGCCATCCGCCAGAAGCGACGATCCTCCATCGCCCTGGGGGTCAGCCTGGTTCGGGAAGGCCAGGCCGACGCCTTCGTCTCGGCAGGCAACAGCGGGGCGGTCATGGCTTCGGCCCTCTTCGGCCTCGGCCGGATCGAGGGGATCGAAAGGCCCGCTATCGGGACCGTGTACCCCACTGCTACCGGTAAGTGCTTCATCATCGATGCCGGCGCCAACGTGGACTGCAAGCCCGAGTACCTGGCTCAGTTCGCCCTCATGGGCTCCGCCTACATGGAGCGGGTCTTTGGGATCGCCCATCCTAAGGTGGCCCTCCTCAGCAATGGCGAGGAGGAGACCAAGGGGAACAGCCTGGTCCAGAGCTGCCAGCCGCTGCTCAAGGCCTCCTCCCTCAACTTCGTCGGCAGCGTAGAGGGAAAGGATATCCCCTCCGGGGCGGCCGACGTGGTGGTGTGCGACGGCTTCGCGGGCAACATCGTCATCAAGCTGAGCGAAGGGCTGGCCTCGACCCTGTTCGACATCCTGAAGACGGAGCTGACCGCCGGCTTCGCCTCCAAGCTGGCCGCCCTGGCCCTGAAGCCGGCCTTCCGGCGGGTCAAACGGCGATTGGACTACGCTGAGTACGGCGGTGCCCCCTTGCTAGGGGTGAACGGGATCACCATAATCGCCCACGGCAGATCCAACGCCCTGGCCATCAAGAATGCCGTGCGGGTGGCCAAGCAGGCCCTGGATCAGAAACTGGTGGAGGCCATAAAGGCCGGCCTCGCCGGATAGGCGGTCTCTGTAGGCGCAGACTTTACGCCTGCGCAGTCCTCGTGGGGCTGTTCGCCTTCCCCACATGGTTACGGGCACCCATGAACGGTGCGGCTACAAAGATCCGCACGGACTCGTCTCTCTTGGACTCAACCCCACACTCGTCTCCATGGGGAGGGTGCTGTGAGTAGCAACCTGGCTGTTCAAGAAAAAGTGGACTCGACCTCGGGGCTCTCTTTCTCTTCGGTGACCGCACCATCAACCCAGCCGCTCCCGCGAAGGGACGGAAGCCATTACCCGCACAGGGTAGTGATAACCGGACTGGGAGTGGTTAGCTCTCTCGGCCTGGGCGCCGAGCGCTTCTGGCGTGCCGTGAAGGCGGGCGAGACCAACATCGATAGGATCAGTCTCTTCGATCCCAGCCCCTTCGCCTGCCAAATATCGGGGGAGGTGCGGGACTTCCGGGCGGCGGACTGGATCGACGCCAAGGAGGCTCGCCGGATGGCCCGGTTCAGCCAATTCGCGGTGGCTGCGGCCCGCATGGCCCTGGAGGATGCTTCCCTCTACATCGACGCATCCAACGCCTACCGGGTGGGCGTCTACCTGGGTACGGGCATAGGAAGCCTGGGGATAATACCCGACGAGCACGACGTGCTGCTCAAGAGGGGTCCCGATCGGGTAAGTCCTTTCTTCATCCCCGCCATGATGCCCAACATGGGGGCAGCCCAGGTCAGCCGAATCCTTGGTCTAAAAGGGTATAATTCAACCACGGTAACAGCATGTGCTGCCTCAACCCAGGCAATCGGGGAAGGACTGGAAGTGGTCCGACGGGGAGCAGCGGATGTTATGCTAGTAGGGGGAGCGGATGCCTCCATCTGCCCCCTGGGATTAGCCGGCTTCTGCGCCATTCGGGCACTGTCGACTCGCAACGACGACCCGAAGCACGCCAGCCGTCCCTTCGACGCGAGACGGGACGGCTTCGTCCCAGCGGAAGGGTCGGCGGTCCTGGTGATCGAGGAGTTGAATCACGCCCTGGCCAGGGGGGCACGGATATACGCCGAATTGGTAGGATTCGCATCAACGGCTGACGCCTATCACATCGTGGCCCCGGAGCCGGAAGGTGAGGGCGCGACTCGGGCGATGCTAGGAGCCCTGGAGAATGCCGGAGTACGCCCGGAGGAGGTGGACTACATCAACGCCCACGGCACGTCGACGCCGCTGAACGACATGACGGAGACCAAAGCCATCAAGCGGGTGTTCGGGGAGCATGCCTACCGAATCCCCATCAGCTCCACCAAGTCGATGATAGGTCATCTGCTGGGGGCCTCGGGGTCACTGGAGTCGGTGGCGACCGTTCTGACGATCTTCGAGGGTTTCGTCCACCCCACCATAAACCTGGAGGAACCCGACCCTCAGTGCGATCTGGACTACGTGCCGGGGATGGGCCGAAGAGCCGAGGTGAGGATCGCCCTGAAGAACTCCTTCGGCTTCGGCGGGCAGAACGCATGCCTCGTCTATAAGAAGTTCGAGAAGACGTTTTAGTTGCCATAATAGGTGGATTGATGCAAATCGTTGAGAACAAGACTTACGTTAGCGGGAAAGTAAGGATAGGCAACATAGCCAACTACGCCTCTATGGGGCTGCTGGTGGTGGGCTTCGTGCTCTCCCTGATGACCAGCACCTTTGGCCAGGAGGCGATCTTCGCCGCCTACGTGGCGCTTATCGCTGCCTTCCTCCTGCTCAGCTACGGCCGCACCTTCAGCCGGCGATGGGGATCGCGCTTCCGACAGGACCAGTGGCTGATCCCGGCGCTACGAGGGGTTGACAACCGGTACACCATGTTCAACTACGCGGCACCGGGACTCCCGGACCACCTGCTGGTGGGTCCTGCCGGACTCTTCGTGCTGATTCCAAGGTCCAATGGCGGGACCGTTCGCTTCCAGAACGGCCGCTGGTCCAGGGGAAACATAGGCAGCAGCCTCTTCCGTGGTCTGGCCGAGGGCGGCATCGGCAATCCCCTGGTCGACGTGCGAAGGGCGATGGAGCTGCTGGCGGGCTACCTGAAGAAGCATGGTTCCGAGGAACTGATCGCCGGGCTGGAGGCCCGGCCCATCGTCGTCTTCACCAACCCCGGCGCTCGACTGGAGGTCCACAACCCTCCCATCCCGGTAGTTCAGAACAAAGAGTTGAGAGCGATCTTCCGAAAGGCCAAGCCGATCCTGGCACCGGAAAAGGTGGAAGAGTTGATGCAGGTGCTTGGTCGGGAGGTGAAGGGTGACTGAGACGGCGATCCGGCAACCCGGCTCCCGTCACTGCTACGTTTGCGGCAAGGACAATCCCATCGGATTGAAGGTGCAGTTCTACCAGGAAGGGGACCAGGTAGTGACCCGCTTCACGCCTGGTCCCGAACATCAAGGCTACCCTGATCGGATGCACGGCGGCATCGCCAGCACCCTGCTGGACGAGACCATCGGGCGGGCAGGGTTCATCTACGGCTACTGGACCTTCACCGCCAAGTTCGAGGTCAAGTACCGGAAGCCGATCCCCCTGGGTCAGGAGATAACCGTCGTGGGCGAGGTCACCAGGGACCGAGGTCGCATGGTGGAGGCCCAAGGCCGCATCCTGCTGACCGACGGGTCGGTAGCCGTGGAGGGCAGCGGGCTGTACGTTAAGCTGAAGCCCGAGGAGTTGAAGACCCTCGAAGAGGAGATCGGTCAACTCGAGTAGTCCCTTGTGCCGTGTGCCCTGTGCCTTCGGAGGCATCGATGGCCGGCTCAATCGTGGCAGTCCTCGTCGACTCCAATACCATCGAAGGGGTTGTGGCGACCGCAGGCCGCCTCGGATCCTCTGTCGTGCTATCTCGAGGTAGTCAGGGATGGATCCAGGAGATAGCCCAGATTGAAGCCGCCAGACTGCTGGTGATAGATCTGGATGCGCCGGGGGTGGAAGGAGCAGAGTCCTGCCGCCGGGTGAAGGCTGCTTCCGACGTGCCGATCCTCGCCCTGGGGAATCGGCCCGACACCGAGCGGACAGTGGAAGTGCTAAAGGCGGGAGCAGACTGCTATCTATCCAAGCCCGTGGAGAGGGAACTGCTGGAGGCCCACATGGAGGTGCTGTTCCGGCGTCAACCTGCCACCGTCGGCCTTCCGCCCAGCATCACGGTTCGGGAACTCACCGTGGACCTCGTTCGGAAAGAGGTCCGCATCCAGGGAGAACTGGTGGCCGTGACCCCCGGTGAGTACAGGCTTCTCGCCTGCCTCGCAGCCCAACTGGGAAAGGTGGTGTCCAGCTCCGATCTTCTCCGAGCCATGAGTGGCTACCGGTGCTCCGAGCAGGAGGCTCAGGAGATCGTGAAGGTGCACATTAGCCGCCTGCGGGGCAAGATCGACAGGAACCCGAACGAAGCCAGCTACCTCCTGAACGTCCGGGGCTTCGGCTACATGTTGGAGCGACGCTCCAGAGCACACTCCTTGAGGCCGTAGGGCGAAGCATCGCCTGCGGGCAATGCTTCGCCCCTACCCATCCTGCACTCACTCCCCATATGTCACATGGCGTCCAACACCCTCCCGGAATCCTGACACGCACCCCCGTGGTGCGATTTCCTGGCGGTGCCGTCTTTGGTGTGGTAGAATTGCCCCATCTGAAACGCGTCTAGCCGCCGAGGAGGCCCCCTTGAAATTCGGCGTGATAGTGTTCCCCGGGACCAACTGCGATGGGGACACCTACCACGTAATCCGCTCCGTCTTCGATCAGCCGGTGGAGTATATCTGGCACGAGGACACGGACCTCTCCTCCTACGATTGCATCATCCTTCCGGGCGGTTTCGCCCACGGGGACTACTTGCGCGCGGGGGCCATTGCCCGTTTTTCCCCGGTGATGCAGTCGGTGGAGCGGTTCGCCCGTAGCGACCGATTGGTGCTGGGCATCTGCAACGGTTTCCAGGTCCTTCTGGAGGCAGGTCTGCTGCCCGGTGCCATGCTCCGCAACGATCACCTGCAGTTCCGCTGTTCCTGGGTCCACGTGCGGGTGGAGTCCACCGATTCCCCCTTCACCTCGGCCTGTGAAAGAGGCCAGGTGCTCAAGCTACCGATAGCCCATCAGGAGGGAAGCTACTACGCACCGGAGGATCTGCTGCGGCAGTTGGAGCGCCGCTCGCAGATCCTCCTTCGCTACAGCGACCCCGAGGGTCGGGTGACTCGAGATGCCAATCCCAACGGCTCCCTGGAGAACGTAGCCGGCCTCTGCAACGAGGGACGCAACGTCTTCGGCCTCATGCCCCATCCCGAGCGCAGCTGCGAGGCGATGCTGGGCGGCACCGACGGGGCCTACATTTTTCGATCTATCCTTCAAGGACTGAGGGCTGAGGACTCAGGACTGAGCCGTCAGAGAACCACTCAGTCCTCAGTCCCAAGTCCTCAGTCCTCAGTCCAGGAGGGCTGCTGATGCCCGTTACCCGCGAGATGCTGGATGAGGTTGCCCTCACCCCCGAGGAGTACGAGCTGATCGTGGCCAAGCTCGGTCGGGAGCCGAACCACGTGGAGCTGGGCATGTTCGGTGCCATGTGGAGCGAGCACTGCGGCTACAAGAACTCCCGGCCGGTGCTGCGCCTTTTCCCCACCAAGGGGCCTCGAGTGCTCCAGGGACCCGGTGAGAACGCCGGGGCGGTGGACATCGGCGAAGGGCTGGCGGTGGTGCTGAAGATCGAGTCCCACAACCATCCCAGCGCCGTGGAGCCCTACCAGGGCGCTGCCACGGGCGTCGGCGGGATCGTGCGGGACATCTTCACCATGGGGGCGCGGCCCATCGCCCTGCTGGACTCCCTACGCTTCGGTCCCCCCGAGGAGCGGCGCAATCAGTACCTGGTCTCCGGCGTCGTGGGGGGCATCGCGGGCTACGGCAACTGCCTCGGGGTCCCCACCGTGGCCGGGGAGGTCTACTTCGAGGATAGCTACTCCGGCAACCCCCTGGTGAATGCCATGTGTGTGGGGTTGGTGCGGGCCGACCAGATCGTGCGGGCCACGGCCAGCGGCGCCGGCAACCCGGTCATCCTCGTGGGCGCCGACACCGGTCGCGACGGGATCCACGGGGCCACCTTCGCCTCGGTGGAGCTGAATGAGCGCTCCGAGGAGCGCCGTCCAGCCGTGCAGGTGGGGAATCCATTCCTGGAGAAGCTGCTCATCGAGGCCTGCCTGGAGCTGCTGCAGACCGACTACGTGGTGGGGATGCAGGACCTGGGGGCGGCCGGATTGACCAGCTCCGCGGTGGAGATGGCCGGTCGAGGGGGTTGCGGCATCGATATCGACCTGCTGAAGGTCTCCCGGCGAGAGAAGGGGATGACCGCCTACGAGCTGATGTTGTCGGAGTCCCAGGAGCGGATGCTGGTGGTGGCCCGTCGGGGCTGCGAGGGGAAGGTGCAGGAACTCTTCTCCCGTTGGGGGCTCCACTCCGACCTGATCGGTGTGGTCACCGACGACGGCCTGGTGCGGGTGAGGGAGGGCGACCGGGTGGTGGCGGAGATCCCTGCCGGCCTGCTGACCGACGAGACCCCGGTGTACCACAGGGAGGGCATCCGTCCCCTCTGGCTGGAGGAAGCCCGTCGCCTGGACCTTCCCTCCATCCCCCTCAAGGCGGAATACAGCGAGACCCTGCAGTCCCTGCTGGCCTCGCCCAACCTGTGCAGCCGGCGCCCCATCTTCCAGCAATACGACCACATGGTGCAGACCAACACGGTGCTGTTGCCGGGGGATGGCGATGCCGCGGTGCTGAGAGTGAAGGGAACCCGGAAGGGCATAAGTCTCACCACCGACGGCAACGGACGCTACTGCTACCTCGAACCCCGATGGGGAGGCATGATCGCGGTAGCTGAAGCGGCGCGGAACCTGGTCTGCACCGGGGCGGAACCGCTGGCGGTGACCGACTGCCTCAACTATGGGAACCCGGAGAAGCCGGAGGTGTTCTACACCTTCCGGGAGAGCGTGGCCGGGATGGCCGAGGCCTGCGAGAAGTTGGGCGTCCCCGTGGTGAGCGGCAACGTGAGTCTCTACAACGAGAACAACGGGTCGGCCATTTACCCGACCCCCGTGGTGGGGATGGTAGGCCTCCTGGAGGAGGTGGCTCAGGCCACCGGGCTTGCCTTCCGGCACGGAGGGGATCTGGTGGTGCTGCTGGGGCGAAGCTTCGACGACCTGGGCGGCACCGAGTACCTGAAGCTGATCACAGGGCAGGTGGCGGGGGCTCCGCCTCGCATCGACCTGGAGGTCGAGGCTCGAGTGCAGCGGTGCGCTCTCGCGGCCATTCGGGCCGGTCTCGTCCGATCCGCCCACGACTGCGGCGAGGGGGGCCTGGCAGTGGCCCTGGCCGAAAGCTGCATGGCCGGCGACCTGGGGATGGAGGGCAGTGCCGATGCCCTGGAGGCGCTGCTGCAACGAGACGGCTGCCGGCCCGACGCGCTGCTGTTCGGGGAGAGCCAGTCCCGCATCGTCCTCTCCCTGGACCGGGAGAAGCTTCCCGAGTTGGAAGGGCTGGCCCGCGAGAATGGCGTCCCCCTGGCGGTGCTGGGCACCGTTTCCGGACGCGGGGACGCGGGGACGGGGGGACGGGGAGACGGGGAGATGGGGAGACGGGAAGAAGGGCCCCGCTTCCGGCTGGGCAAGTGGATCGACCTGCCCGTGGCCCAGATGCGGGAGGTCTGGGAGGGCGCGCTCGGCCGTCTGTTGAGTGCTGAGTCCTGACCGAGGTTCTGAGTTCTGGGTTCTGAGATGGGGCTTCCCTTGTGCGGGCGTGAACATGCCAAAGGGCATGTTACGGGGGGTGTCTCCAGGAGACATCATCTTCTCCCTCTCCCTCAGAGGGGGGAAGAGCCGAAAGCTAACTGCTGTGAGCTGATAGCTGTTGTGACGTCAACGGCGACGTGCGGACAGCGGTTGGGGGGTCTGGGATGGCTGAACTGCACGAAGCCTGTGGTGTATTTGGGATATGCGCGCCGGGTGTGGATGTGGCCCGAATCACCTTCTTCGGCCTGTACGCTCTGCAACATCGGGGGCAGGAGAGTGCGGGCATAACCACTGGGGATGGCAAAGAGCTTCGTACCTTCAAGGCCATGGGCCTGGTGGTGCAGGTATTCACCGAGGAGGAGCTGAGCTTCCTCAAGGGGCACGTGGCCATAGGCCACACCCGTTACTCCACCACCGGCGCCAGCAAGGTGTGCAATGCTCAGCCGATAATGGCGGACTCGGATCTGGGACAGCTGGCTCTGGGCCACAACGGCAACCTGGTGAACACGGTCGCCCTAGCCGAGCAATTGATCGAGAGCGGCGAGCGGCTGGAGACCTCTACCGACTCGGAAGTGATCGCCAAGGCGATCGCCTCGGCGCCTGGCATGGACTGGGAGTCCCGCATACTCCACAGCCTTCCCCGTTTTCAGGGCGCCTATAGCCTGGTGATGGCGACGGCCAATACCCTCTTCGCCGCCAGGGACCCACTGGGGGTGCGCCCCCTCTGCATCGGCAAACTGAACGGTGGCTGGGTGGTGGCCTCCGAGACCTGCGCCCTGGACACAGTGGGGGCGGAGTTCATACGGGAGATCGATCCGGGCGAGGTGATCGCCATCAACGCCGATGGGCTGCGCAGCATCCACGCGGTGGATAGCCGCCAACGGGCCCTGTGCGTCTTCGAGTTCATCTACTTCGCTCGGCCGGACAGCACCATCGATGGTCAGCTGGTCTACCAGGCTCGCCAGGAGATGGGGCGCCACCTGGCTCGAGAGTATCCCGTCGATGCGGACCTGGTGATCCCTGTTCCCGACTCGGCGATCCCGGCGGCCACCGGCTACGCCCAGGAGGCGGGAATCCCCTTCGGCGAGGGGCTAATCAAGAACCGCTACATCGGCCGGACCTTCATCCAGCCGGACCAGCGGCTGCGCCAGGTGGGCGTTCGACTGAAGTTCAACCCGCTGCCCGAGATGTTGAAGGGGAAGCGGGTGGTGGTGGTGGACGACAGCATCGTGCGGGGAACCACCACACCGCCGGTGGTCAACCTGCTGCGGAAGGCCGGTGCCCGAGAAGTCCACATGCGGGTCTGCGCCCCGCCCATGCGCTACCCATGCTACCTCGGGGTGGACACGGCCCGTCATTCGGAGTTGATAGCGGCCCGGATGAGCGTAGAAGAGATCCGCCGGCACATCGGCGCCGACTCC
Organism: Chloroflexota bacterium; assembly: GCA_021806765.1. The sequence goes on along the minus strand of JAJZQR010000122.1, from coordinate 4,579 downwards.
CTGGGCTACCTGAGTCTGGAAGGGCTCCTCGCCTCGGTGGGTCAGCAACAGAGCCACTACTGCCGGGCCTGTTTCACCGGCGCCTATCCCGTGCCGATCCAACTGGAGATGGACAAGCTGGTGTTGGAGGTCTCGTGACGGAGGATAAGGGGGTCCAGGGGGCGTTGGGTGAAGGCGGTAGAGACGCGACATGTCGCGTCTCTACGGGTTCCAACCCAGGAGCGTACAGGTCGGCCGGCGTCGATATCGATGCCGGCAATCGGGCGGTGGACCTGATCAAAGAGAAGGTGCGCTCCACCTTCGGACCCCAGGTGCTGACCGGCATCGGCGGCTTCGGTTCCCTCTTCGCCTTCGGCGGCTACCGGGAGCCGGTGCTGGTGGCCAGCGCCGATGGGGTGGGGACCAAGCTTCGGATTGCCATCGCCCTGGACCGCCACGACACCATCGGCATGGACCTGGTCAACCACTGCGTCAACGACATCCTCACCACCGGGGCAACCCCTCTCTTCTTCCTGGACTACGTGGCCATGGGGAAGCTGGACCCGGAGAAGGTGGCCGCCATCGTCGGCGGCCTGGCCGAGGCGTGCCGGGCCAACGGCTGTGCCCTGGTGGGCGGCGAGACGGCAGAGATGCCTGGGATCTATTCGGGGGAAGACTACGACCTGGCCGGCTTCATCGTCGGGGCTGTGGAGCGGGACCGGGTGGTGGATGGGAGCCGAATTCAGGCTGGGGATCTTATCTTCGGTTTCCCCTCCAGCGGGCTCCACACCAACGGCTACTCCCTGGTGAGGAAGGTGCTGCAGGGGGAGCCCCTGGATCGCTTCTGGCCGGAACTGGGCAGAACCCTGGGCGAGGAGCTGCTGCAGGTCCATCAGCCCTACCTGGAGCCGATCCAACGGCTGCTCGCCACCCCTCCCGCGGGGGACGGGGAGACGGGAGGACGGGGAGACACGGGGACACGGGGACGCGGAGAGCCCAGCACTCAGCACTCAGCACTCAGCACCCAGCACTCCGTCGTGGACGTCCGTGGGATGGCTCACATCACCGGAGGGGGGATCCCGGGGAACGTGAGCCGCATCATTCCGAAGGGGAAGAAGGCCCTCTTCCGGTGGGGCAGCTGGCCGGTGCCCCCTATCTTCTCCCTGATCCAGGGACGCGGCGGGATCCCGCAGGAGGAGATGCTCCGGGTGTTCAACCTGGGGCTGGGCTACCTGTTCATCTGCCCGCCTGAGGATCGAGAGACGGTCGGGCAGTTGGCGCCTGAGGCGATGCTGGTGGGAGAGATCGTGGCCACCGAGGACGACGAGCGGGTGGGGGTGGTGAGTGCCTAGCAGGTGTCACGGCTCACCACCAAGTCACCAAGACACGAAGAGCCATAAAAGGAGGGCTTAGTGTCTTCGTGTCTTGGTGGTTCTGGTAACACCTCGAAACCTCTGAGGCTAGGGATCCTGATCTCGGGGCGGGGCAGCAACATGCAGGCCATCGTCGCCAACATCGAGGCGGGGAGACTGGCGGCGGAGGTTGCCGTGGTGCTGTGCAACCACGCCGAGGCCCCCGGCCTCGCCTGGGCCAGGGACAGGGGGCTCCCCTCGGCCGCGGTCGAGCGGCGAGCCTACCCGAGCCGGGAGGCCCACGACGCCGCCATGGCCCGACGGCTGGTGGAGGCGGGAGCGGACCTGGTGGTGCTGGCGGGCTACGACCGGATAATCGGCCGGCCCATCTTCGACGCCTTCCGTGGCCGGATCGTGAACATCCATCCGTCCCTGCTGCCCGCCTTCCCGGGCAGCCTGCACGCCCAGGCCGATGCCCTGGAGTACGGGGTCAAGGTTTCGGGCTGCACCGTTCACTTCGTTACCGAGGGGGCCGTCGATGCCGGTCCCATCATCCTCCAGGCGCCCGTGTCGGTGCTGGAGAGCGACACTCCGGAGAGCCTGGCGGGCCGCATTCTGGAGCAGGAGCACAAGATCTACTCCCAGGCTATTCGACTCTATGCCGAGGGGAGACTCAGGTTGGAGGGGCGCCGGGTGAGAATCGCGGAGGATCCGTATGTTGTTGCAGGGTAGCCTTCCAGAGTTCACGATCGTCGACGTCCTTCATCTCCTGGCCTCTTCCGCTAAGACCGGGGTGATTCGATTCTCCCGGGGGAGGGGCGGGATCACTCAGTCGGGTGCCCTCTACTTTCGGGATGGCCATCCGGTGGCGGCCGAGACCGATGGATTGACGGGCGGAGATGCCCTGGAGTTGCTTTGCTCCTGGGATGCTGGCAGCTTCGTCTATCGCGACGGAGCCACGAGCCCGAAAGAGAACCTGGACGAACCCATGACCCTGCTGATGGAGAAGGCCTCGGCGGCCCAGGAGGAGTGGGGGGAGATCTGGAATGTGCTCCACAACGCCTCGGCGGTGGTGCGACTATCGACCGATCTGCCGGCGGGCGTGGAGAAGGTAGAGGTCAGCCGGGAGGAGTGGAAGCTGATGGCCGGCCTGAGTGGCCCCCAGGTGGTTTCCGTGCTGGCTCAACGGGGAGGTAGTGGACTGCCTGCCTACCGGCGGTTGAGAAAGCTGGCGGAGGATGGACTGCTGAAGGTGGAGAAGGTAGAGCCCAGGGATTAGGGGTCGGGGGACAGGGTTCCGGAACCCCGCCACCCGATCCCTGGTCCCCGATGGAGGAACCGGTGCGAGCAATCATCAGCGTGTACGATAAAGCAGGTGTCGTGGACTTCGCTCGAGGCATGAGCGATCTGGGGGTGGAGATCCTTTCGACCGGCGGCACTCAGACGGCCCTCGCCGCGGCCGGTATCCCCGTCGTAGGGGTGAGCGAAGCGACGGGCTTTCCCGAGATCCTGGGGGGTCGCGTCAAGACGCTCCATCCGGCGATCCACGGCGGGATCCTGGCTCGCCGAAGCGATGCCCAGCACATGCAGGAGTTGAAGAAGCAGAAGATCCAGCCGGTGGATCTGGTAGTGGTCAACCTCTATCCCTTCGCCGAGACTGCTCGCCGCACCTCCGATCTGGGTGAGGTGCTGGAGATGATCGACATCGGTGGGCCCAGCCTTCTGAGGGCGGCGGCCAAGAACTATCAGGACGTGGTAGTGGTGGTGGACCCTGCCGATTATCCCGATGTGCTGAACGAGCTGCGGAGCGACGTGGGGGTATCCCAGGCCACCCGACAGAGGCTGGCGATCAAGGCATTCGAGCACACCGCCTTCTACGATGCCCAGATCGCCAACTACCTCAGACCCGCGACCGTCCTCTTTCCCGAAAGACTCACCGTGCCCCTCCAGCGGCTCCAGGAGTTGCGCTACGGGGAGAACCCCCACCAGGCGGCAGCCTTCTACGTCGATGCCACCAGCCGGACCCTTCCCCCGGGGGTGGCCACGGCGAGACAGCTGCACGGGAAGCAGCTCTCGTTCAACAACAGCTTCGATCTGGACGCGGCCTGGTCCATCGTCACCGACTTCACGGCCCCGGCGGTGACCATCGTCAAGCACGGCAACCCCTGCGGGCTGGCCTGCGCCGAGAACGTCACCGAGGCATTCCGCCGCGCCCTGGCCACCGATCCCAAGTCGGCCTTCGGCGGTGCCGTCGGCGTGAACAGGATCGTGGACGAGGCCACTGCCCAGGAGATCTTCCAGGTCTTCTTCGAGGATCTGATCGCACCGGGCTATACCCCCGGGGCGCTGGAGATCCTCAAGCGCAAGCGGGACCTCCGCATAATGGCCGTGGGGGAGGACTGGGAATCGAGAGGCCAGGAGGTGGTCGGCGTCCCTGCCCTGGACTTCAAGCGGATCCTGGGCGGCTTCCTGGTGCAGGAGAGGGATCGCAACGGGAATCAGTCCTTCCCTCGGGACGTGGTAACCCGTCGAGAGCCCACCCTGGAGGAGTTGACCGACCTGCTGTTCGCCTGGCGCGCCGTGAAGCACGTTCGCTCCAATGCCATCGTTCTGGTGAAGAAACTGTCGGTGGTGGGGGTTGGGGCCGGGCAGATGAGCCGGGTGGACTCGGTGGAGCTGGCCATCAAGAAGGCCGGGGATCGGGCCAAGGGGAGCGTGATGGCCTCCGACGCCTACTTCCCCTTCCCGGACGGCATCGAGGTTGCAGCCGACGCCGGCATCACGGCCGTGATCCAGCCCGGCGGCTCTGTGCGGGACCAGGACGTGATACGGGCCGCCAACGCCGCCCAGATGGCGATGATGTTCACCTACCGCCGCCACTTCAAGCACTAAGTTCTGGCCTGACGTCGCGCACACAACTCGTTGTCCTGCCCGCGAAGGCGGGCATCTAGGGCCCTCTCCGCACGATAGTGCCCTGGACCCCGCTTTCGCTAGGGTGACGAAGGGCTGTCTATCTGTGGCCAGGTGCTAAGTCTTCCTCGTCACTGCTGCTCCGCTCCTTGGCTTTGACCTTAGGTGCGGATTCCGGCCCATCGCGAAGCGGTCATCTCCCGAGGAACCGCCGGGCTTGCGCAGCGGATGAAGGGGGATAGGACCAACCCCAGGAAGTGAAGAGGGCCAACCCCATGCATGAGGAGGCTGCTGCCGAAGGGTAGCAGCCTTTTGGCGTGGCGGGCACGGAAAACGAT
>JAJZQR010000121.1 GCA_021806765.1 Chloroflexota bacterium | reverse complement strand
TCGTTTACCGCCGCTCCAGAACAGAGATGCCCGCCTCCCCCTGGGAGATCGAGGAGGCAGAGGAGGAGGGCGTCAAGCTGAAGTTCCTGGCGGCACCGATCAGGATCCTGGAGGACGGTGGCAGGGCCGTGGGGCTGGAGTGCATCCAGATGGCCCTGGGAGAGCCGGACTCCAGCGGGCGCCGTCGCCCCGAACCAGTGGCCGGCTCCGAGTTCGTCCTGCCGGTGGACACGGTGATAGCGGCCATCGGCCAGCGCCCGGAGGCGGGCCCGGTGGCCGGAGAGTCGGAGTTGCGCACCGAGCGGGGTGGCACCATCGTGGTGGAGCCGGATAGCTGGCAGACGGACATGAAGGGTGTCTTCGCCGGCGGCGACTGCGTGTCCGGGGCGGCCACGGCGGTGGAGGCCATCGCAGCGGGGCGCAAAGCGGCCCTCTCCGTTGACGCCTATCTGAGGGGCGAGAAGCCTGCCAGGGCCAACGGCGTCTACTTCCACCGTCGCGGAGAGTTGAAGGAACTGGCGGGGAAGTTCGAGTTCGCCAGCGCCGAGCAGAAGCCACGGCAGGAGATGCCCAAGATCCCCCTGGACGTCCGGCTAAAGGGCTTCCAGGAGATCGAGTTGGGCTTCAGCGAGGAAGCGATCCGGAAGGAGGCCGGCCGCTGCCTGGAGTGCGGCTGCAAGTCTCGCTTCGACTGCGACCTGCGGGATCTGGCCACCGAGTACGAGGTGTCTCCCCCGCCCTTCAGGGCCGACCGGCACCTTTACCCTCTGGACAAGTCCCATCCCTTCATCGAGCGAGATCCCAACAAGTGCATCGCCTGCGCCCGATGCGACCGGGTCTGCAGCACCGTCCGGGGGGTGGGCGCCCTGGAGTTCGTCTACCGGGTGGCGACCCCCGCGGGACCGGGCGGTTCTTTGCTGGACACCACCTGCGAGTCCTGCGGTAGCTGCGTGGAGAGCTGCCCGACGGGGGCGCTGGTGGCCAAGAAGGAGTTGCAGCCTGCCCGGGAGGTGAAGACCGTCTGCACCTACTGCGGCGTGGGCTGCGAGATCTATCTGGGCATTCGGGGTGACACCATCGTCAGCGTGCGGGGGGATGCCGAGAGCCCGGTCAACCACGGGAACCTCTGCGTCAAGGGGCGCTTCGGCTACGAATTCGTCAACTCGCCGGATCGACTGACCACGCCCCTCATCAAGAAGAATGGCCAGTTCGTGGAGGCCTCGTGGGATGAGGCTCTGGGCCTGGTGGCCAGCAAGTTGAGCCGTTACAGGGGAGACCAGTTCGCCACCATCTCCTCGGCCAAGTGTACCAACGAGGAGAACTACCTGATCCAGAAGTTCACACGGGGGGTGATGGGCACAAACAGCATCGACCATTGTGCCCGTACTTGACACGCCCCCACCGTGGCCGGTCTGGCCACAGCGTTCGGCAGCGGCGCCATGACCAATTCCATCAACGAGATTGGGGACGCCGCCTGCATCCTGGCTATCGGCACTAACACCACCGTTGGGCATCCCGTCATCGGATTGGAGGTCAAGCGGGCGGTGCGGAACGGGGCGAAGCTGATAGTCGCCAACCCTCGTCGCATCGACCTCTGCCGCTTCGCCGATCTCTGGCTGCAGCATCGCGCCGGCACCGACGTCGCTCTGCTGATGGGGATCGCCCGGGTGATCGTGGACGAGGGGCTACTGGATCCCGATTTTGTTGGGGAGCGGACCTCCGGCTTCGAGTCCTTCCGGGAGTCCCTGGAAGCCTTCGATCTCGAGTCCGTGGAGCGGATAACCGGCGTGCCTCGGGAGAAGGTCGTGGAGGCGGCGAGGATGTACGCCCTCCACAAGCCCGCGTCCATCCTCTACGCCATGGGCATCACCCAGCACACCCACGGAACCGACAACGTTCTGGCCACCGCCAATCTGGCGATGCTCACCGGCAACCTCGGCAAGCCCTCTTCGGGGGTCAACCCCCTGCGGGGCCAGAGCAACGTCCAGGGGGCCTGCGACATGGGTGCTCTGCCCGACGTCTACACCGGCTACCAGAAGGTGAACAACCAGGCCGTCAGACAGAAGTTCGAGGCGGCCTGGGATACCGGTTTGCCTGCAACGCCGGGGCTGACCCTGACGGAGATCTTCGACGCGGCCCACCACGGGAAGATCAAGGCCGTCTACCTGGTGGGAGAGAACCCGGTGCTGACCGACGCGGACATCGGGCATGTGGAGGAAGCCCTCCAGAATCTGGAGTTCCTGGTGGTGCAGGACATCTTCCTGACTGAGACGGCGCGCATGGCGGACGTCGTGCTGCCTGCGACCAGCTTCGCCGAGAAGGAGGGGACCTTCACCAATACCGAGCGGCGGGTCCAGAGGGTTCGCCAGGCCCTGGATCCCGTGGGGGACTCCCTACCCGACTGGTGGATCACCTGCGAGATCGCCAGGCGGATGGGAGCCAGGGGCTTCGACTTCGAGAGCCCGGCCCAGGTCATGGCGGAGATCGCCTCCCTCACCCCCAGCTACGCGGGCATCTCCCACGAGCGGCTGGAGAAGGGCGGCATCCCCTGGCCGTGCCCCAACCCTTCTCATCCCGGCAAGCCCATCCTGCATAAGGAGGAGTTCCTGACTCCCGACGGCAAGGGGCACTTCAGCGCGCTGCAGTATCGGGCTTCGGCGGAGCTTCCCGACGAGCAGTATCCGCTGTTGCTCACCACCGAGCGCAGCCTCTACCACTACCATTCGGGCAGCATGACTCGGAAGGTGGAGGGGCTGAACGTGCTGAGGCGGGAGGAGCTGGTGGAGGTCAACCCCAGGGATGCCGAGCAGTTGGGATTTGTGGACGGTGACACCGTGCGAGTGATCTCTCGCCGTGGCGAAGTGACCACGCGGACCAAGGTGACGTGGGACTCGCCGCCGGGCACCGTCTCCATGACCTTCCACTTCGCCGAGAGCCCCACCAACCGGCTAACCAACCCGGCCCTGGATCCGACGGCCAAGACCCCGGAGCTCAAGGTGGCGGCGGTGCGGATCGAGAAGGTGGCCGGCTAGGCCCAAGGCAACAGGCAACCTGAAATCGTAGGGGCGCACAGCCGTGCGCCCCTACGAGTGATGTAGCGTCGGGGCTTGTCCCCGACGTGGTATTCTGTAGCAGTAGTTGGGCGTGTTGCAGATGCCCAACGGCCCAACGCCAATTATCGGGCGTACGCAGTACGCCCCTACGTGTCGTGGAGTCATGGACTACCGAGAAGCGCTAGGCTGGATAATGTCCTTCTGGGAGCCGGCGCGGCCGAAGGAGCAGGAGAAGGCGCTCCGCCCCCTCAAGGTTCCTCGCATGCGGGCCCTCCTGAGTCGATTGGATTCCCCCCATCTTAAGTACCCCTCCGTGATGGTGGCCGGGACCAAGGGGAAGGGTTCCACGGTGGCCTTCGTCGCCGAGGGGTTGAGGGCTGCCGGCTACCGGGTGGGTCGCTACACCCAGCCCCACCTGATCGATTGGCGAGAGCGCACCTGGGTGGATGGCCGCCTGATCGAGCCCGCCGAGGTGGTAGAGTTGGTGGAGCGCATCAGACCGGCAGTGGAATCCCTGCACCAGGGGATGGGGGAGTTGGGGGGAGTCACCACCTACGAGGTGGGAACTGCCCTCACCCTCTCTTACTTCGCCCGGCGGCAGGTGGACGTCGCCGTTCTGGAGATCGGTGTCGGCGGCCGGCTGGACGCCCTCAATGCCGTGGATCCGATACTGTCGGTCGCAACCTCCATCAGCCTGGACCACACCGATGTCCTGGGCATCACCCTGGGGGAGATCGCCGCGGAGAAGGCGGGGATCTTTCGTTGGAACGGGATCGCGGTCACTTCCCCTCAGCGGCCGGAAGCCCTGGAGGCTCTCCGGCGGGTGGGTGCGCAGACGGGGGCGAGGCTCTACGAGGTGGGGCGGGACTGGCGATGGACGGAGGGGGCGGAGCCGGGCACCATCGACGTTCGCGGCCCCAACGGGACCCTGGAGGGGCTGCGGGTGGCCCTGCTGGGGGATCACCAGCGGGACAACGCGGCGGTGGCTGTGGCGGTCCTCGAACTGCTGGCGGATCACAGTATCCACGTCGATCCCCTGGCCATCCGCAAGGGGTTGGCCGAGGTGGAGTGGCCCGGGCGAATCCAGCTATTGCGGACAGATCCCGCGGTGGTGGCGGATGCCGCCCACAACGGCGACTCCGTGGGGCGGTTGATGGACACCGTCCGGAAGGAGTTCCGCTACCGGCGGCTGATCCTGGTGTTCGGGGCCAGCGCCGACAAGGATGTCGCCGGGATGGTGCAGCTTCTGGGGCCTGCGGCGGACCGGGTGGTGGTTACCAGTTCAGGTCACCGCAGGGCCGCTCACCTGGAACCGCTGGCGAAAGAGTTCGCTCGATACGCCCAGGTGGAGGAGGAGGCCGATCCCGGCAGCGCCTTCCAGCGGGCCATGTCCATGGCCGATCCCTCGGACCTGGTGCTGGTGACGGGTTCGGTGTTCCTGGCGGGCAAGGCGATCGAGTTGCTGGGGACGGAAGGGAAGTGCTGAGTGCTGAGTGTTCCGGGGTCTCTCCGGCAAGACTCAGGACTGGACTGGATACGCAGGACCAGGCGCGGGGCGGAGCTTCATTTTGTGGTGGTTGCGAGGATGACAGTCTACTTCGATTGTTACAGCGGCATCAGCGGAGACATGACCCTCGGGGCGTTGGTGGACGCCGGAGTGGACCCCGAGGCCCTGCGATCCGAGGTCGCCAAGTTGGGTTTGGGCGGCTACGAACTCCGCTTCGATCCAGTGGAAAGGCAGGGGATCAGCGGTACCCACGCCGTGGTGGCCCTGGATCCCTCGATACACCAGCCCCACCGGCACCTGGGCGATCTGGTGGCCATCCTGGATGGCTCCACCCTTTCCGCCACGGTGCAGGAGAAGGCCAAGGCGGTCTTCCACACCCTGGCCGAGGCCGAGGCGAAGGTCCACGGCGTGCCTGTTGACCACGTCCACTTTCACGAGGTTGGGGCGGTGGATGCTCTGGTGGACGTGGTGGGGGCCGTCGCCGGGCTGGAACTGCTGGGCGTGGAGAGCGTGTTCGCATCCCCCCTGCCCACAGGTAAAGGGATGGTCAAGACGGCCCACGGCCTTCTGCCCGTCCCTGCGCCTGCCACCATGGAGATCCTCGCTCGGGTGGGCGCCCCCGTGAGATCGTTGGACGTTGAGGCGGAGCTGGTGACCCCCACAGGGGCGGCCATCCTCGCCACTCTGGCCACTTTCCGCCAGCCCGACATGCGGGTCAGGAGCATTGGCTACGGCTTTGGCACCAAGCAGTTACCCTGGGCTAACGCCCTACGGCTCTGGGCGGGTGATCCGGTGGAGGAACGGGGACCCAGGGAGGAAACCTCTCTCATCGAGGCGAACCTGGACGATGTGACTCCCGAGGTCCTGGGCTTTGCCATGGAGAGGTTGTTCGCCGCCGGTGCCCTGGATGTCTACTTCACTCCCATTCAGATGAAGAAGAATCGTCCGGCCACCATGCTCAGCGTGATCGCGTCCCTGGATCGGGAGGGCGAACTTGCCTCCACCGTGCTTCGGGAAACCACTACCCTGGGGGTTCGGATCAGCCGCACCAGCCGGGTGGTCGCAGAGCGCCACGTCGAGACCGTGGACACCCCCCTCGGGCCCATCCGGGTCAAGGTGAAGTCCTTCCAGGGTAAGGTCAGCTACTCTCCGGAGTTCGAGGACTGCGCCAGGATAGCGAGAGAGAGGGGGCTGAGCCTCCTGGAGGTGATGCAGGTGGCCACCGAAAGCAGCGGCAAAGTGAAGCCAGCATAGGACGCACCATCTTTCCCCCTTTGACATCCTCGTGCGGCTGCAGTATAACTTAGTACCAGTAGAAGTGGATGGGAGCATGGAGAATGGCCCTTCCCGTCGGTTCATTCAGCGGCATACCTCCTCCTGAATTCCCCCCTGCTCTGCACTGTCCTTTGCCATGCCCTCGTAATCCGGCAATGATTGAGCCGATAGTTCTTGCACCGAGCAGCGATGGGATGCTGCTTCGCCGTGAAAGCCCGCGGCAGCGGAAGCCGCCCGACGGAATCGAAGCCGGGGTCGTTGGGCTTTCAGAGAAAGAAGGTGATAGATGTGCAAGCGACGGCCGATCGGATTGATGATCTGCTCGCCCGCTACACTGGCCAACCGGGGGCTCTGATACCGCTCCTGCAGCAGGTGCAGGAGCGGTATGGCTATCTGAAGGGCTGTCATATCGAGGAGATCGCTCGCTTCCTCAGGCTCTCCCCCAGCGAGGTCTACGGGGTCCTCACCTTCTACGCCCAGTTTCGGCTAACCCCGCCTGGCCGGACCCACGTTCGCGTGTGCCAGGGTACCGCTTGCCACGTCCGTGGGGGCAAGAGGATCCTTCAGGAACTGGAGACCGCGCTGAACGTTCGGGCCGGCAGTACCTCGGAAGACTTCGAGTACTCCCTGGAGAAGATCGCCTGCTTCGGGGCCTGTGGCCTGGCCCCGGTGATGGTAGTGGGGAGCGAAGTCTACGGCCGAATGACTCCCCAGAAGGTGAAGAAACTGTTCGGACAAGTCGAGAGCCGCGCCGCGCGGGTGGAGAGGCTCGAGGCTGGGGACCTGGGGGTGGATGATGGATGAGATCGTCCGGTCTCGAGGTCCCACTCCCTCTTTCGTCGAGTTGCAGGGGGAGTCCCTGTTGCTGTGGGAGCAGCTGAGGCGGAGCTTGATGCCTCGTATCATCCTGGGGATGGGTACTTGCGGGATAGCGGCGGGAGCCCACCAGATCCTGGCGGTGGTGAAGGAGAGCCTGGCCCAGCACGGGCTGGAGGTCGGCGTCGAGGCGGTGGGCTGCATTGGTGTCTGCTATGCAGAGCCGCTGCTGGACGTGGTGATGCCGGGCCAGCCCCGCGTCTGCTACGGCTCCGTCACGCCCAGGGCGGCGGAATGGATCGTGGTGAGCCACGTGGTGGGCGGTAAGCCGGTCCCGGATCTGGCGATGGCGGTGATCGGCGGGGAATCGGTGGAAGGCATACTCCGGTTCGAGGATCTGCCGGTGATGAAGGGCCAGAGGAGGGTCGCCCTGAGACATTGCGGCCTCATAGACCCCACCAGCATACACCAGTACATTGCCAACGACGGATACTCAGCCCTGCACCGCGTCCTCACCGAGATGACGCCGGAGCAGGTGATCGACCAGATCAAGCGGTCCGGCCTGAGGGGCCGGGGCGGCGCTGGGTTCTCGACGGGGACCAAGTGGGAGTTCTGCCGGAACGCCAGCGGTTCCCCCAAGTACATGATCTGCAACGGCGACGAGGGCGACCCGGGGGCCTTCATGGACCGGAGCGTCCTGGAAGGCGATCCCCACACGGTGCTGGAGGGGATGGCCATCGCCGCGTACGCCATCGGTGCCAGCGAAGGCTATCTCTACGTTCGGGCAGAGTATCCCCTGGCCATCCAGCGACTCCGGCTGGCCATCGCCCAGGCCGAGCAAAACGGTCTGCTGGGTGACCACATCGTGGGCTCAGACTTCTCCTTTCACGTCAAGATCAAGGAGGGAGCGGGAGCTTTCGTGTGCGGCGAGGAGACGGCCCTCATCGCCTCCATCGAGGGCAAGCGGGGGATGCCCCGCCAGAGACCTCCCTTCCCTGCCCAATCGGGTTTGTGGGGCAAGCCCACTACCATCAACAACGTGGAGACCCTGGCCTCGGTGCCGGCGATCCTCGTCCGGGGCGCCGATTGGTACGGTGGCATGGGTACCGAGAAGAGCAGGGGGACCAAGACCTTCGCCCTGACCGGCAAGGTAAAGCAACCGGGCCTGATCGAGGTGCCCCTCGGCATCACCCTCCGCGAAGTGGTGTTCGACATCGGCGGGGGCATCGTCGACGACAGGGAGTTCAAAGCAGCCCAGACCGGAGGCCCCTCGGGTGGTTGCATCCCCGCCAGCGCCCTGGATCTACCTATGGACTTCGAAAACCTGACCAAGGTCGGGAGCATCATGGGGAGCGGCGGCCTGGTGGTGATGGACGAAAACACCTGCATGGTGGATGTGGCTCGCTTCTTCCTCTCCTTCACCCAGAGCGAGTCGTGCGGGAAGTGCGTCCCCTGCCGGTTAGGGACCAAGCAGATGCTGGATACCCTGGTTCGGATCACCGAGGGCAAGGGCGAGCCGGAGGATCTGGACCGGCTGCTGGAGTTGGGTGAGGCGGTGAAGGCAGGGTCCCTCTGTGCCCTGGGCGGAACGGCTCCCAACCCCGTGGTGAGCACCCTGCGCTACTTCCGTCACGAGTACGAGGCCCACGTCCGGGATAAGAAGTGCCCGGCGGGGGTGTGCACGGCCCTGCTGCACTTCGAGATCGACCCGGAGAAGTGCACCGGCTGCATGGTGTGCGCCAGGAACTGCGCGGTGGAGGCCATCAGCGGGGAGAAGCGGAAGCCCCACTCTATCGATCAGTACAAGTGCATCAAGTGTGGTTCCTGCCACGAGCTGTGCAAGTTCGCCGCCGTCATCAAGTCATGAGGAGGGAACGGCCTTGTCTACCATCAGCTTGACCATCGACGGTCAGAGGATTGGTGCCCGGCCGGGGATGACGGTGTTGGAGGCGGCTCTGGCGGAGGGCGTCTACATCCCGAACCTGTGCGCCGATCCTGACCTGCGACCCTACGGCGCCTGCCGGCTGTGCATCGTCGAGATCGAGGGGGTGCGAGGTCTGCCGGCATCCTGCACCGTTCCGGTGGCCGACGGGATGAAGGTGCGGACCGAGACGCCCCTGGTGGAGATGACCCGCCGAACGGTGGTGGAACTGCTGCTGGCGGACCATCCCGACGACTGCCTGACCTGCCCCAAGAACAACCGCTGCGCCCTCCAGGCCGCAGCCGCCTACGTGGGGGTTCGGGAGAAGAGGTTCCCCCGGACTACCCGACTCCTACCTGTGGACGACTCCAACCCCTTCTTCACCTACGACATGAACAAGTGCATCCTGTGCGGCAAGTGCGTGCGGGTGTGCGACGAGGTGCAGGGGCTGGGGGCCATCAGCTTCGTGAACCGGGGCTACTCTACCAGGATCGGCACCTTCATGGACCGGCCGATAATCGACTCTCTGTGCGAGAGTTGTGGCCAGTGCGAGGCCAAGTGCCCCGTGGGCGCCATAACGGCCAAGGGCTACCAGCAGGTCACCCGGAAGGTGAAGACCACCTGCCCGTACTGCGGCGTGGGGTGCGGCCTCCTGCTCCAGGTGCGAGGCTCGAAGGTGGTCGGGGTGGAGGGAGACAGAGAGAGCCCGGTAAACCACGGCTCCCTCTGCGTGAAGGGCCGATTCGGCATGGACTTCATCCACCATCCCGACCGACTGACGAGGCCGCTGGTCAGGAAGGACGGGGAGTTGGTGGAGACCTCCTGGGAAGAGGCGTTGGAGGCCGTCTCCTCCAGGCTCGCCCAGTACGCCCGGCCGGGAGGGGAAGGGGGAGCGCCCTTCGCGACCCTGGCCTCGGCCAAGTGCACCAACGAGGAGAACTACCTGCTCCAGAAGTTCACCCGGGCGGTGATGGGTACCAATAGCATAGACCACTGTGCCCGGGTTTGACACAGTCCAACGGTGGCCGGTCTGGCCACCAGTTTCGGCAGCGGTGCCATGACCAACAGCATCGCTGAGATCCAGGACGCGGCCTGTCTGCTGGTCATCGGCAGCAACATTACCGAGGCCCACCCCATCATCGGGCTGCAGGTCCGCAAGGCCGTGCGGCAGCGGGGTGCTCGGTTGATTGTCGCCAACCCCAAGGAGATCGACCTGTGCCGGATCGCGGACCTGTGGCTTCGGCTGCAGCCCGGTACGGACCTGGCCCTCCTGAACGGGCTGGCCCACGTGATCCTAAAGGAAGGGCTGCAGGACACCGCCTTCATCGAGGAGCGGACCGAGGGCTTCGACGAGTGGCGGGGGTCCCTCGAGCAGTACAACCCCGATCTGGTCAGCAAGATCACCGGCGTACCGGCCGAGCAGATCGAGCAGGCCGCCCGGATGTACGCTACCTCTGGAGGGCGGCCAGGTGGCGCCTCGGCCATCCTGTACACCATGGGCATCACCCAGCACACCCACGGCACCGACAACGTCAAGGCGATCGCCAACCTGGCAATGCTCACGGGAAACCTGGGCAAGCCCTCTGCGGGGGTCAACCCCCTGCGGGGCCAGAGCAACGTCCAGGGGGCCTGCGACGTGGGAGCCCTGCCCGACGTCTACACCGGCTACCAGAAGGTGGCTCTGGAAAGCGTTCGGGCCGGGTTCGAGGCGGCCTGGGGGATCCCGCTGCCCTCGGAACCAGGCAAAACGATACCGGAGATGGTGACTGCCATCGACGCCGGTCAGATCAGGGCGATGTACATCGTGGGTGAGAACCCGCTCCTCTCGGACCCCGACGTCAACCATCTGAAGCATGCCCTGGAGTCTCTGGAGTTCCTGGTGGTCCAGGACATCTTCCTCTCGGAGACGGCCAGGCTGGCCGATGTGGTGCTTCCCGGCGCCTCTTTCGCGGAGAAGGACGGGACCTTCACCAACACCGAGCGGCGGGTGCAGCGGCTTCGTAGGGCTATCGGCCCCATCGGGGAGTCGCGCCCCGATTGGGAGGCGATCCAGGAGGTCGCCCGCCGGACGGCGCTGAAGATCGGCGGCACGACGGCGAGCCTGGCCGAGGGATTCCGGCAGTTGGGCCCGGCGGAGATCATGGAGGAGATCGCCGCGCTCACCCCATCTTACGCCGGCATCACTTTCCAGCGTCTGGAGAAGGAGGGGCTGCAGTGGCCGGTTCCGACCCTCGACCACCCGGGGACCCCTATCCTCCACGTGGGGAAGTTCGCCCGGGGCAGGGGGCTTTTCTCGCCGGTGGACTATCTGCCGGCGGCAGAACTTCCGGATGAGGAGTATCCCCTGTTGCTCACCACCGGCCGGAGGCTTTACCATTACCACACAGGCACTATGACCCGTAGGGTGAAGGGACTGAACGCCCTGGTGGATAGGGAGTACGTCCAGATTCACCCCGCCGACGCCGCCGGGCTGGGGGTAGCCGATGGCGAACCGGTGAGGGTATCCTCGCGCCGAGGTCGTGCTGAGGGCACAGCCGAGGTGACCACCGCGGTGCCGAAGGGCGTCGTGTTCATGGATTTCCACTTCGCCGAGTCCCCTGCCAACGCCTTGACCACCTCGGCCCACGATCCGGTCGCCAAGATCGCCGAACTCAAGGTGTGCGCGGTGAAGGTGGAGAGAGTCGCGAATTCGTAGAGGGAGGTAGACTGCCTCCCCGTTCGTGGGTGACGTTTTGGTGAAGGCACTCGTTCTGGCGGCGGGTGAGGGGACTCGTCTTCGTCCCCTCACCCTCACCTCCCCCAAGCCCATGCTCCCCGTAGCCGGGACACCCCTCTTGGTCTATCTCTTCCGCTGGTTGCGCGGTCAGGGGATAACCGAGGTTGCCATCAACCTCCATCACCTGCCCGAGGTCATCACCGACTACGTGGGAGATGGCAGCAGCTTCGGCGTCGTGGTAACCTACTCTCGCGAAGACCCCATCCTTGGATCTGCCGGTGCGGCCAAGAAGTTGGAGTCGTACTTCGACTCTACTTTTCTAGTGGTATATGGGGATATGCTGCTGGATGTGGATCTGGCGCCTCTGGTGGAGTTGCACCGGCGGAGCGGGGCGGAACTCACCGCTGGATTGATGTACACGGAGGATCCTGCCTCCAAGGGGATAGCGCATCTGGATCCCACCGGCAGGGTGGTGCGCTTCGTCGAGAAGCCGAAGCCGGGGGAGATAGAGGGCAATCTGGCCGCTGCGGGGGTGTATCTAGTTGAGCCCTCCGTCTTGAAGAGGGTGCCGTCGGAGAGCTACTACGACTTTGGCCACCATCTGGTCCCCCTGTTGCTGGCGGAGGGGAGCGTCGTGTTCGGCAGGCTGCTGGAGGGCTACCTGCTGGATATAGGGACGCCCGAGAGTTACCGCCAGGCCCAGGAGGACGTTCATAAGCTGGGCCGATACTGGGCGGAGTAGGGACCGGTCATTTCCCTCTCCCTTTGGGAGAGGGTCAGGGTGAGGGCTGGACTATTGAGCAATGGTACGGACAAGGCACCCGGCGGCAGGAAGGGACAGACCAGGCTGCTGGTGGGGATCGCCGTCAGCGGCGTGTCCCTGGTGCTGCTGCTGTGGAATATTGAGTGGGACCGTTTCTGGGGCGCCCTGGAGGGGGCCAACTACTGGTGGCTGATACCCGCCGTCGCCACCGTCGGGGTCGACGTGTGGATCAAGGTGCTCAAGTGGGAGATGCTGCTGCTCCCGGCGGGCAAGATGTCTCGGGTTAACCTGCTCTACAGCATGGCGGTGGGTTACCTGGTGAACAGCGTTCTTCCTGGCAGATTGGGGGAACTGGCTCGTACCTACATGCTGGCCAGGATGGAACGGGTGAGCGCCGTAGCCGTTCTTTCCACCGTGGCCCTCGATAGGATCCTGGATGTGGTGGGTGTGTCATTGCTGCTCGCCGTGGTGCTTCCCACCACCGACCTGCCCTCCTGGGTGGCAGAGTCTGGGCTCCTAGTGGGTGCCGGTGGTGTGACCCTGTTGGCGCTCTGCATCCTGCTGGCTTACCCCCGCTGGCGGAGCCTGTTCCTGAGACTGCTGTCCAGGTCGCCACGCTTCCCGGGGAAAGTGCTGCTCGAGAAGTGGGCGGAAGCCCTCTGCCTTGGAATGGAGGGGCTGAAGGGGGCCGGACCCCTGCTCCGGGTCGCGGCTGCCACCGCCGCCATATGGCTGGTGACCGTCTTGACCGCCTATTTCACTCAACTGGCTTTTCATATCCAGGCCCCGATCTGGGCAGCGGCCCTGGTGGTGGCGATAACCAACCTGGGGATGGTGGTGCCCTCCTCCCCCGGGTATGTGGGTGTGTATCACTACCTGGTAGTGCTGGCCCTCAGTGCCTTTGCCGTGGAGAGGGAGTTGGCCCTCGGCTTCGCTGTGGTGTTCCATCTGGCGTGGCTGTTGCCGGTTTGCCTCCTGGGGGTCTTCGCCCTCTGGAGGCGCGGGCTCACCCTCATGGGCTGGAAAGACATAGACCCCGCCGACCAGACGACGTAGCTCCTCACCTCTTCCCCATATCGGCATGGTTGTTGCCTAATCACCACTTCCCGCCTGCGGGCTGGCACACGCCGCGAGGCCGGGAAGGCTCGCCCTGCGGGGCCGGAAACCGGCCAGGGCGGTATCGAGAGGCAAAGGACCAATGGACCCGATCGAGCGCTATCTGAATGAAGTGGTGGAGATGGTGAAGAATCTCCCCAGAAAGGACATCCGGCGGGTTGTGGAGGCCGTGAAGGAGGCGAGGGAGCAGGGCCAGCAGCTGTTCCTGGTGGGGAACGGTGGTAGCGCCGCGACGGCGTCCCACATGGCCTGTGACCTGGCGAAGACCTCCCTGACCCCCGGGGCCAAGCGGATCCGGGCCATTGCGCTGACCGACAACGTGGCCCTGATAACCGCCTGGGCCAACGACTCCTCCTACGAGGAGATATTCGCCGAGCAGTTGTCCAACCTGGTTCAGCCCGGGGACCTGGTGATCGCCCTCAGCGGGAGCGGCAACTCGCCCAACGTGCTTCGGGCGGTGGAGTTGGCCAGGGATCGGGGAGCGAGGACGGTAGGCTTCACGGGGCACCCCGGTGGCAGACTGAAGAGTGTAGTGGACATAAGTGTCGTAGTTCCCAGCCGTCGCATCGAGCAGGCCGAGGACGCCCACCTCATCCTGGATCACGCCGTCTCCGTGGCGCTGCGCGAGGCGGGGGCGGTGGAGGAGTTGGGGGCAGCGTAGCTCCCAGAGGTGGCGAGCAGTGAAGACGGTGTTCGTCGATCGAGACGGGGTCATTAACCGCAACCGTCGAGATCACGTGAAGAGCTGGGGGGAGTTCGTCTTCCTGCCCCACGCTGTTGACGCCCTGGCCGAACTCACCCGCCACGGTTTCAGGATCGTGGTCCTGACCAACCAGGCCGCCATCAACCGAGGCATCACCAGTCGTGAGACCATAGAGGACATTCACGCCCGGATGGTCGCTGCTCTGGAGGCGGCGGGAGCGAGGGTCGCGGGTGTCTTCTACTGCCCCCATCGGCCCGAGGAGGGCTGCGGCTGCCGGAAACCCCAGCCCGGACTGTTGTTTCAGGCAGCAGACAGGTTGGGTGTGGATCTGTCCCAGTCCTATCTGATCGGCGATGCTCTAACGGACGTGGTGGCGGCCCGGAGGGCCGGTTGCCGGCCCATTCTGGTGATGACCGGGCACGGATTGCGACAGTTCCTGAGTTCGACAGGACGGGATGTAGCGGGCTACTCTGTCTCCAGAGATCTCCGCCATGCGGTGAGGAGGATACTGGTGGAGGAGGGTCTGGCGAAGCCTGGACTATTGGAGAGGATGCGTCGCCTCTTCGACCCGATGCCCTCCTCGCTGCATTCCTCGTCCCGGTAGCTCTCCCCGGCGGTCTAAGGTCAGCTCTGTTTCTTACT